>NZ_JAXOFN010000037.1:0-65143 GCF_034420155.1 Massilia luteola
GGTTGCTTGGCACCTCGAAAGATGTTTTTGGCCCGGCCACAGGCAATTGTTCAGCAAGTCGGCAGTATTTCTTTTGCCTTCCGGCACTCAGGACGCACGTCGGGTGTCGGTGACCGTAAATCGCCGGCCAGCCAGTACCAAATTGGCGAAGCCGAACAGCGTAAACAGTTGTGTCGTGTTCTTGGCCAAGCCGCGATAGCGCGTCTTCCGATGACGGAACAGGTTCTTGATGACATGGAACGGATGCTCGACTTTCGCCCGCACGCTGGCCTTGAGATGCTCCAGTTTTTCGAGCATGCGGCCGAGCTTGTTCTTGGGCAGGGCCTTGCGCTTGGAGCGCTTCATCGCCACGTGCCAGGTCACCGATTTGCCGAGATTCTCTGCACGTTTCTCGACGCCTTGGTAGCCGGCATCGCCAAGCGCCGCAGATTCATCGCCGTGCAACAACGAGCCCGCTTGTGTGACGTCGGCGACGTTACCGGCAGTGCCGATGACGGTATGCACGAGGCCGGACGCGGCGTCCACTCCCACGTGCGCCTTCATCCCGAAATGCCACTCGTTGCCCTTCTTCGACTGGTGCATTTCCGGATCACGCTTGCCGTCCTTGTTCTTGGTCGAAGGCGGCGCCGCGATCAGCGTGGCATCCACAATGGTCCCCTCACGCATCATCAGACCCTTCTCGGCAAGGTGGCCGTTGATGGTGTCGAAGATCTTTTTCGTCAGCCCGTTAGCTTCGAGCAGATGCCGGAATTTGAGCAGCGTCGTCGCGTCCGGCGCAGACTCCCGATTGAGGTCGATGCCGACAAAGGCGCGGATGGCCTGGCTGTCGTAGATCGCGTCTTCAATGCCCTCATCCGACAGCCCGAAACACTGTTGGGCCACATACATCCTCAGCATGCGTGCCAAGCCGATCGGCGGGCGGCCAGCACCGACGATCTTGGGGTAGAACGGTTCGATTGCCCGCTGCAGCGGCTCCCACGGCGTGATCTTTTCGATCTCCGCAAGAAAGCGGTCGCGCCGCGTCAGCTTCTTCTTGTTTGCGTATTCAAGGTCCGAGAAGCTCTTTTGCATGATCGACACGACAGCGTTGGATGGGTTGAAATTATCGCAGATGGCCAGGCCTGTGGCACCTGCGGCGGATGAATTGATCAGCGGCTCCCTAGGGTTGAGGATACAGTACCAACGTATCTTCAGCCGACCACAGCCCCAGCCTTTGATTGCGCTATTTTTGGATGCGGCCTTAGAATTCGGTGTCGGGTATCTGAAAACCTTCCCCTGGTTTGTGGCTGCGTTCGGGGCGCGAGAGGTCGATCACAACCACCTCGATTCTTCCATCCTGAACTGCTCGGCTCGTCGACGCGAGCATTTCGCGTAACTGTTCTGGCGTCCGTGGAGAATCGATCCCGCGTCCCGGACTGCGAAGGCGTTTGTTCTTGGCGACGTGATTACCGAACCAGAGCACAAGATAGATGCCGTGCCCATCTGCGCGCCAGTCCTTTGCATACAGCCTGGCCAGTTGGCTGTCCGCTGCCCGCCAGAGCTCTGCATGCCATTGGCCTTTAACCTCGATCGGCAGCCTGAGGGTACTAATGGAGCATGCAATGTCCACCTCCTTGTCGGCGGCAACATGTGCCTCCGGCGTGAACGTGATGCCCGTTGCTCCTTGACGGAGCAGTAAAAGAAGGTGGTCGCGGCAGCGTTCTTCTTGGTGCGGGACCTCTGCGTCGTCATAAAAGCCGCGCCACGATTCGACATCATCGCTCTTGATTTTCGCTTGCACGACAGCGAGTTCTTCGACAAGAAAAGCCCGTAGATCAGGAGCGCTGAGGGGCAGGTTGTCCCGGACTATCGAGGCAATCGTCTCGAGCGTGGGAGGCGTGTGCGTCGACTCGACCCGGATACGCCTTTGCTCCGCGGCCACAGACTGAACGGTTTCGGTGTAACCGTCGGACGGTGCGGCTGCCAGACGTGAGAGTGCTGCAGAAGTCTCGTGATCAGGATCATTGCCAAGTCGACGGATCAGGTGACTGATGTGTTCGGTCGCGTCCCACGCATTCCTGTCGCCGGACCACCCGTCACGAGGAGGAGAAACGACCGGCCAGAGGTAACGAAAATGTGAAATCAACCACTCTAGCTGCAGTGGTGGCAGCATCATGTCGGGTCTTCCTTGTGCGTGTTTGGTGCGATCCCAAACATGCCACAGAAGTTCAGCGTCGACAGGGCCTGACTCGATTGTACGCACCGTGCTGTCGAAGTCCGTAATGAAGCTGACGGCCAACCAGTTACGGCGTCGCGCGGCGTCTGTTGACGCGAGCCCGGTAGCGGCGGCTGCCCTCAATACATCGTACCGGTCCGAGATGATGAGCCGGTCAATAAGTTCCTCTTCGACGGCGGTAGGCAAATCGGGAAAGCGAACGAGCCAGTCGGCAGCAAGCTCCGTCGCGAGTACACTATCCTTGTCGCTTCGCATCAGGGTGTACAGATTTCCGTTTGCGTAGCCCATCTTGAGTTGCGGCTCATAGTAACGGTGGAGGGCGACTACCCATAGCCCGCGTGATCGGACAGCAGCTTCGACGGCATCGTCGAGTCCAGCTATTTTTGCGTATTCGTGAATGCTCGTATGACGTAATTCGAAAAGCCCGGCAAGCAGTGACTCGTCGGGCAAGTCGGTGAAGCTCAAACCCTTTCGGTGCCGTTCAGCGAGCGCGGCGACGATGATGTACGCAGCTTCCCAATGTTGTCCGTTGACCGCACTCACTGCGATCTCATCCGCAGTGGGGCGAAGGCTGGTTGAGGTGAGGAATGTTTCAAAGCCCAGGCTCGCCGCAACACCTATATCATGACCTAACCATTTTTCAATCCGTTCGTGAGCCTGCGTGGCGTCCCGATCGACGTCCCTGAATAGGCCAAGATAGGCTTTTGCGAGCGTGATGATGGCGCCGTATTGTCCTTGACGCACCTCGTCGATGCGGCTGATGAGGTGCGTGCGGAACTCCGCTTGCTGGTCGGCTTGTCGTTGCCGATATTCCGAGTCGCGCCGGGTTTGCTCGGCCTTCCAACTGGGCGGCTCAACGAGGCCGTCGAGCCAGCAAAGCATATCAGCGCGATTTCGTGCGAATGGTCGCGCGGCCGCTCGCACCTCGGCGCCAGTTTCGTGGTCGTGGTGTGTCAGCTGAACGAGTTCCTGCCAGAGCTGGTCATCACAATTTGATGGATCGAGCGATTCGAAGAGGACGATAATCTCTTCGGCCGTCGGCCAAACGCCCTGAAGCCGGCTGTGTATCGTCCATGCTCGCGTCCTAACGGAGTCCGCTTCAGAGTGATCGAGCAACACCAGCCGGAGAAGATCCAGTCGCAGCGAATGATCTGCCTGGAAGAGCAGCGCAAGCTCGTCGCCGCTACTAAAGCCTGCCCCGATGTCGGAATCGAGCGGCTGGAGCCAGGACCAAAGCCGTTTCACCTCGACCTCGCAGCATCGAACATGGCGACTGATCAAGTCATAGGCGAACCCTGTCAATTCTGCGTTCTCGACGGTGTCGTCTAAGTTGCCTGAAATTGCCACCGCGCGTGTATAGCGATCCAACACGCCGCCCAGGCGGTGGTCCGGCAGATGGCGCTCCAGTCCCATCAGTACACCAAGCGTACGGTCGCGTTGCCGGCCGTAGGCGAGCACGAGGTCGGCGATCAGCTCGTCATTGAACTGTTCGTAACCGATCTTGTCCATGAGCTCGATTGCCAACCGAACGGACAGTGCATCGCCAAGTGTGTGAAGTGCCCGCATAGTCGTCGGCCAGTCCTGGCTTTCGCTATCCTCGACTCCAATCAGTGCATTTCCAGCAGCACTGCGGTTGATGAAGACCGCATCTGGATCGAGCACCAAGGTCCGTAAATCCCCCGACAATTCTGGCGCGATTCTGGTCCCTTTGACAGCTTCGAGTATGAATTGCCGCAGTCTTACTGGCGTTTGTTGCGCGTTGATCAGACAACGCACGTCTTCGATAAGAGCCGGGTGTCCGATCCCACGAGCGGAATATGGTTCCCATTTGCTGAAGAAAGGATTTTCAATTGCGAGCGCACTCAACGCCTCGAGCATCAAATGGGCCTGGTCGGCGGTCAGATCGTCGGCGTCGCCGTATTCGACCACGCCCATGGGATCTATCGTGATGACCGCCGGCGCCAGTACGTGATCGCGCGCGAGCCACGCATGGACACCGCGTAGACTTGATGGCACGAGGTGGGAGCCATGGAACAAGTACATCAGACGTCTTTGCTTGCGTGGCGTATCGGCCGTAGTTCTTAGCCAACGCGCAGCCAAGTATTCTCCGATGGTCCTGTGCCAGTAGGTGAACCGATCGACACCATTTGACTTGAAAAGTCTGGTTCGGAGAACAGCATCGAGATCGTCCCGGTCTGCGACACTGCCCAGTTCGGCTAACTGGAGGTCTCCGTCTCCAATATAGGCTGAGGCCGTGCGGACGATCGCCTCGTTGCCGGAAATGATTAGGCCAGCGAATGCCGCACCTGCGGCATTCAGTGTCGCTTCGCGTGAAAGCTCCTTGCCGCTCTTTGCCTCGTTATGTTCGAGTCGTAAAACATCGACCGCGCGTTCGAACAGTTCACTCTTGGTCCGAGGTAAACTTTCTTGCCCGGCAATCCGTGAGACAAGGTAGAGCGTCTGTGGATTGCCGAGAAAACCCTGGAGACCACGTGAGGTGAAGTGATTCACGATGACCTCCGCAGCTTCGATTCCCATCTGTTGACCGAGATAGGCGAGCGTATCGCTGTCGTCGAAAGGCTCCAGATGCAATTCCAGCGGCTTTTCGTTGTATAGCTCAAGAATGGCGCCAGTGCCGGTTGCGCTACGCCAGTCCGCTACCCGGCAAGACAAGATGAAGCGTGGATTGTCGAGCTCACCGAGCCGCTGGAGTACGAGATCAACAGCATCGCCTTCTCGGTGGGTGCTGAGTTCGTCAAGCGCGTCAATAACTAGTACGTGCGCATCTCCGAGCAGTTTGTCCGGTCTCGCATGGTTAATGAGCTTCCTAGCTGTACAGAATATAAATCCTGGGGCGTTAGCAAGCCACTTGAGCAGGGTCGTCTTTCCCATGCCCGCCTCGCCAAGGACGACTAAAGGCTCCGTACGCGTATGAAGGTCAGCCTGTGTGAGGCTTACACGACCTGAGACACCGTCGTACCAAAGCATTCTTTCGACAAGAGAACGGATCATGCTTGATTGAAGTCTACTACGGCGTGCAACAGTAAACTTCTTGCTCGTGGCTGTTGATAGGCACTTCCTCTAGTTAATAAAAATTGCTTCCATGATTATACGATGCCGCGTGGTAGTCCGTTCAATTATGTAAATGCAATGACGACTGAGATGTACTGTCGATAGTGGGCACGCCCGTTTTAAGCAGCCAGCGCTCGTTTGCTGAAATTGTTTGCAAACGATGCTGGTGACATATATCAGAGGCGCGAATGGCGGTGCTGGCAGTTGTAGAAGATTTCGATGTATTCCGTCATCGCCGATTCCGCGTTGGCCCGCATCGCATACCTCTGGTGATGGATCAGTTCGTTCTTCAGGCTGCCTCAGAAACTCTCCAAAGGCGCGTTGTTATAGCAGTTCCTCTTTGCGTTTTTGTTTGCAACACTGGCCAAGCTCCCGCCGCAACCGCACGATCCGGCCACGCCTAACTTCAGGCCCTGCGCGATCAGTTCCGGCGGCATGCGCGATAGCCCGTAATCCGGCTGGCAGCACAGCAACAACCCACCCCGCCATCGCTCCCCCGACCCCGTAAAAATGTTGACCACAACGAAAAAGCCGACAGCATCCCGTTAAATGACGACGATGGACATTTTGCTGTGGCGCGCAGCGGCCACGGTGGAGTGCGCGGCATTCGACGGCCCATCGGGCCAAACAGGAGACGAGGTGTCGACCATTCACGATGTCGCCGAAAAAGCCGGCGTATCGATCAAGACCGTGTTGCGCGTGCTGAGCGACGCGAACAGCGTGTCGGAAAAAACGCGCAGGCGGATAGAGCACGCCATGCAGGCGCTCGATGTCGCGCCGTCGGCCGCCGCGCGCATGTTGCGCGGGCGCCAGACCGACCTCGTGGCCGTCATCGCGGACAAGCACACCACGACGCCGGATTCGTCCGCGATCATCAAGGGCATCCCGTCCGTGTGCGAAGACCTGGGCAAGATGCTCCTCATCGGCGAGACGGGTGGGCAGGCGCACGTCGCCAGCCGCCTGGTGGCCGACATGCGCACCAACCGCGTCGAGGCGATCATCTTCGCCACGACGTTCCATCGTCCGGCGACCTTGAACGAGATGGCGGGCCAGACGCCGGCGGTGCTCGCGAACTGCTGCGAGGAGACGTCCCGGTTCGCGGAAGTCATACGGGACGAGGGCGGCGGCTATGCGGCGGCCGAGACCGTGCTGCGGGCCGGGCGTCGCAAGATCGCGTTCCTGCAGCTGATCGAGGGCATGGTGGCGACGCGCCTGCGCCTGCACGGTTTTCGCCGCGCCATGCAGGATCACGGCGTGCGGCCGAACGAGGCCTGGCTGCTGCATGGCGCCACGCCCGACAGCGACGACGAATTCGCGCAGCTGAAAACCACGATCGACGGCCTGTTCGCCGGCGCCGATCGTCCCACCGCCATCCTGCGCGGTAACGACAAGATGGCGATCCGCGTGATCTTCCTGCTGCAGCGGCGCGGCCTGCGGGTGCCGGAAGACGCGTCGGTCGTCGGCTGCGACGACTTCCGCCTGCTCTCGGAAGCGTCCGATCCCGGCCTGACGACCATCACCCTGCCATACCGCGAAATCGGCGCGCTGGCGGCGCGCCGGGCGCTCGGCAAGGATCAGGAACCGGGCATCGTGCGCGTGCCGTGCCGCGCCGTGATGCGCGGCACGGTGACGGCGCCGCGGGCAGGGAAGGCGGGCAACTGAACCACCCCGGGTTTGCAGCAATTCCGTCGTTTGAGCCGATGGAGCCATGAGGAAGTCGCCGAAGTACTCCCTCCCGAAGTCATCGCGTGCGCCATGCGCATGGTTGGCGAGGCCGGCAGCGAGTACGGCGCGCCGAACAACGGGATTGTTCGAAGGTCGGCAGGGAAGGTGCGGTGGCGATATCGCCATTCGTGGAGGATGCGACGACATGGCCGCCGCACCCCGGCATGCCAGGCAACCACGGGCGCCGGCACCGGATGCCGCGCGGCGCCCGATGCCCGTCGGTGCCAGGACGCGTCGGACGCGGGCATGGGCTTGCCCGCGTCCGCGCCGACTACCGCGCCGGCGCCGCCGACAACAGCGCCGCGTCGCCCCAGCTGACCGGCAACTGCTCATTGGCGCCGCCCGCGCTGCGCGCCACCAGTTCGATCACCTTCACGCCCGCGACGTCGGCGCCCAATGCCTGCGCCGGCTGGCCCCAACGGGAGGGCTTGCTCGTGGCGAGCAGCTTGCCGTCGCCGTAGATCATGAAGGTCACGGCATGCGTACGGTCCTGGGCGGAATCGTCGACGCCGACCCGCGCGTCCAGGCGGCGGTAGCCGTGGTTGCGCACCTCCAGCCGGGAATTGGCGAGGATGCCGATGCCGGCGGCGTAAGGCGTGCCGGCGATCTGCAGCGTCTGGCCGTATGGCGTGCTGTCGGCGCGCGCGCCGCCCCAGCCGGCGTACATCGGCCGTTCGCCCTGGCCCTTGGTGCCGGTCCAGCCGAACGACGAGCGGAAGATCGTCGGGTCGGCCTGCGGCGCGCTCACGCCGTCGACGGCCGGATTCACGCTGCCGGGTTGTTCCGACAGATACATGCCCTGCGCCAGCGTGCGCGTGCCCTCGGCGCGGAAGATCCGCGTTTCGCGCGGCGCGACGCGGATCCTGGTCTCGTTCGTGAACGAGGTGCCCGCCTTCGTCCAGAGATCGGTCAGCGTGACCGGTGCGTCCTTGCGGAACTTGAGGTGTTCGGCGGTCAGGTCGACGTCGATCGGTGCGAAGCCGCGGTTGAAGAGGGCGACCGCCTTCTGGCCGGAGGCGAGCGTCTTGACGAGGATTTCCAGGTCGTCGGCGTCGTAGGCGAGGGTCGCCTGGTTGCCGGCCGGGTCCTGGTTGACTGCGATGATGTCGGCATTGCCGAAGATGTCCATCAGCGCCTGCGGCGTCGTCCTCAGGTCGGCGCCCGTCATCAACGGCGCGTTCAGCATGGCCCAGAGGGCGAAGTGCGACCTGGCTTCGACCAGGTGGCCGGCATCGAAATCGCCGGCGCCGATGAACAGCATGTCGGGGTCGTTCCAGCTGCCCGGATGTCCATACAGCGCGCGCCGCGCCGCGCTGTCGAAGTTGCTCAGCATGCGGGTCCAGGACGGGCGGATGTCGTCGCTGGTGCGCGAGATGTTGCCGAAGTTTTTGCCCCATGCGCGCACGTCGGCCGCGCCCCAGACGCACAGCGACAGCAGGAAGTCGCCGTCGGGATTGTTGTGCTGGAGCGCCGCGTTGATCTGCGTGAATTCCGCCTGCACCGCCGGGATATTCGAACGGGCGACCGATTCCAGGTCCAGCACGGGCGTCAGCGCGCGGTACTGGCCCGAGCGGACTTTCGGGCTGGATGGGCCGTACGCGCGCAGGCCGCAGCCGTCGACCTTGATGAAATCGAAGCCCCAGTCGGCGAAGAAGAGCTTGATGTCCTGGTCGATATGGCCGTACAGGCCGATCTCGCGTTCGAGCACGCTGCCCTTGGGGAGGTCGGTGTCGGTGCCGGAATAGGCTTGCGAGCAGGTGTTGCGGCCGAGGTCCGAATAGATGCCGGCCTTCAGTCCCATTGCGTGCAGCTTGTCGGTGAGGGGGCGGAAGGTGCTGGCGCCGCCCGTGACGGACGACGGGAAACGGTCGGGCCGGATCACCAGATGTCCGTCCGGCACCTGGCGGCGCAGCGCCCACCCGTCGTCGATGTTGATGTAGCGATAGCCCTTGGCGGCCAGGCCGCTGTCGACGATGCGCTGGGCCGAGCCGATGATCTTCGCTTCGTCGATATCGGTACCGAACGCGTTCCAGCTGCTCCAGCCCATCGGCGGCACCGCCGCGCGGCCGGCCGTGTAGGCGCTCCAGTGCGCCGTGGGGGCGAGGGGATCGGTCGCGGCGTGCGCCGCGGCCACCGCGAACAACAGGGGTATCAGGGCCAGGCGTGGCAGCCGGCGTAAAGACCTTTGCGCTTGCATCAGAAGTTCCAGTTCGATTGATGAATGTAGCTGGATTATCTGGATCGCGGGGCCGCACGACAATTATTAAAACTGTCAGGTGCTATATTAAAATATGCAGGCTTCAGCGCCGGGCGCCGAACTGGCGGTCGAGCCAGTCGTAGGCGTAGTCCTGTACCGCGCGCGGGAATTCGTGGCCGCCCGGCCGCACGATCGCCTCGAACCGGTCGGCCGCGCCCCAGGCCCGCCACACCTGCGCCATCTTCGCGTACGCGTCGCGCACGGAGGCGACGGGGAACAGCTTGTCGGTCTCGCCGGCGAAGAACAGGGCCGGTTTCGGCGCGGCGAGGCTCGCCACGTCCGGATAATCGAGCCAGCGCAGCAGGCCGGGATGCATCATCTGGAACGACGACCCGCCGCGCAGCGTGCTGCTGCCCGGGACCATCAGGCCGTCGGCCGTGGCCATCCAGTTCGATGCGACCACGGCGGCGATGTCGTCGGACAGCGCCGCGACCTGCCACGCGCGGAAGGCGCCCATCGAAAAGCCCAGCGCGGCGACGCGCTTCGGATCGACTTCCGGCAGCGACGCGAGGAAGCGCGCCGCGCGCACATCCTCGAGCGCCATATTGCCGGCGAGGGAGCTGCCCAGGTTGAAGAAGTTGGACGCCAGCGCCTGCTGGGCCTCGCCCGTCAGCGGGCCGCGGTCGCCCCAGCCGACGGCATCCGCGCACAGCACCACATAACCGCGCGCGGCCAGCGCGTCGCCGGGCCAGCGGCCGGAAAAGTGCTGGTCCGCCCAGGCCCGCGCGGACGCATGCCGGGCCGCGTCGGCCTCGCCGAACGGCTCGATCATCTTTTCCTTGCCGATGTCGAACTTGCCGCCATGGTCGTGCAGCATGAGCGCGGCCGGATGCCTGCCCGCGGATGTCGGCACCAGCAGCAGGGCGCGCACGCGGCTCACGGCCGTGATGTTGAAGACCACCTGGCGCGCGACGTAGCTGCCGCGGTCCTGTTCCGCGATGACTTCAGGCGCGAACGGCGTATCGTCGCGCTCCTGCAGCGTGGCCTGCCACAGCGCGGCGCGCCCGCGCCCGCGCCACGCCGGCAAGTCCGTGACCTGCGGCGACCACGCCAGCGGATAGCGCATCCGCGCCTTAAGCGCCGGGGCGAACACCGGCATGTTGTAGGCGACGCCGGGGCGTTGATAGGTCTGCGCGGGCGGCGCGAGCCGGTCGTTCTCCACCTCCGGCGGCTGCGCCAGCACCCACATGAAGTACAGCGTCTTGGCGGCCTTGGCGCGCGTGACCGTCGCCTGCGGTTCCAGCAGCCGGCCATCGACCATGCGGCCGCGCGCGATGCCCGCCTCGGAGCGGATCAATCCCAGCCGGTACGCGTCCTCGACCCTGGCCGCCAGGGCGGGGGCGACGGCCGCGCGGTCCTCCAGCTGCGCCCAGTCCACCAGCGGGTAGTACATGGCGCCGTGCGCGCCCGTGTCCAGGTTCGGATCGTAGCCCGGCATGCCCGGCACGACGGTCCGGCCGTTGTAGTCGGTCATGTAGCGGGGCTTCGCGGCGAAGCGCAGGTGGTAGGCGTCGTCCACGATGGCGCCCATGACTTCCCGGCGCAGCGGCCCGTCCGGATAGCCCGTCAACGCCCCTTCCGGCAGGTGCAGCAGCCGGCCCAGCGCGGCGGCGAATTCGCGCGTGTCCATCGGCGCCTGCGGATGGACGTTCCCCTGCGCGTCCTCGCGCAGGGCGCCCAGCTGGATCAGCTTTTCGATCTGGTTGCGGTAGTACGCGCCGTCGCCGGACCTGATGTCGGCCGCGATCTCCGGATAGATCGCGGACCAGTCGCCGGTGCCGATCGCGGCCCGCACGTCGGCCCGCAGCGCGCCGGCCACCCGCGCCGCGACCGCATCGCCCTGCTGCGCGAGCTGCGCCAGTCCGGTCGCGACCATGCGCGCGTACTGCTTGGCCATCGCTTCCTTGAAGTGGGTGCCGTCGATCTTGTTGGCGGGATGGCCGTTGGCATAGCTGCCGTCGTTGGTCTTGCCGGGCGTTTCGCCGGCCTCGATCGACATCATCATCGCCGTCACGGCGGCCACGCCCGCTTCGTTGTAGTACGCGACGCTGCGCGCGTTCAGGTCGACCAGCGGCACGCCGGCGTCGCGGGCGACCCTGCGCATCACGTCCGGAAAGCGGCGCTTCCGGAACGAGTTTTCGTACGGGCGGCCGGGCGGCTGCGCGCCGTTCACGCGCGACATCGGCGTCACCAGTACGGCGTGCATGCCGCGCGCGCGGATCGCCGGCAGGTAGACGTCGCGGATCATGGCCTCGTACGTCGCCTCCGTCGCGCCGCGGCCCCAGCGCGTGGTCTCGTCCTCGCTCTCGTCGTTGTGGCCGAACTGGATCAGCACGACGTCGCCCGGGTAGCCGGCCAGCAGCAGGTCGTTGAAGCGGCCTTCGGCATAGGCGTTGCGGAACGAGCGCCCGCCATTGGCGTAGTTCACGACGCGCACCCGGGCCGGGTCGAACAGCTTGCCGAAGACCTGGCCCCAGCCGCTCATCGGCGCTTCCTCGAACGTGTACGACTTGACCGTGGAGTCGCCGAGCGTGAACACGGCCTGCAGCGTGCCCGGCGGCCGGGCGTCGAGCGCCACCGGCACGATCTCCAGCGCCTCGATGCCGACCGGCGTGCCGGTGCGGTTGGGCTCGACCTCGATATCGATGAACGCCTGGCCGTTCACGTAGCGGTAGCGCCATTCGTGGCCGTCCACGCGCATGAGGGTCCGGTTGGGCAGCAGGCCCGCCGCATCCCAGCTGGACGGCTTGAGCAGGCGGCTGGTCTGCATGCCCGATATCGAGACCGTGGCGTCGTCCGCGCCCGCCGTCGCGCGCACCCGGATGTCGTAGGTGCCCGGCGGGGCCTTGACGCGGAACGCCATGCCGAAACGGTTGTCGCCGTCGAACGCCGGCTCGGCGATGACGGCCGCCGTGCCGGTGCAGCGGATGCCGGCGCTGTGCACCGGCCGTGGCGGCTGGGCGCCGGTCTGCGCGACGAAGCCCCAGCCGCGCTTTGCGTCGTAGACCGGAATGTCGTTGCCGTGATCGCAGGCGGCCGCCTGCATGCCCGGCGTCGGCGCGCCGCCAAAGCGGAAGCGCAGCGGCGCCGGCGCCGGCGCCGGCGCCGGAGCCGACCCGGCCCATGCCGGCGCGGCGGCCAGCGCCAGCAGCAGGAACGCGTACAGGGAAGGTTTCATGCGAACTCCGGGGTGGCGCGACCGTTGCGGTCCAGGGTAATGTCCAGCAGCCGCGTGCCGTGGCGCAGGCGCACCGCGGCGCCGGGCCGGCCGCGCAGGGCGACGCGGCGCAGGCGGCCTTGCGCCCAGTCGACGTCGAGCTCCACGCCGCCGCGCGCGCGCACGCCGCGCAGCGCGCCCTCGGGCCACGCCGCGGGCAGGGCGGGGAGCAGCCGGATCTCGCCGCCCCAGGACTGCACGATCATCTCGAGGATGCCGGCGGTGCCGCCGAAATTACCGTCGATCTGGAACGGCGGGTGGGCGTCGAACATGTTCGGATACGTGCGGGTGGGGCCGAGCAGGCCGGTGAGGATCGCGTGGGCCCGGTCGCCATCGCCCATGCGCGCCCACAGCACCAGCCGCCACGCGGTCGCCCAGCCGGTCGACTTGTCGCCGCGGATGTCGAGCGACACCTTGGCCGCGTCGATCAGGGCGGGCGTGTCGCGCACGTTGATCTGCTCGCTCGGGTAGACGCCGTACAGGTGCGATACGTGACGGTGCGTGTCCTTCTTCGCGTCCCAGTCCTCCAGCCATTCCTGCAACTGGCCCAGCGCGCCGATCCGGTCGGCGGGCAGGCGCTTGCGCATCGCCGCCAGCGTCGTGGCGAACTCGGTATCCGGATCCTTCAGCGCGGCATGCGCCTGCAGCGTCCAGCCGAACAGGTCGCGGATGATCTGGCGGTCCATCGCCGGTCCGGCGCACAGCGCCACGCCGGGATGGTGGTTGTGCTCCGGCGACATCGAGGGCGACGTCACCAGGCCGCGGCCCTTCGGATCCTCGACCATGGCGTCCACGAAGAACAGGGCGGCGCCCTTCAGCAGCGGGTAGATGCGGCGCAGCCAGGCTTCGTCCGGATGGTATTCGTAGTGGTCCCACAGCGTCTTGCACATCCACGCGCCGCCGAGCGGCCACATGCCGAAATTCGGGCCGTCGATCGGCGCCGTGGCGCGCCACAGGTCGGTGTTGTGGTGGGTGACCCAGCCGCGCGCGCCGTAGTGCTTGCGCGCCGTGACGGCGCCGGTCACGGCCAGGTCCTCGATCATGCGCAGCACCGGTTCCACGCATTCGGCCAGGTTGGCGGCGTGCGCGGGCCAGTAGTTCATCTCGGTGTTGATGTTGATCGTGTACTTGCCGCCCCACGGCGGATTGTTCCCCTCGTTCCAGCGGCCCTGCAGGTTGGCCGGCTGCGAGCCGGGACGCGACGACGCCAGCAGCAGGTAGCGCGCATACTGCACGTACAGCGCGGCCAGGCCGGGGTCGGGCGCGGCTTCCGACACGGCGATGCGTTCGTGCGTGGGCCGGGCGTCGACGGCGCCGCCGCCGAGCCGGATCGAGAAGCGCTTGAATAGTGCGCCGTGGGCCGCGACGTGGTCGGCCTTCAGGCGCGCGTACGGCTTGCGCGCGGCGGCGTCGGTCCGGGCGCGCACGATCGCGACCGGGTCGCCGCCCACGTCGGCGTAGTTCACGTAGCTGGTGGCGCAGGAGACGAGCAGCGTGATGCTGCGGGCGCCGCGCACCCGCAGCCGGTCGCCGTCGACGGTGGCCGCGCCGTCGCTGACGGCACGCACGCGCACCGCGTAGCGCAGCGCGGCGGGAATGCCCTCGGCCGGCTGGTTGCGGCCCTCGACCAGCAGCGCCCCGGCGCCGTCCGGCCGGATCGTGAGCGTGGCCGGGCGCTTGTCGGCATCCGTCGATTCGCGCAGGTCCCAGGCGGCGCCTTGAAAGGGCGCCGGCGGCGTCTGCGTGTCGCCGTACTTGACGTTCGCCGGCGCGCGGTAGCCCACGTCGAGGTCCAGCGGGCGGCCGCCCGTCGCTGTCAGGTGCAGCACCACGACCTGGTCCGGTTCGCTGGCGAACGCTTCGCGCAGGTGGCGCGTCGCGCCGTCCGTGAAGCTGGCCGTCGCGAGCGCGGTGTCGAGGTCGAGCGACCGCCGGTAACGGGCGGCGCCCTGCACGCCGGGGAAGTCGAGCAGCAGGTCGCCCGCGGCGCCGTACGGCATCTGGCGCAGCGGCTTGCCCATCATCGACGCGCTCGCGAGGTCGGCGGCTTCCTTGAACTTTTCCTCGTCGATCAGCGCGCGCACCCGCGGCAGCGCCGCCAGCGCGTCCGGATTGGCCGGGTCGTACGGACCACCGGCGAACAACGTGTCCTCGTTCAGTTGCAGGCGTTCCTGCGCGGCGCGGCCGAAGACCATGGCGCCGAGCCGGCCATTGCCGACCGGGAGCGCCTCGACCCAGGCGCCGGCCGGCTTGTCGTACCAGAGGCTCAGGCTGTCGCGATCTTGCGTCGTCGCGGCGACGGCGGTGGCGCCGGCGAGGCCCGGCATGGCCAGCGCCAGCCCGGTCGACACGAGAAAACCGCGGCGCGCCGGCCGGGACGGGGGTTGTCGATTCAAGAGTGTCTCCTGTCAGTCACAAGGTACGGAAGTTCAAACCGACCATGATGCGGCGGCCGGCATACGCATAGTCCAGCAGGTTGGGCGTGCCGTCGGCGAACGGCGTCGACATGCCCTGGCTGTTGGTGGTGGTCGCATTCCCGAGATTGCGGCCCTCGACGAAGATCTCCACGTTCGGCCGCAGCTTGTACGCGAGCTTGGCGTCGATGAAGCGGGTGGTGTCCTTGTAGTTCGGCGAACCCGGATTGTAGGGGAATTTGGTCAGCTGGACCCCGACGCCCGGATAATTCTGGATCGCGGCCTGCTGGGTGCAGCCGGCGATGCAGGTGAAGTACGAGGCCACCGCCTGCACCGCGACGCGCGCCGACAGGCGGCCGTCGTCGTACCACAGCGCCCAGTTGTACGAATACTTCGACTCGCGCTGCGGCGGCAGCGGGGCGCCGGTCAGCAGGTCGACCGCGTTTTCGCTGGTCGTGATGGAGCGCAGCTTCGTCACGTTGGCGTCGAACCCGGTGTAGCGCAGCGCCCAGGGCAGGAAGGTGAAGGCGGTCTTGGTGCCCAGTTCGAGGCCCTTGCGGGTCGTCGCGGCGCCGTTCATCCACATCGAATAGTTGAACGGGATGGTCGACAGGTCGGTGCCGGTGGCCGGGTCGACCAGCGGCGAGCCGGCGAACAGCGGCAGCTTGTTGACGCCCTGGCTCAGCGCGGGGCCGATGATGCCTTGCTGCCGGAAGACCGCGGCCGTGAACATCGTGTCCTTGTTCGGATACAGTTCGAGGCTCAGGTTCTGGTTGAGGTTCTTCTGGGCCTGCAGGGCGGGGTTGCCGAGGGTGCCGCTGCAACGCTGGGCCACTTCGCCATTGACGGCCAGCGTCTCGTCGTAGATGCAGGTGCCGGCCGGCAGCAGCTGCGTGATCGGCGGCCGCGCCACGGTGCGCGCGCGGCTGTAGCGCACCACCAGCTTGTCCGGGACCATCCACATTGCCAGGTTGTAGGTGGGCAGGAAGTCCGTGGTGCTGGCGTTGACCGCGGTGTTGCGGATGTACGTGTTGGTGACGGTGCCGCCCGGCGCGGTCGGGTTGAGCGGGTCGTAGGACGCGGTCGGCGTGATCGAGCTCAGTGTCATCATCCCGAGGCCGCTGACCCTGGTGCGCACGAAGCGGTACCCCAGGTTGCCGTCGATCTCCCAGCCGAACGGCAGGGCGCGATCGGTGAACGGGATGTGGTCGATGCCGAAGTCGCCCATGATGTAGAACGCCTGCGTGCGCTCCTTCAGCTTCTGCACCGGCTGGTCGTAGACCTTGCCGTCGTTGGCGGTGCAGTGCTTGACGCAGTCGTAATTGTTGTTCGGCGCGCCGATCAGGCCGAAGGCTTTCTCGACGTCGATCTGGGTCCAGTTGTCGAGCATGCCGGCCGGGCGTCCGCTGGCGCCGCTGAACAACTGCGTCGGCGTGGCCTTGCCGGTCAGGACCTGCGCCACGAGGTCCTGGAACTGCTGCGGCGTCAGTTGCGTCGTGCCGTTCAGCGCCAGGCGCGGGTCGGGGTTCGAGACATAGCCGTACTGGCACGGCTTGCCGCCGGGGCCCAGCGAGCCCGGGGTGTCCTGGCAGGCCTGGACCACGTCGCGGGCGATCGGGGTCGGGAGCACGATCGGCGCCTGGTAGCCGGCCTGGCCATAGGTGCCGTTCGCCGCCTGCAGCACGATGCCGCCGCTGTTGCCGTCGCCCGGATTCCAGTTGTCGACGCGGTTGTCGCGCAGGTTGAAGCCGGCCTTGAAGCGCTTGAAGAACGGGACCGATTCCGGCGTCGCCCAGCTGAGATCGAGCTTGGCGGTGCGTTCCTCGGTGGCGCGGATCTGCGGATTCCAGAACGCCTCGGTGCGCGGCGACGAAGAGCTCAGCAGCGGCTGCTGGGCGATCGTGTAGGCCGGCGCGGCGCGCGTGTTGAGGGGGCCGAGCGGCTGCGCGGCGGTGTTGCCGGTGGCCGGGAACACGCGCACGTACTGGGCCGGGTCGGACTGGTTGAAGCCGCTGCCGGGGAAGCTGTAGGTCCACAGGCCATTCGGCAGCACCGACATCGTGGTCGGGCCGTAGAAATTGGTGAAGCTGATGCGCTTCTGGGCGCGCTGGAAATCCGAGCGCGCGTCGCCGACGAAGAATTCCGCGGTCAGGCCGCCGTTGCGGTAGGTGCCGCCCAGCTGGAAGTATTTCGCCGTGATGTCGGCGACGTCGTGCAGCTGGTCGGTGGTCGCCTGGCCGTCGGTGATCTGGTAGGAGGTGAGGTGGTGGTTGGCGTCGCTGACGATCGAGCCGGGCACGATGTTGACGACGGTGCCCATCAGCGGATAGCCGTTGCTGCGGGTGGTCGGGGTGTCGTACAGGTAGTAGCCGGAGCCCGGCACCGCGTTGCGCACACCGGCCGCGGTGTCGTCGACGTAGGGCCGGCCGGTGAAGGCGGGGCTGATCGTCGTGCCGGTGTTGGCCAGCACGTTGCCGAGCGTGTAGGTGAGCTGCGACATGTCGTCGCGGCGGCGGTTGTAGCTGCCCTTGGCGTAGACGGTCAGGTGGTTGTCGACCTTGAAGTCGGCGCGCAGGTCCAGGTCCTGGCGCCTGTCGATCTCGCGCTTGACGAAGTAGCGCACATTCGACGGCGTGTAGTCGTTCCACTGGTTCAGGCAGGTGGCCAGCTCGTTGCCGCGCTGGGACTGTGCCGCGTTGCGGCTGTTGGACGCGATCGTGTTCAGTTGGGCGGCGGAGATGGCCGGGAAGGCGGCGTAGCAGTCGGCCTTGGTGCGCGCGGCCGCCGACTGGGTCAGCACCGACAGCGGCGTCGCCGAGTCGAAGAAGCCGCCGCCGGTCAGCGGCGACTGCAACAGCGGCTGCGCCACGCTGGCGTCGGCCCGGTTCAGCGTGGCTGGCAGGAAGCTGAAGGTCTTCTGCGGCGAATTGTCGAAGTCGGCCACGCGATAATAGCCCTGCAGCGCGCTGAACGCGTTCTGCTGCGAGTGCGACTCGTTCGCCAGCGTCGTCGACGAGGCGTTGAGCAGCAGGCCGAGGCGCCCGTCGAGGAATTTGTCCGCCAGGATCAGGTTCGCGTCCGGCTTCCATTGCTTGTTCAGCGAGGTTTGCGAGGCGGCCACGCGCACGGACGCGAAGGGCTTCTTGAAATCGAGGCCGGTGCGGGTCTTGATGATGATGCCGCCGCCCAGCGAGCCCTCGGTCATGTCGGCCGTCGAGCCCTTGACCACGTCCACGCTCTTGATCAGGTCGGACGACAGCTGGCGGAACTCGACGGCGCGGCCGCTGGCGCCGCTGGTGCCGCCCATGTCGGCGCCGCCGGCCGATTGCACGCCCTGGCCGTCGATCTCGACGCGGGTCAGGTCGGCCGAATTGCCGCGCACGGCGACGCTGACGCCCTCGCCGTAGTCGCCGCGGTCCAGCGCGATGCCGGACATGCGCGAGATCGCCTCGCCCACGTTCCGGTCCGGCAGAGAGCCGACGTCGTCGGCGACGATCGAATCGATCGCGGTCGCCGCGTTCTTCTTGCGGTCGATGCTCGACTGCTGCGAGGCGCGGGTCGCGCTCACGACGACCTGGGCGATTTTTTCGCCGCTGGCGCCATCCGCGGCCGGCGCCGGATTCTCCTGCGCCGCCGCGGCGCCGCCGACGATCAGCGACGCCAGGGCCAGCGCCACGGCGAGGCTCAGGCGCTTTGGCCGCAGCGGATATGACGGGTTCTCTCTCACGATAGGGTCTCCTTTGTAGGTATGCGTTTTTTCCGCGGCTTGCCATGTGTACGTTATATATTGCATACCGGCGCCGGCGGTCGGACATAGATTAAGCGAGGAGGCGGGCTGGACCGTTGTGAAACTCACCAAACAACATTGTGATTATTGGCAGACCAATTTAATGAATTGGTCGGTCCAGATTTTGCTCTGCTACCCTTTTGATGAGAAACTGGCTGGACCGGCCAGTTGCCCCACACCGACAACACGCAAGGAGACGCAGCAGCATGTCCACACCATTTCCATTCCGCTCGCCGCATGGGCATTTCGCCACCTCCGGCCGCATCGCCACCTCCGGCCGCATCGCCGGCGCCGTCCTGCTGGCCGCGCTCGCGGCCGGATGCCAGTCCGCGCCCGCCGCCCGGCCGCCAGGTTCGGACGAACCCTGGGTGGCCGACCTGGGCGACGGGCGCTACCGGAATCCGGTGCTGCATGCCGACTATTCGGACCCGGACGCGATCCGCGTCGGCGACACCTACTACCTGACCTCGTCGAGCTTCAACAGCGCGCCCGGGCTGCCGTTGCTGCAGTCGAAGGACCTGGTGAACTGGGAACTGGTCGGCCACGCGCTGCCGCACCTGGTGCCGGCCGAACGCTTCGCCGTGCCGCGCCTCGGCGACGGGGTGTGGGCGCCGTGCCTGCGCTGGCACGACGGTAAATTCTGGATCTTCTATCCGGACCCGGACCTCGGCATTTTCGTCACCACGGCCGAACGCTTCACGGGACCGTGGAGCGAGCCGCGCCTGCTCCTGCCCGGCAAGGGCATCATCGATCCGACGCCGCTGTGGGACGACGACGGCAAGGCCTACCTGCTGCACGGCTGGGCCAAGAGCCGCGCCGGCATCAACAACCTGCTGACCCTGCGCAGCATGGCGCCGGACGCCAGCCGGCTGCTCGACGACGCGGGCGCCACCATCATCGACGGCAACAAGCTGCCCGGCTACCGCACGCTGGAGGGCCCCAAGCTGTACAAGGAGAACGGCTGGTACTACGTGTTCGCGCCGGCCGGCGGGGTGGAGGAGGGCTGGCAGGCGGTGTTCCGCGCGCGCAGCATCCGCGGACCCTATGAAGTGAGGACCGTGATGGAGCAGGGCACGACGCCGATCAACGGCCCGCATCAGGGCGCATGGGTGCGGGCGCAGGACGGCAAGGACTGGTTCCTTCACTTCCAGGACAAGGGCGCGTACGGCCGCGTCGTGCACCTGCAGCCGATGCGCTGGGTGGACGGCTGGCCCGTGATCGGCGAGGACGGGCCGAAGCCCGGCACCGGCCAGCCCGTGCTCGTCCATGCCAAGCCGGTGCCCGGCGGCCCGGTCAGGGTGCCGCCGACCTCCGACGAATTCGACGGACCGGCGCTCGGCCTGCAATGGCAGTGGAACGCCAACAGCCAGGCCGGCTGGTATTCGCTGGCCGCGCGCCCGGGCCACCTGCGCCTGCTCACACAACCCGCGCCGGAGGCGGACTATGTGCGCGGCGCGCCGGCGCTCCTGCTGCAGAAGCTGCCGGCACCGGCCTTCGTCGTCAACACGCACGTGCGGCTGAATGGCGCGCGCGACGGCGACCGCGCGGGCCTGATCCTGGACGGCATGCAGTACGCCTGGCTGGGCCTGCGCCGGGCCGGCGCCGCGACGCAGCTGGTCTACACGACCTGCACGCCGGCCAAGGTGCGCTGCACGGAGTCGACCCGCGTCGTGCTGCCGTCCGCCCCCGCGGATCTCGACCTGCGCATGGAGATGCGCGAGGGCGGCGTGGCGCGCTTTTCGTACCGCACCGGCGGCACGGCCTTCGTGCCCGTTGCGGAGCCGTTCACCGCCAGCAAGGGGCGCTGGGTCGGGGCGCAGATGGGGCTCTTCAGTGTCGGGAGCCAGGCGGCGGGGGCGGGTGCGAGCCTGGACGTTGATTATTTTCGCGTCACCGCGCACTGAGGGAACGGTGTCGTTCCCGGACTGGGCGTTGGCCCTGCCGGGGACCCGATTACGTTACGTGGACGCGCCGGACTTGGGCCCCCGCCTGCGCGGGGGCGACGGTTCAGGGGGCGCGGGCCATCGTTTGTGCGGAACCATCCGGTCGCACCGGCCCCAATCACGCCGTCCAGGGGCGCGCGGGCCATCGTTTGTGCGGAACCATCCGGCCGCATCGGCCCCAATCGCGCCGTCCAGGGCGCGCGGGCCATCGTTTGACCGGAACCATCCGGCCGCATCGGCCCCAATCACGCCGTCATTCCCGCGCCGCCTGCGGATTCCAGCCTTTGCCCCCGCCGAATCCCGCGAACACGCGGGCGCGGCTCGAGAAGCGCGCGGCCTGCGCAGCGGTCAGCGCCTGCCCGCCGCTGCGGCCGGCGAGGTCGAGCGGCTGGCCCGCCATGTCCATGCTGTTGTATTCGAACCAGCCCGTGCCGCCACGTGGCTGGCCGCTCCAGCCTCGCGGCGAGATGTGGTCGTCGATACGGCAGTTGATGTAGCTGACGTTGTCCCAGCTGCTGCCCGGGCGCGCCAGGAAGCTCGCGCCGGCCGGGGCGTCGTTGCCGGCCGGGCCGGGGCCGTGCGTGATGCGGCTGTCGAGGAAGACGAAGCCCGGGTCGGCCTGCGCCGGCGTGCGCGCCTGGACGATGTAGCCGCCCTTCGCGGCGGCGGCGCTGTTGCCGACCGTGCGGATCTCGCTGTCCTCGAACAGCGAGGCGGGGCTGTAGCCCCAGATGAAATCGACGTTCCCTTCGATCAGGCTGCGGTAGAACCACGTATAGCCCCGTACGAGAATCGTGTCCTGCTCGCTCGCGAAGCGCGCATCGGTGGCGACGAGGCGCCCGTCGCTCGCGAAATTCAGCGCCTCGGCCTGGCCGCCGGTCGTCCTCGCGAGCCACGTCGTGTTGACGACGCCGAGATGGTCGAGCGTGACCAGGTCGGCGTCCTCGATCAGGAAGACCGAGCGGCCGCCGTTCGTCCCCGGCGCCAGCGCATCCTGGCTGGCGCCCGCGCCCGGATTCTGGCCGTCGCTGTTCTCGGCCGCGATCACGCTGGCGTCGCGGCCGGCGCCGCGCAAGGTGACGTTGTCCTTGCCGCGCAGGTACAGCAGGCCGTCGTAGCGGCCGGCGGCGACGTGGATCGTCACCGGCGCCGCGCGCGGCACGTTGCGCATGACGTGGTCGAGGGCGCCCTGCACGGTGCGGAAATCGGCCGGGCCGTCGTCGTCGACGGTCAGGTCGCGCGCCGTGGGCATGCGTGCGCGCGTGGTGAAACGCCAGAGCGCGGCCTTGCCGATGCCGTCGAACGGCTGCCCCGCGAGACGCGCGCCCGGGAACGCGCCGGTATCCACCAGCACGTAGTATTCGGTGCCGTAGGCGAGCCGCGCGTCGTGCGGCCGGATCGTCACGTCGCGCCCGTCGATGCGGACCGGGTCGTAGCGGACCACGCGCCGGCGGCCGTCGGCGCTCGTGCCGATGGCGTCGACGTCGCCGTCGAGGCGCAGCACGTCGACCAGCGCGTCGTCGGCCGCGCGGAAGATACGCACCGAGGCGCCGGGCCCGGGCTTCGGCGCGGCGTCGAAGCGCAGGCGCAGCGGCGTGTCGACCTGGACATCGGCCGCGCCGGCCGCCGGCATCGCCTTGCCTTGCAGGTCGTACACCCGATCGGACGTGGCGAAGGCCGGCCCGACCCGGACCGCGAGCGTCGCGGCGGCGTTGTTGTCCGCGGCGCTCGCCACGGTGATGGTGGCGGCGCCGGCGCGCTTCGGCGTGATCACGACGGCGTCGCCGTCCATGCTCGCCGTGGCGATGTCCGGCGCGCTCGACGCGACGGCAAACGGCAGCGTGCCGTCGCTCGCGCTCGCGCTCGAGCCCGCGTCCGTGCCCGTGTTGGCGCTCGCGCCCGCGCTCGCACGCACGAGGTAGCGCTGCGGCGCGTCGCCGGCCTGCAGGTCGAGCCGGCCGGACATGCGCACGAGGCCCACGCGCACCGGCGCGACGCGCGCGTCGCCTACGCGCAGGTCGTCCAGTTCGAAGTCCCCGTCCCGCGCCAGCACGCCCACGCGCGCGGGCGGCAGCGACGGTTCGTCGACGCCGTTGATGCGGTTGCCGTCGACGTACATCGCCAGGGCCGTGCCGTCGACGTCCAGGCGCAGCGTGGTGAAGGCGTCCGGCGCGTCGACCCGCGTGCCGCCCTGCTTGAGCCGCGTGATCCGGCCGTCCCGCATGCGCACGATGTCGATCGCGAGCCGCTTGCCGTCCGGCGTGGTGGCGAGCGCCAGACCGAGCCAGTTGCGTTCGTCGGCATAGCGCGCGATCAGGTAGGCGTGCCGCGGCGCGGCGTCCGGGCCGGCCGGACGCAGGCGCGCTTCGACGAAATAGGGCCCGGCGGGTGGGGCCGCGGGCAGCAGCAGCGGGCGGCCGTCGCCGCGCAACAGCAGCACGTGGTTGGCGCTGCCCGGCTGCGGGCGCGGTTGCGGCGCGCTGCCGTCGGCGGCGCGCAGGCGCGTGCCGTGTTCGAAGTCTTCGCAGGCGAGGGCGCCGTTCGGGCAAGCGGCGGCGCACGCGATCCGGGCGCAGAGTGCGATGCCGGCGAGGAGGGCGGTTCGATGTCGTTTCATGGAGTGACTGGGGGTTCGGTGGCGGGATGCCGGCCAGGCCGGCGGCACCGGAGGATGCTAACAAACCGCCGGCGCTGCTGCGGCGGCGGGCATCGTGTTTTCCCAAGAATCGCTATGGCGTCTGGTCCTTTTCATAATGGCCGCCCTGCTAGCATCTGGCCGGCCACGATGACTGGAGACCATGACATGACGTTTCACCCCGCCGGCGCGGCGCGCCGCCTTTTCGCATGCGCACTCGTTACGCTGGCGGGCGCCGCCTGCGCGCAGGCGCCGGCCGTGGCCGAACAGCGGGCGGCGCGGCAGGTGTCGCAGATGACCCTGGAAGAAAAGGCCGCACAGATCCAGCACCGCGCCCCCGCCATCCCGCGCCTGGGCATCCCGGCCTACAACTGGTGGAACGAGGGCCTGCACGGCGTGGCGCGCACCGGCGAGGCGACCGTGTTCCCGCAGGCGATCGGCATGGCGGCAACGTGGGACACGCGGCTCGTGCGCGAGATCGCGGACACGACGGCAACCGAATTCCGCGCCAAGTACGCGGCGCGGCGCCGCCCCGACGGCAGCCTGGCGGCCGGTCCGGGGCTGACCGTATGGTCGCCGAACGTGAACATCTTCCGTGATCCGCGCTGGGGCCGCGGCCAGGAAACCTGGGGCGAGGACCCGTTCCTGACGGCGCGCATGGGCGTCGCGTTCATCCGCGGCCTGCAGGGCGACGACCCCGAGCATCCCAAGACGGTGGCGACGGTCAAGCATTTCGCGGTGCACAGCGGGCCGGAATCGAACCGCCACCGCGAGGACGTGCACCCGTCGCCGCACGACGTCGTCGACACCTACCTGCCGGCCTTCCATGCGGCCGTCGTCGAGGCGAAGTCGCAGGCCGTCATGTGCGCCTACAACGCGATCGACGGCGTGCCCGCCTGTGCCAACGCGCACTACCTGAAGGACGTGCTGCGCGGCGACTGGAAATTCGACGGCCACGTCGTGTCGGACTGCGCCGCCATCGCCGACATCCACCAGGCGAAATCCCACGGCTACGTCGCGACGCCGGAACAGGCGGCCGCCGCGGCGCTGAAGGCCGGCACCGATCTGTTCTGCTCCGCCGGCGCGCGCGACACGGCCGATCCGGCGGTGACGGTCAAGGCGGTCCGCGCCGGCCTGGTCGCGGAGCGCGATCTCGACGCGGCCGTGCGCCGCCTGATGGTGGCCCGCGCGCGCCTCGGCCTGCTGGATGGGCCGGACGCGGGGCCGTACGCAGGCATCACCGCCAGCGACTTCGACACGCCGGCGCACCGGGCGCTGTCGCTCCGGGCGGCGCGCGCGTCGATGGTGCTGCTGAAGAACGACGGCGTGCTGCCGTTCAAACCTGCGCCCCGGCGCATCCTCGTCGTCGGTCCGAACGCGGACAGCGTCGATCCGCTGGTCGGCAACTACAACGGCACGCCATCGCAGCCGGTCACCGTCTATGCGGGCATCAAGGCCCGTTTCGCCCGGTGGCAGGTCACGTTCGTCGAAGGCACGGGCTGGGTCGGGCCGCCGCTGGAAGACGTGCCAGACGCGCTGCTGTGCCAGGACGCGGCCTGCGCGCAGCCCGGGCTGAAGGTCGAGGAATACGGGAACACCAAGCTGGCCGGCGCGCCGTCCGCCGTGCGCAGCGATGCCAATGCGCGGGTCGCATGGGGCACGCCCGCGCGTGCGGAGCGGGCGACGTCGATCCGCTGGACCGGCTACCTCCGTCCGCGCGACAGCGGCGCCTACCGCTTCCGCTATTCGGGCGAAAGCGGTTATCGGATCGATGTGGACGACAAGCAGGTGGCGGACGTGTGGGACATCGCGTGGCCGACCTCCGACACCGACGTCCGGCTGGACGCCGGCCAGGTCTACAAGATCCGCGTCGAGGCGATGCAGACGGGCTCGCGCGGCGACCACCGGCTGCAGTGGAGCCGCCCGAGCGCCAGCGACGATCGCGCGCTCGCGGCCGCACGCGACGCCGACGTGATCGTGTTCGTCGCCGGGCTGACCGCGCGCTTCGAAGGCGAGGCGATGAGCGTCAAGGCGCCCGGCTTCGCGGGCGGCGACCGCACCACGCTGGACCTGCCGGCGCCGCAGCAAAAGCTGCTCGAGCGCCTGCATGCGACCGGCAAGCCGGTGGTGCTGGTGCTGATGAACGGCAGCGCGCTGAGCGTGAACTGGGCGGACGCCCATCTTCCCGCCATCGTCGAGGCCTGGTATCCGGGCGGGGAGGGCGGCCAGGCCGTGGCCGAACTGCTGGCCGGCGACTTCAGTCCGGCCGGGCGGCTGCCGGTGACGTTCTACCGGTCCGTGGACCAGTTGCCGCCGTTCGGCGACTACGGCATGAAGGGGCGGACCTACCGCTATTTCGGCGGCGCGCCGCTGTACCCGTTCGGCTATGGCCTGAGCTATACATCGTTCGCCTACGGGCGGCCGGTGGTCGCGAGGCGGTCGATCCGGGCGGGCGACGCCGTCGACGTGACCGTCGCCGTGCGCAACAGCGGCAGCCGCGACGGCGACGAAGTCGTGCAGCTGTACGTGGCGCGCCAGGCCGACGGCGCCCCGATCCGGGCCCTCAGGCACTTCCGGCGCGTGCATTTGCGAGCGGACGAAACTCGTGACGTCACCTTCCGCGTGGATGCCCGGGACATGAGCATCGTCGACGCCGCGGGCCGGCGCGTGGTGCCGCCGGGGATGGTGGACCTGTGGATCGGCGGCGGCCAGCCCGGCGGCGCGAGGCCGGCGGCGGGGGCCGGGGCGCGGATCGCCGTCAGCGGCCAAAAGGTGGTACCGCCTTTCTGAACACCGCCGCGTCGTATGTCTCCTGTTCTGCCTCCGGGGGAGGCAGATTCGGCCCGCTGCCCAGCGGGCCTTTTTTGTAGGGCGGGCACGGCGTGCCCACCCTACGTAAATACCGTCAAATGCCCGCGTGCCCCGGCCGAAAATAACGCGAAATATTTTAGGGAAAAGCCGTTTTCTCTCGTCCATACTATTGGGACACGAGAAAAGACATGAACCAAGACACTATCAACTGGCTGACGGTGCACCTGCTGCCCTTCGAAGCCGAGTTTCGCCTCAGATTGCGGCGCGTCTGCACGAGTGCGGCCGACGTGGACGACGTGATTCAGGAGGTCTACTGCAAGGTGATGCAGATGGACGCCGTCACGCACGTCAAGGATCCGCGCGGCTACTTCGTGCAGATCGCGAAGAACCTCATCACCGACCGGCTCCGGCGCGACGCCGTCGTGAATATCGACATCATGGCCAACCTGGGCGAGCTGGATGTCCAGGACGACATGCCCGGCCCCGAGCGGATCGTGTTCGGCCGCGCCGAACTGCGCTGGGTGATGGGATTGATCGGCAAACTGCCGGACCGGTGCCGCGAAGTGTTCCGCGCGCGGCGGATCTACGGCCTGTCGCTGAAGGAGACGGCGGATTCGCTGGGCGTCACGGAAAAGGCGGTCGAATACGAATCGGCCAAGGGAATGGAGTTGATCTCCGAGATGATGAAAAGGCAGGGCGCCCACGACATACCGCCCAGCATGAAGGTGCGCAAGATTAACAAGGCGGGAAAGACCAATGTCAGCGATCGATAATCAGGCCCTTGCATGGCTGCGGATCCAGTCGGAACGGGCGCTCGACGCGGACGAGCGGGCGCAATTCGACGCCTGGCTGGCGGAAGACACCCGGCACGAGGGCGCGTATGTGCGCGCGACCGTCATCAACAATGCGATCGCGCAGGCGGTGGCGCAGCACGACCTGTATCCGGGCGAGGACCGCTATGCGTTGCGCTCCGATGCATCCGAACCGGCAGGCGCCAACCGGCGCGCCCTGCTCAAGTACGGGGCGTGGGCGGCCGGCGTGGGCCTGTTCGGCGTGGGCGTCTCGCTGAACGTGGCGGAGCGCCGCACCACCTTGTCGACGTCCCGCGGCGAATTCCGGCGGGTCGCGCTGGCGGATACGTCGGTGGCCAGCATCAACAGCAGTAGCCGGCTGGAAGTCAGGCTGACCAGCGAAAAACGCCAGATCACGCTCGTCAAGGGCGAGGCCTGGTTCGAGGTCGCGAAGGACAAGACGAAGCCGTTCGTCGTGGAAGCGGGCGACGTGCGGGTGCGCGCGGTCGGCACCGCATTCGGCGTGCGCCGTTTCAAGGACGGCGCCGAGGTTCTCGTCACGGAAGGGACGGTCGAGGTGTGGACCGGTAACGCCAAGGCGCTGTTGACCGCCGGCCAACGCAGCTTCGTTCCGTACAGGACGGCCCAGATCACCGTCGCGCGGCAGCCGCAGGAGATCCAGAGAAAACTGGCATGGAGGGAGGGGAAGTTGATATTCACGCGGCAAACCCTCGGCGAGGCGGTCGCCGATTTCAACCGGTACAGCGCCAAGAAGATCATCATTTCCGACCCCGCGCTGGAGGGCAAGCGCATCTTCGGGCAGTACCAGATCGACGCGGCCGAGCAGTTCGCGAAGGATATCGGCGCGTATCTCAACGTGCCGATCGAAGTCAGTATCGAAAGCATCGTCATCGGCGCCAAGGATGGCCCCAAGAAGAACAGCATCTGATCGCCCCGACAATTCTTATAACGCCTGGCCAAAAAATTCAGGGATTTTCACGATCCGTTCGTCCTGATTCATAACGGAGCAAAGATTCCGTTCCATAAGAGGACCAGGTAAAGGAGACACGCGTGATGGTCACACATCATTGCGGTAGCATTGCCGCCATTGTTCTTGTTGCCGGTGCGGCCGCCATGCCACAGGCGGGGCACGCCCAGGAAGTCGACAAGGCGTTCGATATTCCCGTGGGCCCCGCCACGAGCACGATCAACGTGTTTGCCAAACAGGCGGGCATCAACATCCTGGCGTCCGAGGATATCCTCACCGGCGTGTGCACGAACCAGGTGCGCGGCAGTTTTCCGACGGCCGTCGCCTTGCAGCGCCTGCTGTCCGGGACGGGCTTGTACGGCAAGGTCACCGCCAGCGGCGCGGTGTTCATCCTGGCATCCGCGCCGGTGCGCGGCCAGCGGGCGGGCGACAAGGACGTGCCGGGCCAGCGCAAGGCCGCGTGCTGCGCCGTATCGGCCGCCCTCCTGATCATGTGCGGCGCACCCGCTGGCGCCCAGGCGCAAGCCCCGGACAATGCGCAGGAACGGCCCGGCGGCGGTGGCGGCGATCCGGTGCGACAGGTGCTCGTGGTCGCCACCCGGGCATCGCAGCAATCGGGCATCGAACGCAAGAAGAACGCCGCGACGGCACTCGATTCGATCGTGGCCGACGACGTGGGCTCGCTGCCGGACCGGAATATCGGCGAGGCGATCTCGCGCATGTCCGGCGTGTCGCTGGACCGCGGCGACTTCGGCGAAGGCGTCACCGTCGCCGTGCGCGGCAACGGCCCCGACCTGACGCGCGTCGAGATCGACGGCCAGGCCGTCCAGTCGGCCGGCGGCACCGACATGTACGGCGGCGGCGGCGGCCGCGGCACCGAGTTCCGCCAGTTGTCGTCGGACCTGATCAAGAGCGTGGACGTGGTCAAGGGCGCGACCGCCGACATGACCGAGGGCTCGCTCGGCGGCGGCGTGATCATCAAGACCCGCACCGGCCTCGATTTCAAGAAGCCCTTCGTCTCGGTGCGCGTGGCCGGCTCGCGCGGCTCGCTGAACCGGATCTGGGAGCCGGACGCGAACGTCGTGCTGGCGCACAAATACCTCGACGGCCGCCTGGGCGTGCTGTTGAACGCGTCGTCCGCCACGCTCGCCAACGAGGCCCATTCGGCCCAGGTGGCGCAATCGGCGCTGCAGGGCTATTACCGGCTGGCCGACTTCGACGGCTCGCCCGCGAAGACGTTCACGTTTCGGCCGGCGACGATGAACGCGGCGGATGCGAATGCGACCACGCCGATGCTGCGCTCGCCGCTGGCCGCCGGCGGCACCTTCGACTCCGCCACGCCGCTCGAGGTGCTGACCCGGTCGGCCGCCGCGGGCACCAAGGCCGACTGCTATGCCGCCTTTCCCGCACTGACGGCGGGGCAGAGCGCTGCCATCGCGGCGAGCGCGCGCGGCGCCGCGCAGAACCAGCGTATCAACGAACTGGCCAGCTGCCTCAATCAGTGGAGCGACTACACGCCATCCAACGTGCGCTACATGATCAAGCGCGAGTTCGACAAGCGCCAGAACCTCGACCTGCGCGCCGACTTCAAGGTCGACGACCATCTGACCGTGTATGCCAAGGGCAGCTACAACCGGCGCTACGACGACATGCACCAGTTGACCTATACGCTGGGCAGCGTGCAGGTCAACCCGTCCGCCACCGTCAGCCCGGGGTATGCCGGCCCGGCCTATGTCGACGACCTGCAGGCAGGCACGCGCACCCCGGTGCCCGGTGCCGGCTACTACGCCTACGCCACGCCGGCCCAGGCCGCGAACACGCTTCTGCAAAGCGCGGTGGCGAACGTCGTCCCCGGCTCCATCGTCGCCGACGCCAACCACCACCTGACCCGCTACACGATCAGCGACGCGAGCGCCACGACCGACCAGGTGCACGAATACGCGAAGACGACGGCGCAATACCTGCAGCTGGGCGGCGAATACCGCGACGGGCCGCTCAAGGCCGAGTTCTTCGCCGGCGACGCCCGGTCGCGTTTCGAACGCGCCCAGAAGCGCCTGAGCTACAGCGACTACTACGGCCCCGTGACCATGGCCGTGCTGCCGAACGGCCTGTGGGGCTATACCATCCCGGCGAGCAGCAACTTCAACCAGGCCGACCCGGCCCAGTACGCGATCCTCACCCCGGGCGCGACGTCGTCCGCGGTCCAGCCGGGCCCCTACAACACGCGCGCGATTCCCGCCTACGCGGCCGCGCAGCAGCCGCTGCTGACCCAGCAGCCCAGCACCTACTTCAATCCGCGCCTGATGGAAAGCGGGGAGCGCACCGCCAAGGTCGACGTGACCTGGGCGACGCCGGCGACGATCCCGTTCTTCAAGCGCTTCAAGGCCGGCGTCAACCTGCGCGACACCCTGCGCGACAGCTGGGACCCGAACACCGGCAACAGCGGCGGCTACACGGTGCGGGCGGCCGTCGGCGCGTTCGGCCGGCCCGGGTACGTGCCGGCGGTGGTGCTGCCGACGCCGATCATCCGCAGCACCTTCAACGGCTGCCAGGACACGCCAGGCTCGCTGGCCCCCGGCGGCAACGCCTGCCGCTACGGCTTCACGCCGGGCGCGGATCCGCGCCGCGCGCTCGATGGCAATACGGTGCTGACCGCGCAGCAGTACCAGGACCTCGTCACACACACCTTGAAAGGACAGGCCACGCCCACCGGGTTCTTCGCGGGCGCCAGCGGGCGGCCGGCCGGACTGCCGGACAACTGGACCGGCATCGACGTCGACAAGGCCTTCGCGCTGGTCGCCACGCCGAACATGAATTTCGACTGTGTCAAGTCGTGCACCGCCAGCGACGGCAACGTCTACCGGCAACCGCAGCAGCACCTCGTCGAGCGCACCCGCGCGTTCTACATCATGGGCGACTTCGGACTGGCCCTGCCGTTCGGTTGGGAGCTCGACGGGAACATGGGGTATCGCTACGTCCGGACGAACGTGCACGGCGAAGGCATGATGACGTTCACCGCGGTCACCAAGACCGACGCGTACGACCCGGCCCGGCCGGGCGCGGCCGGCGGCACGGTCACGAACTCGGTCTCGCAACCCGTGGCGATCGACGCCACCAGCCACGACTTCCTGCCGATCTACAACCTCGCGCTGTGGCTCGTGCCGGACCGGCTGGTGGCGCGCTACAACCACGCGAGGGCCGTGGCGCGCCCGCCCGTCGCGGACCTGCTGCCGTCCGGGACGTGCCGCTACGACGCCACGCTGCAGGACACCAATCCCGGCGCGGTGCAGGGTTGCAGCGGCACGATCGGCAATCCGGCGCTGCGCGCGCAGACCAACGTCAACCAGAACCTGAGCGTCGAATATTATCCGAACCGGGACACGCTGTTCTCGGTCGCCGTGTTCAGGCAGGAAGGCAAGGTCGGCCCGGCCGTGCCGCGCGGTGCGAGCAACGTTCCGCTGGCGGGCGGCGCGGGCCTCGTCGACCCCACCACGGGCGCCGCGCTCGGCGCGCTCGACTTCAATTACTCGCTCTGGCAGAACGGCGCGGCGACGACGCGCAAGGGCCTCGAACTCGGCACCAAGACGGCGTTCACCTTCCTGCCGTGGTTCCTGCGCTATACCGGCGTGGACGCCAACTACACGCGGCTGCGCTCGGCCACGTCGGCGGAAAACGTGGTCGACCTGCTGACCGGCACCCCGCTGCCGCCGGCGCGCGAGTCGAAATACTCGTACAACTGGGCGGTGTGGTACGACGACGGCAGGCTGTCGGCGCGGGTCGCGGTGCAGGCCGTGGCCTCGTACTTCACGTGCATCGCCGGCTGCGGCCAGCTCGGGGTCAACGACTATCCGGCGGTCGGCGTGAGCGCGACCCGGTTTCCGTACAACCCCGGCTCGCCGAACTTCCGCGACGCGTCGCGCTTCATCGACGGCAAGATCTCGTACAAGTGGAAGCCGAACATCGAGTTCTTCATCGAAGGACGCAACCTGGGCAACGCGACCACGTCGAACAGCCAGGCGGACTTCGCCCCGTTCGCCGCGGGGACGCCGAACCTGCTGGACTATGCGTACGCCGGCCGCCGCATCATGGTCGGGGTGAATTTCCGCACGATGTAAGTTGGAGACAAACATGGCAAGGTCACACGCACACCGCATCGCGCTCCTGTTCAATGCGAACAAGGCGTTCGACCGCGACGTCATCCTCGGCGTCGCGGACTACCTGTCGGGCACGCGGGTCCAATGGGACCTGTTCCTCGAGGAGGATTTCCGCCTGCGCCTGGCGGGCATCGAGAAATGGCAGGGGGACGGCATCATCGCGGACTTCGACGATCCGGTCGTCGCCGCGGCGCTCGCCGGCACCCGCGTGCCGCTGGTCGCGGTCGGCGGCTCGTACGAGCATCCGGCCGACTATCCGGCGGCGGTGCCGTATGTGGCCACCGATAATTTCAAGGTCATCAAGCTCGCCTACGAGCACCTGATCGAGTCCGGGCTGCGCCACTTCGCGCTGTTCAGCCTCCCCGAGGCCAGCGAGAACCGCTGGGCGCAGGAGCGCGAGAAGGCATTCGCGGCGCTGGTGCAGCACGACCACGCCAGGCCGGAGATCTTTCGCGGCCAGTGCACGCGCGCGCCGACGTGGAACCAGGCGGTGCGCGAACAGATCGCCTGGCTGCACCGCCTGCCGAAACCCGTCGGCATCATCGCCGTCACCGACGCGCGCGCGCGCCAGCTGCTGCAGGCCTGCGCGCTGGCCGGCATCGCCGTGCCGGAGCAGGTCGCGGTGGTGGGCATCGACAACGATCCGCTGGCGCGCGTGCTGACCCGCATCCCGCTGACGTCCGTGATCCAGGGGGCGCAGGAGATGGGGCGCACGGCCGCGCACCTGCTCGACCGGATCCTGCATGGCGTCCCGCTGGCGACTGCACGCATCCTGGTGCCGCCCGCCGGCATCAACGTCCAGGCGTCCTCGCAGCACGTGCCCGCCACGCATCCGCATGTGATGCGAGCCCGCCACTACATCCGGCAGTATGCCTGCCAGGGCATCAAGACCGACCAGGTGGCGAACTACGTCGGCATCTCGCGCTCTTCGCTCGAGAGCCATTTCCGGCAGCAGGTCGGCTGCAGCGTGCACGACGAGATCCTGCGCGCGCGGCTCGACGCCGCCACCGCCATGCTGGCGCAGGACGATTGCAACCTGGCCGACGTGGCGCACAAGTGCGGCTTCACGTCGAGCCAGTACATGCACCTGGTGTTCAAGCGTGAACTGGGTTGCTCGCCGCGCGGCTACCAGCAGCGCGTGCGCAACACGGAACGGATGCACGATGGTCGCGATCATTTCGAATCCCGGCGCCATCCGGCCATGATGCCGGCGATTCACGCTGCCTGACGCCGTCACGGGTCCGTGACGTCGCGCGCGGCGCGGCGCCCGGGCATCCGGGCGCCGCGCCCCGGCGGGGTCAATGGTTGGGGAGTTCAAGGCGCTCAAGACGCCGACCGGGGCCGGGGCGGGCGGGCGGGGCGGGGCCCCCGTGACGCGGGGCGCCGCGCCGCGGCGCGTTACATGTTGCGGAAGTTCATGCCGATCATGAGGCGGCGTCCGGCATACGCGTAGTCGAGCAGGTTCGGCGTGCCGTTCGCGAACGGCGCGAACGATCCCTGGCTGTTCGACGTCGTCGCATTGCCCAGGTTGCGGCCTTCGACGAAGAATTCGATGTTCGGCCGCCATTTGTAGGAAAGCTTGGCGTCGATGAAGCGCGTCGAGTCCTTGAAGTTCGGCGAGCCCGGGTTGTACGGGAACTTCACCATGCCGCTGGTGACGCCGGCGGCCGGGTAGTTGCTCTGGTCGGCCGAGCCGCAGCCGGCAATGCAGTTGAAGTACGACGCCACCGCCTGCACCGCGACGCGCGCCGACAACCGGCCGTCGTCATACCACAGCGCCCAGTTGTACGAATATTTCGATTCGCGCTCCGGCGGCAGCGGCGTGCCGGTCAGCAGGTCGACCTCGTTCTGGGTCGAGGTCACCGAGCGCAGCTTCGTGTAGTTCGCATCGAAACCGGTGTAGCGCAGGCGCCAGGGCAGGAAGGTGAAGGCCGTCTTGGTGCCGAACTCGATGCCCTTGCGGGTCGTGGCGGCGCCGTTCAGCCACAGGGCGTAGTTGAAATCGAGGTCGGCCAGCGAGACGCCGGTGGTCGGATCGACGAGGTTGTCGCCGCCGGCGAGCGGCAGGCTGCTCACGCCGCGGCTGAGGGCGGGCCCGATCTTGCCTTCCTGCTTGAACCCGGCGACCGTGAACATCGTATCCTTGTTCGGATACCATTCGAAGCTCAGGTTCTGGTTGACGTTGGTCTGCGCCTGCAGGCCCGGATTGCCGATCGTGCCGCTGCACGTCTGCGACGCGCTCGGGTCGCGGTCGGCCAGGGTCGCATCGTACGTGCAGGTCCCGGCCGGCAGCAGGTAGCCGACGGGCGGGCGCGCCACCGTCTTGCCCCAGCTGTAGCGCGTCACCAGCTTGTCCGGGACCATCCACATGGCCAGGTTATAGCTCGGCAGGAAGTCGTGGGTCGAGGAGTCGACGGCCACGGCCTGCGAGATCGAGGTGCTGAGCGTGCCGCCCGGCGCCGTCGGCCTGAGCGGGTCGTACACGCCGTCGATCGGCGTGATCGACGTCAGGGTCATCATGCCGGTGCCGTGGACCTTGGTGCGCACGTAGCGGTATCCCATGTTGCCGTCGATCTGCCAGCCGAACGGCAGCGCGCGGTGCGTGAACGGAATCTCGTCGACCCGGAAGTCGCCCATCAGGTAGAACGCCTCGGTGCGCTCGGTCAGGTGCTGGTAGGGCTGCGCATAGACGTTGCCGTCGCTGGCCACGCAGTTCTTCAGGCAGTCGAGGTTCGTGTTCGGCGTGGCCACCAGGGTGAAGGCCTTGTCGACGTCGAGCCCCGTCCAGTTGTTCAGCAGGCCGGCGGGGCGGCCGGTCGCGCCGGAGAAGAAGCGGGTCGGCGTCGCCTGGCCCTTCAGCGTCTGGGTGACCAGGTCCTGGAACTGCTGCGCCGTCATCGTCGTGTTGCCGTCCAGCGCATGGCGCGGGTCGGCGCTCGGCAGGAAGCCGTACTGGCAGGCGTTGCCGCCCGCGCCCAGCGAACCGGCCGTGTCCTGGCAGCCGTTGAAGGTGCTGCGGATGATCGGGGTGGGCAGCACGACCGCCGGCACGTAGCCGGGCTTGCCGAAGGTGCCGACGGCCGCCTTGACCGTGTAGCCGCCGCTGTTGCCGCTGTTCGGGTCCCAGTTGTCGTGGATGTTGTCGCGCAGGTTGAAGCCGGCCTTGAAGCGCGTGAAGAACGGGATCGACTCCGGCGCCGCATACGTCAGGTCCAGCTTGGCCGTGCGCTCCTCGGTCGCGAACTGGCGCGGATTGTAGTAGGTGCTGGGCTGCTGGGTGAGCAGCGGCTGCTGCGCGGCCGAATACGCCGGCGCCGGGCGCGTGTTGGTGGGACTGGCCTTGACGGCGCCGGTCGCCGCGCCCGGGTAGAGGGTCGCGTACTGGGACGCGTCGGACTGGTCGAAATTCCCGTTCGGGAAGGAGTAGCCCCACAGGCCGTTCGGCAGCAGGGTCAGCGTGGTCGGCCCGTAGTAGTTGGTGAAACTCAGGCGCTTCTGCACGCGCTCGAACTTCGACCTGGCGTCGCCGACGAAGAATTCCACGTTCAACGGGCCTTTTTTATACGTGCCGCCCAGCTGCGCATATTGCGCGGACGTCTTCGCGTATTCGTGCACCTGGTCGGTGACGGCGCCGCCGTCCGTGATGGTGTACTGGGTCAGGTGGTGGGTCGAATCCGCGACGATGGAGCCGGGAATCACGTCCGACACGGAGCTCTGGAGGAGGGTGTTCGTCGCCTGCGTCGGGGTGCCGTACGCATAGTAGCCCGAGCCCGGAGCCGGAACGCGCGTGCCCGCCGTCAGGTTGTCGATGTAGGCCGGTCCGGAATAGGTGGGACTCAGCACGGCATTCGCGCCGGACGGATTCACCTTGGCGTTGCCGACCGTGTAGGTCAGCTGGTGCATGTCGTCGTAGCGGCGGTTGTAGCTGCCTTTCGCGTACAGCGTCAGGTTCTTGTCGACCTTGAAGTCCAGGCGCAGGTCGAGGTTCTGGCGCTTGTCGAATTCGCGCTTCACGAAGTTGCGGATGTTCGACGGCGTGTAGTCGTTCCACTGGTTCAGGCAGGTGATCAGCTCATTGGCGCGCTGGGACGCGGCCGCGCCGCGCGCGCTGGACACGATCGCGCCGCTCTGGGCCGCGGTCAGCGTCGGGAACGCGGCGTAGCAGTCGGCCTTGGTCTTGGCGGCGGCCGACCGCGTCAACACCTCGAGCGGCGTGGCCGCGTCGAACGTGCCGCCGGCCGTCAGCGGCGAGCGCACCATCGGCGTGGTCGTGTTCGAGTCGGCCGTGTTCATCGTGTCCGGCATGAACGAGAACGTCTTGTCCGGCGAGTTGTCGAAGTCGGTCAGGCGGTAGTAGCCCGCCCGGGCCGCGTTGGCCACCTGCACCGAATGCGACTCGTTGGCGAGCGTCGTGGACGATGCGTTCAGCAGCACGCCCAGGCGGCCGTCGAGATACTTGTTGGCCAGGATCAGGTTGGCGTCCGGCTCCCACTTCTTGTTGAGCGAGCTTTGCGACTCGGCCACGCGCACCGACACGAACGGCTTCTTGAAGTCGAGGCCCGTGCGGGTCTGGATGCGGATGCCGCCGCCGAGCGAGCCTTCGGTCATGTCGGCGGTGGAGCCTTTGACGACGTCCACGCTTTTGATCAGGTCGGCCGACAGCTGGCGGAATTCGGTGCCGCGGCCGCTGCCGCCGCCGTACATGTCGGTGCCGCCGGCGGACTGCACGCCCTGGCCGTCCAGCTCCACGCGCGTCAGGTCGGGACCGTTGCCGCGCACGGCGACGGTCACGCCTTCGCCGAAATCGCCGCGGTCGAGCGACACGCCAGCCATCCGCGAAATCGCCTCGCCGACGTTACGGTCGGGCAGCGAGCCGACGTCGTCCGCGACGATGGAGTCGATCGCGGTGGCCGCGTTCTTCTTGCGGTCGATGCTCGACTGCTGCGACGCCCGGGTGGCGGTCACGGTGACCGTGGCGATCTTGACGGGCTCCGTCGTGCCGTCCTGCGCCAGCGCGGCATGACCCGCGACGAGCGACGCCAGCGCGAGCGATACCGCGACGCTCATGCGGTTCGGCCGGATGCGGTAGGTGGGTGAATTTCTCATGGTCTCCTCCAATCTTTCGATGTCGTTTTATATGCGCCGGCACGGGATTCGAGCGGCCGCTTCGGGGCATTATTGCCGCGATAGCCGGAAGATTTTCGGATTTGCGAAAAATCGTATTACGATTTACATCATTTCGTAATGCGCGCCTGGCGGCGGCGAAAACGGCGATTGCGAAATCCAGCAAGCGCCGTTTCGATTCTCGCCAAACCGCGCCGTTGCGGCCGCGCACCGGGTGCGCCATCTGTTAGGATTTTTCGCCAATCGAGAGGAGCGGGCAGCGACGGCCCGCCGGGGAGAACCATGAATATCCGCTTATTGACGGCACTGGCCATCCTGGCCGCGGTGCCGGGCAGCGCTTGCGCGGACAAGCTCTGCGACGTGAAAGACTATGGCGCAAAAGGGGACGGCGTCAGCAAGGACACCGTCGCCATCCAGAAGGCGATCGACGACTGCGCCGCGGCGGGCGGCGGCAGGGTCGTGCTGGCCGGCGCGCCGCTGTACGTCAGCGGTCCGCTGGCGTTGAAGAGCCGCATCACCTTGTCGATCGCGGCCGGGACGACCCTGGCCGGCAGCGAGGACCACGACGACTACCCGCCCGTGCGGGAACTCGGCGAAGCCGCGCGGCGCGCCTTGCTGTCGTCGGACAACGCGACCGACATCGTCATCGACGGCGGCGGCACCATCGACGGCCGCGGCCAGTCCTGGTGGGCGGACCGCGCACCGGCCAACCGGCGGCCGCGCCTGATCGTGTTCCGCCACTCCAGCCGCATCCTGATGGAAAACGTCACCGTCAAGAATTCGCCCAGCTGGCAGATCGTGCCGTACTACAGCGATCACCTGACCTTCCGGAACATGACGATCCTCGCGCCCGACCGCATCTCGCACAACACCGACGGCATCGATCCGTTTTCGTCCAGCCACGTGCTGATCGACCACGTCACGATCGACACCGGCGACGACAACGTGGCCATCAAGAGCGGCCAGCCGAATTCGCCGGGCGGCGACGCGCCCAGCCACGACATCACGATCCGCGACAGCACCTTCCTGCACGGGCACGGCCTGTCGATCGGCAGCGAAGTGGCGGGCGGCGTGTACAACGTCCTGGCCGAGCGCATCCATTTCAAGGGCACCGGGACCGGCGTGCGCATCAAGTCGAACCGCGACCGCGGCAACGTGCTGAAGAACCTGGTCTACCGCGACCTGACGATGGAAGACGTGGGCACGCCGATCCTGATCAGCGAGTTCTATCCGAAGATCCCGGACGTCATCGACGCGCAGCCGGTCGGGCGCCTCACGCCGCGCTTTTCCGACATCACCATCGAGAACCTCAAGGCGACGGGCGCCAAGCAGGCCGCGCTGATCGTCGGCCTGCCGGAATCGCCGGTCACGGCGCTCACGCTCCGCCGCGTGCACATCGAGGCCGAGAAGGGCGCGGTCGTCAAGTACGCGCACATGACGGCCACCGACTTCACCGTGCGCGCCGCGCAGGGCGACGCATACCGGATCGGCCCGGACGTGCAGGGCTTGACCCCGGACACCGCGCGCTGAGCGCCGCCACCCTCACTCACTTAACGGAACAGAAAGCACGATGTCGATTTCAATGAACCGCCGCAGCATGCTGGGCATGTCGGCAGCCCTGGGCCTGGTCGGTACGGCCCGCGCGATGGGCCTCGATCATGCCGCGCGCGTGGACGCGGCCGGTCGGCACACCATCGCCGACGACGGATGGACCCTCTGGCTCGACCGCGCCGCCCGCTGGCAGCAGGACGTCATCTACCTGCCGGAGCAGGTGCCGCCGATGTCGGCCCTGCCGGTCAATCCGCCGACCGGCGGCTGGGATGCGCTGTACCGCGGGCAGGGCCTCGCCGTGACCCTGCCGACCACGGTCGAAGAACACTTCTGGGGCAAGTTCGGCGAGCGGCCCTATACCGCCGACGAATACCGCTATGCCGAGGACGATCCGGTGCCGCAGAACGGCGCGGTGCCCGGCGTGTCGTGGTGGTGGAAGACCGTCGACATTCCCGCGTCGGCGCAGGGGCGGCAGGTGTGGCTGCACATCCGCGGCGCCCGCATGCGCGCCGAAGTGTTCCTGGACGAGGTGCTGGTCGGCTATTCGATCATGTCGGAACTGCCGATCGACTGCGACCTGACGGCCGCCATGAAGCCCGGCCAGCCGAACCGCCTGGCGATCCGCATCACCAATCCGGGCGGGCGGTTCGACTGGAAGGATTCCAACAACACCGCCTGGGGCGCGGTCCGGCTCTATCATTCGCACGGCTTCGGCGGCATCGACCGCGGCCTGTCTCTGAGCGTGCACCCGGTCGAAGGCCGCATCCGCGACGCCTGGGTGCTCAACACGCCGGATCCGCGCGTGGTCACGGTGCACGCCGAGATCGCGGCCGGCCAGGCCGTCAAGCCCGGCGACCTGGGTGCGACGGTGCTGGACGCGACGGGCGCCAAGGTGCCGGCGCACGTCACGCTCGAGCGGCTCGACACGGCCGCCGGCATCGCGACGGCGCGCCTGCGCGTGCACGTGCCGTCGGCGCGCCTGTGGGACCTCGACACGCCGCACCTGTACCACGTGCGCCTGCAATGGAAGGCGGGGAAGGCGGTCGACACGCGGACCGTGCGCTGCGGCTTCCGCTGGTTCGCCGCCGAGGGCATCGGCAAGAACGCCATGTTCCGCCTGAATGGCCGCCGCATCAAGCTGTACACGGCCATCTCGTGGGGCTACTGGGGCTATAACGGGCTGTTTCCGACGCCGGAACTGGCGCGCCGCGAAGTGGTGGCCGCGAAGGCGCTGGGCCTCAATTCTCTCAGCTTCCACCGCAACGTCGGCAAGCCGGAAGTGCTCGACGTCCAGGACGAGCTGGGCCTGACCCGCACGATGGAACCGGGCGCGGGGCGCATGGCGATCGGCAGGATGCTCAAGCCGGGCGAGCGCCTGTCCGCCGCCGATGCGTTCAGCCGCGCCTTCATGGTTTCGAAATGCAAGGCGATGGTGCGCGCGCTGCGCTCGCATCCGTCGCTGGTGCACTACACGCTGCAGAACGAGGTGTCGGCCGATCTCGCCAATCCCGACGTCGAAGCGGTGCTGCGCGCCATGCACGACCTCGACCCCAGCCGCAGCGTGATCCTCAACGACGGCTTCGTCGGACGCGGCGCCGCCCAGGCGATGTTCCTGCCCTACGACGACCATTACTACCGCTCGGACGTCGAACCCGCGGGCGGCTGGTGGGTCAATCACCAGGGCGCGGGCGACCAGTGGTACGACAAATTCTATGCCGACAAGGAGCACTTCATCCATCGCCAGACGATGCCCGGCGCGATCGTCGAATTCGGCGAGATGGAAGGCTGCGCGGTCGGCGACAACCATGCCCGGATGATCGCCGACATCCGCCGGCACGGCGGCACGAGCTACGACCTCGAGGACCACGTGGCGATCGCGGACGGCGCCGCCGCCTTCCTCGACAAGTGGGGCTTCCGCCAGGCGTTTCCGAGCGCGGAGAGCTACTTCCTCGCGGTCGGCAAGAAGCAGTACGACGCCTGGCAGAACTACCTGGAGAATATCCGGATCTGCGACGAGGTCGACATGGCCGCGATCAGCGGCTGGGAATCGACGGCCATCGAAAACCATTCGGGCATCGTCGACAACCTGCGCTACTTCCACGCCGACCCGGACCTGATCCGCGCGAGCCTCCTGCCGGTGCGCCCGGTCGCCAAGCAGCGCCGCTATGCCTACGCGACGGGCGAGGCGGCGGAGCTGGACATCTGGCTCCTCAACGACACCGGCAAGCCGCTGTCCGGCACATTGACCCTGAGCGTGACCGGCCCGGATGGGCGGTCGGTGCGGGTCGGCGCGTACGCGGTGCCGGCGAACGTGGCCGACCGGTTCAGCTACCTCGTCGCCGAACGCGTGACGACGCCGCCGTTCGCCACGCCCGGCGCGCACACCGTGCGTCTCGAACTGTCCGGCCGGCCGGACGTCACGTTCGCGCGCGCCCTGTGGGTCACGCGCACGGACGTCGCGCCGGCCGCGCGCACGCTGCGCATCGCCGTCGCCGGCATCGCACGCGGCCTGCGCGAGCGCCTGGCGGCGTTGCCCGGCGTGGCCATCGAGGACTTCCGCGCGGGCGCGGCTTACGACGGCCTGGTCGCGTCGGGGCTGAAGGCGGCCGACATCGTCGAGCGCCAGATCGGCGACCAGACCGGCCTCGAAGCCGCGCCGAAGAAGGGCGCGAAGCCGAAGCTGGTCCCAGGCGAACTGGCGCCCGACGTGCTGGCCGCGGTGCGGCAAGGCCTGCCGCTGCTGGCGATGGTGCCGGAAGACGGCCTGGCGGACGGCGTCGCCCGGCAGTTGTCCGGCCTCGGCCTGTTCGACTATGCCGGCCAGGTCGGCGACCTGCGCGCGCCGTGGATGGGCAACTGGAACGTCCTGCGCGCGCATCCCGCGTTCGCCGACATCCCGGCCGACATGGCCGCCGGGGTCTGGCACCAGATCCCGGGACAGCCGTCGAATGGCTTGGTCGTCGACGGCGACGGGATCGCCGTCATCGCCGCCTACAGCCGCGACCACGACCGCCGCCTGGGCGCCGCGAGCTTCACCGTGCAAAAGGCGGGCGCGAAGGTGCTGTTCCACCGCATGCCGGACATGGCGGCGCCGCTGCAGACGCGCTTCCTGCTCAATGCGCTGGGCTGGCTGGCGGCGCGTCCAGCGTGAGTCCCATCAGTCCGATCACGACGTCGTTGGCGAGCGTGCGCAAGGTCAGGCTTTCCAGCCGGCGCGATGGGTCGAGCGGCACCTCGATCACGGTTGCGGCGCCGCCCGCGACCTCGCGCCCGCTGCCCTTGAACGTGGCCGGATCGAGCACGCGCACGCGGGCCGTCTTCAGGTCCACGCGCACCGGCAACCGGCCGCACAGCGGAAACTGGTAGTCGTCGACGAAGTAGTCCTGCTCGATGGGCCACCAGTTGTCCGGGTTGCGCAGCGCGGTGCGCGCGGCGCTGCCGTCGGCATAGGCGACGACGATCTCGCCGTTGTCGATCCGGCTCTGCATGAAGTTGGTGGATCCCGCCATCAGCAGGAAGGCGCGGCGCGCCTGGCCGTGCAGCGGGATCGTCACGGCGCGCGGGTAGTTGTCCCATTGCGACGTGAACACGATGTTGGCCGCCGTGCCGCCCGGCGTGGCGAAGCGCAGGCCGTTCGGCAGCGTCAGCACGCCGCCCAGCGCGCGCAGGCCCGTGTCGTCGATGGCGGGCAGGGCGTTCAGGTGGCCAGCCCAGGCGCCGATGCCTTGCGCCGGCAGGGCCAGCGTGACGTAGGGCGCGCGCGGCGTCCGGTATTTGCCGGCCTTGAAGATCCCGGTCACGCGGTCGTTGAACCACGGCGCCAGGTCGACGCTCATGCCGGCGATGGGCGCGCCGCCGATCCAGTCCGGACCCGCCAGCGTGCAGGCGCCGGGCGGCTGGGGACTGGCTTGCGCCTGCCACCAGGTGAAGTCGCCCTGGCGCACCTGCGTGAAGCCGTCGCGCGTGGCGCCGGTGGCGCGGCCCGATTGCGCGTCAGGCATCGCGCCGCGCCATGCGACCTCGATCCGCGCCGTGCGCCCGAACGGCAGCGCGATGCGCAGCCGGGGCGCGCCGACGGCGTCGGGCACGGCCTGCCACGCGGCCGGGCGGCCGTCGACTGTCACCCGCGCCACGCTGGCACCGCGCACCGGCAGCTCCAGGACGAGGCGCCGGAAGCGCGTGCCGGTCTGGCCGACCGTCCAGCTGTCCCGGTCGCCGCTGCGGCGGTACGACAGGTCGAGGTCCGGATGGGTGAGCGCGGCGTGGTCCCATGCGGCCGGCAGGCCGGGACGCACGGTCAGCACGCCGGCGAGGGCGTCCGGCCGCACGCCGAACAGGCCTTCGACGATCGCGCGCGACATCACGCCGATGCCGTCGGCGAAATCGCGTTGCGCCTCGCGCCGGTAGACGTCGAGGTAGTTCAGCGTGCCGATGTTGCCGGGGCTGATCCCCATGTACAGGCTGGCCAGCACGGCGCCCTTGGCGATGTCGTACGCGGTCTCCGGGCGGCCCGCCTGCCAGTAGGCCAGCGCCGTGTGCAGGTTCTCGTCGAACACGACGTTGTTGATCGACCAGGAGTACGGCATCCAGTCCGTTTCCGGCAGCACGTGGTAGGGCCGGTCGGCGGGCACGCCGGGGCCCGTCACGGGGATGGCGCGCAGGTGGGTGTCGAGGTCCGCCGCCATGCGCGCCGCCTCGAACGCGGTCGGCACCTGCGAATCGATCGTGTGATAGAAGGTCCACAGGCCGTAGCTCGGGTGCAGCAGCCGGCGCCCCAGCACGTCGCGGTATTCGGCGAACGCGCCGCGCTCCGGCATCCACAGTTCGCGGCGCATGGCGCGCCGGATGGCGTCCGCTTCGAGCCGGTACGGCGCGGGATCCTTGCCGATCAGGGCGGCGATGCGGGCCGCCATGTCGTTATGCCACGCGTTGTAGGCCGACGCATGGGTCACGCCGCCGCCGTCGTAGTACAGGTCGTCGCTGGCCCAGATCGCGGCGTAGGCGTCGTACAGCGGCAGGGCGTCCGGCCCGAATTCACGCCGGAACAGCCGCCGTTCCCACGCCAGGTGGCGCTCCAGCACGGGCCACACGGCGCGCGCGTAGGCGACGTCGCCGGTCCACAGCAGGTGGCGCAGCAGGGCGTCGACGAACACGAGGTTCATGTCGTAGTGCGAACTGCTCATGGCGCCGTTCGAATGCAGCCCCGGTTCGTTGCGCGCGAGGTTCGCCCGCGGATCGGCCGGCGGCGGCGCGGCCGGGATCGGGGACACGTCCTGGCGCTCTGTCCACACGCCGAAATTGGCGCGCGCGCGCTCGTGCCAGCCCAGCGCGTCGAGCGCGTACGGGCCGCGCCAGCCGAGCAGCTTCATGCGCCAGGCGATCGCGCCGTGCATGATGGCGTGCTGCTCGCCGTCCCAGACCGCATCGGCCGCCACGTTCAGCGCGCCCATGGCCGCGTTGAGCCACGGGTCGGGCGTGTCGATGCGCACGCGTTCGCGCAGGTCGCTGAAGTGCCGGCGCGCCGCGTCGAAGCTGGGGGCGAGGTCGGCGGGGTTGAAGCGCGCCGGCAATGCGGCGCCCGTGACCTGCAGCGCGAGATCGATGGTCGCGTCGCCCAGCGGCAGGCTTCCGACCGCCACCGCCGGGCCGGCGCCCGGGCTTGACGCCAGCAGCGCCGCGGGATCGTTCCACAGGCGGGCGTCGGCCAGGCGCACGTGTGCGGGGCCGCTCGTCGTCGCGCTGATCGTCGCGCGCCGGCCCGCCGCCACGAAGCCGCGTTCGTCCACGTCGTAGCGCGTGTCGCGCGCGAAGTCCGGCACGAACTGGAAGAACTCGCTGATCGGCACGCGCTCGCTGCCGATGTCGCCGCCCCGTTGCCCCTTCTGGCCATTGCCGGGGCCGAACGCGAACAGCAGTTCCGCGCCTGCCGGCAGGTGCTCGCCGCGGATTTGGACGCCGAGGCCCTGGCTGTCGGCATAGGCGACGGCGGCGATGTGGATGCGGCCTTCGGGCCCGAGCAGCGGGTCGGCGATCTCGTACAGCAGCTCGCCGGGGCGGTAGCGCATGCCGACGTCGGCGGCGTTGTGCAGCCACAGCGTGCCGGCCGCCGTGCGCAGGCCGAGCCGCAGGTTGCCGCCGCGGCCGGGCAGGTACAGCGAGAACTCGGGCCGGTCGCCGCCGTCGACGCGGAACGCATCGTTGCCGCCGTAGAGCGAGCGGTTGAAGAATTCGGTGCCGTTGTCGATCACGAAGTCCGCGCCTTCCGGATGGTAGCGCAGGGGCCGCGCGACCTGGCCGCGCAGGTTCGGATGCAGCGGCGCGTTGCGGGTCTCGGGCGATTCGCCGGCGTGGACGGGCGCGCAGGCGAGTGCCAGGCAGACGGCGATGGGAAGCAGGGAAGCGAGTCGTTTCATGCGCGATCAAGAAAAAAGGCCGTGCGCGCGCACCCATCGCGAACACAGCCAAAAGGAGACGAAAAAAGGTGCGGTTCAGCGGCGCCGGCGTTGCAGCGCGCCGGCGAGCAGCAGGAAGCCGGTCGCCATCTGCGCCAGTGCGGCCGGTTCGGGCAGCGGCGTCACGCCGGCCAGGGCGGCGTCGGTGGTCACGTCGTCCGCCTGGCCGGGTTGCAGGCTGAACGTCACCACGTTGCCGCTCGTGCCGGGCGCGTAGCTGAACCGGTCGGCGCCCAGCAGGGCGACCGACAGGTCCATGCCGGACGCGCCGGGCGCCTCGATGCCGCCAAACGCCACGTCGAACGCGAGGATGCCGCCGAAGCCCAGCCATGCGCCGTACTCGTCGCCGTTGCCCAGCACGAGGCTGGAGGCGAGCGCGCCGTGCGGGCTGCCCCATGCGAAGCTGTCGGCGTCGTCGAACGCGCCCGTCACGCGGGCGACGGTGGCGGTGGGCGCGGCGGGCGAGACGGGCCCCGCGAACAGGAAGTCGACGTAGCCGCCCGTGCCCGGCAGCGTACGGGTATCGATGGTCACGTGGTACAGCGGGTTGGCCGAGGCGCAGCCGGCGGCGGCGAACGTGCCGGCGGCGAGCAGGGTGCGCAGCAGCAGCGATTTCAGGATGTGCATGACGGTCTCCTCAGAGCGTGCCGGTGTAGAGTTTGGGGACGTAGCCGATGGCCGCGCGGGCCGGGTTCAGGAAGCTGGTGGCGACGGTCGCCGATGCGCCCGGCGCCAGCGCGGACACGGGCAGCACGAGGAACGGCGCGGCGCCGTCGCTGCCGGCCTGGTTGGCCAGCGTGACGCCGCCGGTCAGCGCATCGAGGCGGAACAGCAGCGTGCCGGACAACGGCGCGGCCGACGCGTTGGTGAAGGTCACGGTGCCGTTCCACATGCCGTTCGTGCGGTTCAGCGTGAAGCCGGACCGGGTGATCTTGACGCTGGCCGTCACGTCCTGGTAGAAGCCCGCGCCCGCCGCCACCTGCGACAGCGTGGCGGCGGCGCGCACGCCCGCGTCGCCGGACGCGACGCCGACGCCGGCCCGCGCGTTCGCCGCGAGGGTCGCGTGGGCGGTGTCGAACGGCGTCCAGGCGACGCCGTCCGCGCTCGTGGACGCCGTGAAGGTGTCGCCGCCCTGGCGCAGGCGCAGCCAGGTGCCGGCGGCGAAGCCGGTGCCTTGCACGCTGGCCGTCGCGGCGCCGTCGCTGGGGCGCGCCAGCAGCGTGAGCGTGCCGGATGCGTCGAGGACGAGGGCCACGAACGGGGCCTGCGTGCCCGTAGCGCCGCGCACCATCACGCCGGCCTGCCCCGCGCCGAGGGCGTCGATCCGTGCGGTGACCATGCCGTCCGCCGTCCATGGCCGCGATGCGAACTGCGCCTGGTCGAAGCTGCCGGCGCCCGTCAGGACCCACGCCTGCGTGAGCGGATTGTAGGTGGCGGCGCCAGCCAGCGCGGCGCCGCCGACGTCCTGCGCCGTCCACAGGTCGGGCAGGACCAGGCTGTTCGCGTAGGCCTCGATGTTCGTGTACCCGGACGTGCCGAACGGCGCGCCGGCGGCCGCAGGGTCGTTCATGCCGATGCCGTACGCCTGCGCCCAGTAGTCGGGGATGCCGTCGCCGTTCAGGTCGGGCAGCGGCGTGCTGCCGTTCAGGATGCCGTAACCCAGGTTGGGCAGGCCGGTACTGGCCTGGTTCTTGGTCAGGCTGCCCCGGGTGCCCACCGACAGGGTGTCGTTCACCGCAACCTGGTCGACCGGATCGCGCGGCCAGACGCCGGCCGATGCGGTCACGTTGAAGTAGGCGTCGGCCGCCGCCAGCGCGGGAATCGCCGGCGTCGTGGGCGCCCATGGCGTGGCGGACGGGATCGAACTGCCCACCTTGTTCTGCGCGCTGCCGTTCAGCGTGCCGTCGCGATTGGTGTCGGCGAAGTTGCCGACCGCGTAGATGGTCTGCTTGTTGTTCACCTGGTAGTAGTAATTGCTGGTCGTCGACGTGCCCGGACCCGCGACGAAATAATTGTTGACCAGGTCGTGCGAGAAGTACCCGCCCGTATTCCCGACCGTGTAGCCGGCCTGGTAGTCGTAGACGACGTTGTTGATGAACTGCGTGTTGTCCTTGGAGAGCGGCTGGCGGTTATGGCCGTTGACCCACAGGTTGCGGTAGAACGTGGACGGCCCGCCCTCGACGTGGGCGCCGAACTGCTGCCCGATCGGATTCGCGATGATCGTGTTCTGCACGGTGAAGTCGACGGCCTTGACGGCGTCGAACGAATCCCATTGGCCGTACTCGATCGAACAATGGTCGAGGATGAAGTTCGTCGTCTTCGACGCGCCGATGGCGCTCTTGCCGGTCAGCGGATCGAGGTTGCCCTGGCGGACGCGCAGGCCGCGCACGATGATGTTCGACTTGTTGCTGAGCGAGACTTCGCCGCCCATGATGCCGACGCCGTCGCCGGGCGCGGTCTGGCCCGCGATCGTGATGTTGCCCTGGACGGACACCGGCGACTTCAGCACGATGTAGCCGCCCACGTCGAACACGACGATCCGGTTCGGGACGTTCACGGCGTCGCGGAACGAGCCGGCGCCGGCGTCGTTCAGGTTCGTGACGTGCACGATCGCGCCGCCGCGGCCGCCGGTCGCATTGGCGCCGAAGCCGACGGCGCCCGGAAAGGCGGGCACCTGGGCGAAGCCGGGAAGGGCGGCGAGCGCCAGGGCGCAGGCCACGGCCAGCCGCGTTGGATTCTTGAATCGCATATTGCCTGCCTTTCTAGTCAGAGGGTGCGGAAGTTCACGCCGACCATGATGCGGCGGCCGGCGTAGGCGTAATCGAGCAGGTTCGCGGTGCCGTCGGCGAACGGCGTGAACGCGCCCTGGCTGTGCGACGTGGTCGCGTTGCCGAGGTTGCGGCCTTCGACGAAGACCTCGACCGCCGGCGTGATCTTGTACGAGATCTTGCCGTCGATGAAGCGGGTGGCGTCCGTGAAGTTGGGCGAGCCGGGGTTGTACGGCATGCCGATGCGGCCGCCGCCGACGTTCGGGTAGTTCAGCATGCTGGTCGACCCGCCGCAGGCCGCGATGCAGTTGAAGTGCGAGCCGACGGCCTGCACGGCGATCCGCGCCGACAGCCGGCCGTCGTCGTACCACAGGGCCGCGTTGTAGGTGTACTTCGACTCGTTCTGCGGCGGCAGCGGCACGCCGGTCAGCAGGTCGACGATGTTGGCCGTCGTCGTCGCCGAATGCATCTTCGTATAGTTGCCGTCGAAGCCGGTGTAGCGGAAGAACCAGGGCAGGAAGGTGAACGCGGTCTTGGTGCTGAACTCGAGGCCCTTGCGGCCCGTCGTGGAGCCGTTGATCCAGGTCGAGTAGTTGAACAGGAGGTCGCCCAGCGACGCGCCGGACACCGGGTCGATCAGGTTCGTGTTGGCGAACAGCGGCGACTTCGACACGCCCTGCGCGATCGCGGGGCCGACCTTGCCCTGCTGGCGGAACCCGGCGATCGTGAACATCGTATCCTTGTTCGGATAGTATTCGAGCGACAGGTTCTGGTTGATGTTCTTCTGCGCCTGCAGGGCCGGGTTGCCCACGGTGCCCGAGCATTTCTGCGCGTCCTCGCCCTGGTCGGCCAGCACCTGGTTATACGTGCACGAACCGGACGCCAGCAGGCGCGACACCGGCGGCCGTGCGACGGTCTTGGCCGCGCTGTAGCGCAGCACCAGCTTGTCCGGCATGACCCAGGCGGCCAGGTTCAGGCTGGGCAGCACGTCCGACGTCTTGGCATCCGTGACCGTGCTTTGCTGGACCGTGTTGGTCTCCGTGCCGCCCACCGCGTCCGGCACGTTCGGATCGAAGCTGGGCGTCTTGGTGATCGACGTGAAGCTCATCATGCCGGTGCCGTGGACCTTGGTGCGCACGTAGCGCACGCCCACGTTGCCGTCCAGTTCCCAGCCGAACGGCAGCGGGTGGTCGGTGAACGGGATGTGGTCCAGGCCGAAGTCGCCCATCAGGTAGAACGCATCGGTGCGTTCCTTCAGGTGCTGGGCCGGCTGGTCGTGGAGCTGGCCGTCGTTGGCGGTGCACTGCTTGACGCAGTCGAAGTTGGTGTTGGGGATGTTCAGGATGCCGAACAGCTTCTCGACGTCGATCTGGGTCCAGTTGTCGATCAGGCCCGCCGGACGGCCGCTGGCGCCGCTGAAGAACTGCGTCGGCGTGGCCTTCAGGGTCATGACCTGCTTGAGCATGTCCATGAACTGGTCGGTGGTCATGACCGAGGCGCCGTCCAGGACCTGGCGGATGTCGCCTTTCGGGATCCAGCCGTACGCGCACTTGTTGCCGCCGGGCGCCAGCGAGCCGGGCGTATCGGCGCAGCCGTACATCGTGCTGCGCAGGGTCGGCGACGGCATGACGAGCGGTTCGACATAGCCCGGCTGGCCGTAGCTCCCCACCGCATTGCGCAGGATGTAGCCGCCGTTGTTGATGTTCCAGTTGTCGTTGCGCGTGTCGCGCAGGTTGTAGCCGGTCTTGAAGCGCTTGAAGAAGGGGATGGACTCAGGCGTGGCCCACGTCACGTCGATCTTGGCGGTGCGCTCCTCGCTGAAGTACATCGTCGGGACCCAGGTCAGGTTCGGCGAGGACGTGACCGCGTTCTGCTGGGCCGCCGTGTACGCCGGCGTCGCCTTGGTGATGTAGGTGCTGAGCGGGACCGCGCCGCTGGCGCCGCGCGGGTACAGCTTGGCGAAGCGCGACAGGTCCGAGTTGTCGGTCGGGTTGAAGCCGGGGAAGCTGTAGCCCCACAGGCCGTTCGGCAGCACCTGCAGGGTGCCCGAGCCGTAGTAGTCGTTCAGCGTCAGGTCCTTGACGCCCTTCTTGAAATCGGAGCGGGCGTCGCCGACGAAGAATTCCGAAGTCAGCCCGCCGCGCTTGAAGGCGCCGCCCAGCTGCAGGTAGCGCGCGGTGGTGACGCCGATGCCGTGGCTCTGGCCGGTCTTGGCCACGCCGTTGCTGTTCGTGTTGTCGAACGTGTATTTCAGCAGGTGGTGGTTGGCGTCGACCACCGCGGAACCCGGTTCGACGTTGGTCGCGCCGTTCTGCACGCTGAAATTACCCATCGAGAAGGACAGCGAATTGATGTCGTCGTGGCGCTTGTTGTAGCTGCCCTTGGCGTACACCGTCAGCTCGTCGCTCACCTTGAAGTCGGCGCGCAGGTCGAGGTTCTGGCGGCGGTCGATCTCGCGCCTGACGACGTAGCGCGGACCCGACGGGGTGTAGTCGTTCCACTGGTTCAGGCAGGTGTTCAGCTCATTCGTGCGCTGCGTCTGGGCCGCGGTGCGGTTGGCCGACACGATCGTGTTCAGCTGCGCCGCGCTCAAGGCGGGGAACGCGCCCATGCAGTCGGCCTTGCTCTGGGCGGCGGCCGACCGGGTGACCAGGTCGAGCGGCGTGGCCGAGTTGAAGCTGCCGCCGCCGATCAGGGGCGAGGACAGGATCGGGTTCCCGGTCGCCGCGTCGGCCGTGTTGACGGTGCCCGGCTGGAAGCTGAAGGTCTTCTGCGGCGAGTTGTCGAAGTCGTACAGGCGGTAATAGCCCTGGTTGCTGCCCGAGACCTGGGCCAGGTGCCCTTCGTTGTCCAGCGTCGTGGTCGAGGCATTCAGCACCACGCCCAGGCGCCCGTGCATGAACTTGTCCGCGAGGATCAGGTTGGCGTCCGGTTCCCACTTCTTGTTCAGGCTACTCTGGCTGCCGGCCAGGCGCAGCGACGCGAACGGTTTCTTGAAATCGAGGCCGGTGCGGGTCTTGATCTGGATGCCGCCGCCGAGCGCACCTTCGGTCATGTCGGCGGTCGAGCCCTTGACCACGTCCACGCTCTTGATCAGGTCCGCCGACAACTGGCGGAATTCCATGCCGCGGCCGTCGCCGCCGCCGTTCATGTCGCTGCCGCCGGCGGACTGCACGGCCTGGCCGTCGAGTTCGACCCGTGTGAGTTCCGGACCGTTGCCGCGCACGGCCACCGTCACGCCCTCGCCGAAGTCGCCCCGGTCCAGCGCGATGCCGGCCATGCGCGAGATCGCCTCGCCGACGTTCCGGTCGGGCAGGGCGCCCACGTCCTCGGCGACGATCGAATCGATCGCGGTGGCCGCGTTCTTCTTGCGCTCGATGCTGGATTGCTGGGACGCGCGGGTGCCGACCACTTTCACCTGCTTCACCGCGCCGGCGTCGCCGGCCGCCGCCTGGGCCGGCTGGTCCACGCCCTGGGCCTGCGCATGCGCCAGCGGCGCGCCCATCATCATGACTGCCGCCGATACCGCGCAACAGGTTGCCTTTCGTTGGCTGGGAATGCCAGATTTCGTCATTGTCTCCTCCGTCATATTGGAACCGCTCGAGGCGTTTTCGCGTGCGCCCGTGGGGCGCTTCAGAATCACGACGGTGCCGCTAGCGCCGATCCGTCCGATCAGGCTGGTGCCCTTGAGCAGCCGGTCGACTGCGTCGGAGATGACAAACGTGCCCACCACTGCATTGGTCGCCACGCCGTCCAGAATATCGGCCGCGGCCAGGATATTGATGCCGGCCTGTCGGGCGAATTCGGGAATGGAGTGCGTCGCCGCGCCGGCCGGTATGTTGAACGGCTGCGGCACGTCCTCGGCATGCGCGGCACCCGCGTGCGCCGCCATGCTCACGGCGACGACGATGCCGGCTCGTCCGAAATATTCATGCAGTTGGGTCATGTCTCTCTCTCTCCTGGCGTTACCTGGATGCGGAACTATGCTGCCCGTTACTAGTAAAGACGGACGGTGATCCGGTTTCCTCACCGGCTTCGGCCGACAAATTGATTCGCTCAACAACATGAGCGGAGCGCCGATGGACGCAAACGACGCGGACCCGGCGCGCCTTGCGGCACGGCGGGTCCGTGGAGGAGGTGATGCGAACGGCGCGCGAATCCGCCGTCAGATGGCGTGCCGGCCGGGATCGCGCGCGCGGCCGATAAGAATCTTTTCGGTGGTGATTTCGACCGGCACATCCAGGATCAGGCTGACGTCCCGCGCGAACAATTCCGGGGCGTCCAGCTGATACTGGCCGATCAGGCGCTGATCCCGCAGCGCGGGATCGACGATGACGATGGTGCGCGGGCTGTAGCGGTTGAAATCGGCCACCGCTTCGCCCAGCGTCTGGCGCGTCAGCACCAGTTTGCCTTCGCGCCAGGCGAGGCGGCGGTTCACCTCGTCGGGCTGGCGCGTCACGGGGATCGCCTTGGCGTCCCGGGCCAGGAATGCGTGTTCGCCGGCGTTGACCAGGCGCCGCGCCGCCGTGCCGTCGCGGCTCCAGACTTCGACCGTGCCTTCCGTGACCAGCACTTCCGATCCGGCCGCCAGCCGCCGGACGGAAAACGCGGTGCCGACGGCACGGATCAGGGCGTCGCCGGCGGCGACGATGAACGGCTTCGATTTATCCTTGGCCACTTCGAACCACGCTTCGCCTTTGCGCAGGTTGATCCTGCGCTGGTGTCGGGTAAAGGCAACTTCAATCTGGCTGCCGCTGTTGATGCTGGCGATCGACTTATCCTGCAGCGGGACACGGCGGAATTCGCCTTTCGCCGTGCTCAGGACCGTGCCCTGATGCAGCGCCGCATAGCCGAACGTGCCGGCCACCGCCGCCATGCTCGCGGCCAGGCCGCCCAGCACCAGGTTGCGGCGCCGGGACAATACGCGGCCGCGCGTGTTTTCCGCGGCGGGAACGACGTGGTCGCCGGTCGCGATATGCATCGCGTTCTCGATCGCCTGGGCCCGCGCATACGCGCCCCGGTGCCGGATATCCGCCGCGTACCACGCGTCGAATGCCGCCATGTCGGCACGGTCCAAGGCGCGCATCCGTCGGCGCACAACCCATGCGAAGGCTTCGTTATCGATCTCTGACATTGCTCGTCTTTACCGCACGTTTGGGTGCCGCCACCTGGCGGTCGCCATCGGCCCGCGCCATGCCGTGTTTGGAAATCATTTCCGACATCAGCCGCATCCCGCGCATCATTTCGTGTTCGACGACGCTGTCGGTCAGGCCCAGCGTTTCCGCCGTCTCGTTCTGCGACATGCCGTGCACGCGGCGCGCGCGGAATACCGATTTGCACCGGTCCGGCAGATTGCCGATCAGGCCGAACACCCATTTCAATTCCTCGCGCGCGAACACCACGCGCTCCGGCGACGGCGCGGTATCCGCGACGTCCAGGTCTTCCAGGTTGGCCATGGTTTCGATGCTGACGACCGCATCGCGGCGGATGCGGTCGAGCACGATGTTCTTCGCCGTGCGGAAGACGAACGGTTTCGGATTCAGGACATGGCCGAGGTCCGGCATGACGAGGATCCGGTAGCAGGTCTCCTGGATCACGTCGTCGATTTCCGCGGCGTTGACGCAGACACGGCGCAGCATGCCGCGCAGCTCCGCCTCGTGCGGCAGAAAGTTTATTGTCAGCCAGTCAATGACTTCGTTATCCATGCGGTTGCTCATCCGTGGTCCCTATCTGTTAAGACGAACGCCATGAACATTTCCTCAAGATTTTTTCAGGGGCTGTCGACAAGCGTGCCGGCGATCGTCACCCGGGTCAGCACGACGTTGCGGGCGTTGTGGAGGTAGATGGGTTCCTTGCCGTTGCGCGGCGTGCCGAAATCGCAGTCGGTGAGCGTGACGTTCGATACCGGCGGGATGGGCGTGCCGGCCGGCCCGTTGAAGCTGGACGCGACCGGCCCCAGGATCACCACCGCCTGGCGGCACGAGAACGCGCCGTCGGCCAGCCGCACGTTCCCCGCGCGCAGGTTGGCGATGTGGATGTCCGACACCGCGGTCGGACGCGTGCGCACGGCGTCGTCGCCGGCCGCGTAGTCGCAGTCGATGGTGACGATGGCGCCGCCGCCGGTGGCGATGCCCGGGCGCGGGCGCGCGTCCACGCCGTTCGGCACGGTCACGTCGCGTACGTACAGGTGGCGCAGGAAGCCGCCGCGGTTCATGTTGGCCTTCAGGCGGATCGCCGACCCGAGCGGCTCGGTGGCCCAGTGCGCGTTGCGGAACTCGATGCGCTGCGCGTACACGTGCTCGATCCCGCCCGCCATCTCGCTGCCGAGCGTGATGCCGCCATGGCCGCTGTTCATCACGCTGTCCTGGATGACCACGTTGCGCGTGGCGCCGTATTGCGTGTCGCGGTTCTTGCCGGACTTGATCGCGATGCAGTCGTCGCCCGTGTTGAAGGTACAGCGGTCGACCAGCACCGTATCGCACGACTCGGGATCGAAGCCGTCGTTGTTCGGCCCCAGGCTTTCCATGTTCACCCGGCTGATGCGCAGGTTGCGGCACGCCACCGGGTGGTGCTGCCAGAACGGCGCGTCGACGACCTGGTAGTTTTCCAGCAGGACGTCGGTGCAGCCGATCAGTTCGATCATGCAGGGGCGCAGGTAATGGCCGATGCCGAAGATGCGGCGCGCCACCGGGACGCCCGCTTCCGACAGCGCGGGCAGGTAGCGCGGGTCGCCGTTCCAGCGCGGGTGCGTGCCCTGGATCAGCGCGCGCTGCTCCGGCGTCAGCCACGGGGCCACCGTCGCCAGCGGCGCATTCAGCGGATTCACGGTGGCCGCGTTGACCCGGCCCTCCTTGCGGTCGACCCAGTCCCACCACGGACCCGTGCCGGCGCCCGCGTCGACGCCGGCCTGGCCGTTCAACACGCTGGTCCAGTCCTCGCCCGTCAGCGCGATGTTCGTCTGGTTGAAGGCGTACACCAGTGGCGAATAGTTCAGGAGGTCGTTGCCCTGCCAGCGCGACAGCACGAGCCGGCCCGCCGGCCCGCAGTCGATGTCGCCGTATTTCGCGTAGTCGGCCGGGTCGGCGCTGAAATAGATCTGCGCGTTCGCGGCCAGGTGCACGTGCACGTTCGAGCGCAGCACGATCGGCCCCTTGCAGTACCAGTTGCCGGCCGGGACCAGCACGCGGCCGCCGCCCGCCTTGGCGGCAGCGGCGATGGCGGCGGCGATCGCCGGGTAGCAGTCGGCGGCGCCGGGCGCGGGCGTCAGCACGTCTCTGCGCCGGCTGCGCCAAGCGGATGTTGCCGGCACCAGCGCGCAGGGTTTGGCGCCGAACGCGGTGATCGCGACGTCGCGGTCGGGGAAGACGAGGGGACGCATGCAGCGCTCGACGATGCCCTGCGCGCGCTGCCACGGATCGTCCGGCGCCGGCGCCGGCGCCGGTACGGCCACCGCGGCGGCGCGGGCGGTGAGCAGCGCGCCCGCGACCGTCGCGCCGTGCAGGAAGCGGCGGCGTCTCATGGCAGGGGCTTGAAGCCTTCGGCGTGCACGACCCAGCTGCCGTCCGTCGGGAAGCCCGGCGCCGGGTGCGCCGGCGCGCCGTCCCAGCCGCCCGCCATCATCGCCACGGCGGCCAGCAGCGCGCCGTTGCCGGGCAGGTAGACCGGCAGTTTCGTATTCGGATTGTGGCCCGCCTGGGTATAGCCGTTGTTCGGGCCGTCCGACTTGAGCAGCACGCCGACCGCCGCCTCCGGTTCGCCCAGCCGCGCCGCCGTCATCGCGATCATCGGGTAGTCCCAGCCCCAGATCTTGGTCTTCCAGTCCCAGCTCGCGAGCACTGCGTGCAGCGTGCGGCGCATCGTTTCGCGGTCGACGCCGTCGCCCGGCAACTGGCCCAGCGCCATCAGGAACGACGGGTGGTCGTGGCGGCTGTCGATGTTGTCCCAGGTGTCCGGATGCGATTCCAGCGCCACGTACTTGCCGTCCTTCTGCGGCAGCGCCGACAAGTGGGTGCGCTTGTTTTCCCAGTCGGGATCGCGCGCGAGGCCGAGACGCTCGCGCCATTCCTGCGCGATCTCCAGGCCGCGCGCCCAGTAGCTCAGTTCATACGTCGGATTCATGCTGGTGCGCTGGTCGTAGATCTCCTGCGCGATCCACAGCGGCGGCCCGAGCACCCAGCGCTTGTTGGCGGCGTCCCAGTGCAGCATCGACGCCATGCACTGCGCCGTCTCGAACACGAGGTCGCGGTAGCGCTCCAGCGTCGCGCGCGTGGGATTGTCGCGGTACAGCAGCTCGGCCAGGTGGATGGAATGCGGCTGGTTCCACACGATCAGCGGATTCCCGCCCGGGCTTTCGCGGCCTTCGGGCCCGGTCATCTTCATCCAGCGCGCACCTTGCAGGCCGCGCTCCTGCGCGACGGCGCGGGCCTGCGGGAGCGTGCGCCGGAACCAGTCCAGCGTGCGCGCCGTGAACTCGGGCCGGCCCCACAGCGCGAAGTGGGCCGTGTGCCACCACACCATCTCGGTATGGTGCTTGCCGTACCAGGTGGACGTCGTCAGCCCGCTTTCCGACGCGGGCGTCGTGTCGCCCAGCTGGATCGCCGTCAGGTATTGCGACAGCACGACGCGGCGTTCCAGTTCCGCCGCGCGCGGGTCGGTGCTGCCGCTGAAATCGACCGCGGCGCCGCTGCGCCAGAAGCGCTCCCAGTACGCCCCGCTGGCCTGGACGACGGCGGCCGCCTCGTGCGCGGCCGGGCGGCCCTCCCGCGCGAAGGAGATCGTCAGCTCGAGCGTGTCGCCCGACCGGGGCGTGATCTCGAACACGTGGGGCCCGGGATGCGCGATCGTCAACGGCGTGCCGCTCGCCAGCGTCAGCGCGTAGCGCGCCGCGTCGCGCACGTGTTCGAGCACCAGCGTGCGGTCGGTCTGCGCAAGGACCGTGGTGCGGTGCCCGTCCGGGTGCGACCAGTCGAGCGGCGGGTTGTGGTGGTCGGCCATCGTGTAGCCATAGGGCAGGGCGATGCGCACCGCGATGCGGCCGCTGGCCAGCAGCGGCGACCGGATGCGCAGGGCGAGCGTATCGCTGTCCGGATCGACGGCGCTGCTGACGCTCACGGGCTGGCCCAGCAGCCGCACGCGGCTGTCCAGGCGGCCGCGCCACATGTCGAGGCGCTGGTCGACGCCGCTCACGTCCGCGGCGGTCAGCTTGCGCGCGCCGGCGCCCGCGAGCACGAAGCCGATCTGCGGCAGCGGTTGCAGGTGCGGGTTCTCGCGCAGCCACTGGCCCGCGGGGGATTTCGTATTGGTCGGGTAGCCGACCGTGCGTCCCCAGGCGGTGTAGTCGCGGTTCGCGTCGGCCAGCTTGTAGCCGTGCGGGTTCGGGTCCTCATGCCAGGACCAGCGCGCCTGGGTCTCGGTCGGCGTGCCCTTGTCGTGGTACAGGTCCGGCAGCGATTGCAGGCCCGTCACGTCGGCCGTGAACGCGAAGCGGCCGTTGCCCACGCTGAGCGGCGCCATCGGGTCGATTGCCGTGAGGTGCGGATCGTGGCGTTCGACGAGGGCGCGGCGGTCGATCGGGGCCGGCGCCGACGCGGCCGCCGCGTGCGCATCCACCAGGGCAAACAGCAGCGCCATGCCGGCGACTTTCGTGATGGACCGGATCATCCCTGCTTCTCCTGTGCGGCGACGGTGAAGGACCCCGGCGGCAGGCCGTCCACGCGGCTGTCGCGGCCCAGCGCCACTGGGGCATTGGCGGGCAGGCGCAGCGTCGTGCGGGAAAAGCGCCAGTCGCGGGCGTCGCGGATGTAGCCGCCGCTGCCCGCCTCGATGTCGATGCCGTCGAAGCTGAAGCGCTGCAGCGGCGCCTGCGCGAACGCGGCGATCTCGAACGCGGTCTTCGCGCCTGCGGCCTTGACGTTCCAGATTTTCACGTCGTGGAAGCGCGCGATGCCTTGTTCCGGCGGGACCGGCGTCGCCATCACCTTCCAGTGCGCCGGCACGTCCTTGACGTCGGGCGGAATGCTGGCGTAGCTGTATGCGGGGTTCCAGTTCATGTTGACGCGCATGACGACCGGCGTGCCCTGCATCGTGATGTCGTGCAGGCGGATGTCCTCGCCCCAGCCGCCGCGCGTGTGCGCCGACTTGAACAGGATGCCGACCGGCGTGTTGCGGTCGAACGCCAGGTTGTAGGCCTCGATGTTGCGAAAGCCGCCCGAGGTCTCGCTGCCGAACACGATGCCGCCCTTCGACGCGCGCACCTTGACGTCGTGGATCACCACGTCCTCGGTCGGCCGGTTCACGCGCAGGCCGTCGGCGTCGCGACCCGCCTTCAGCACCAGCGCATCGTCGTTGACGGCGATGTCCGCGTTCGCCACCACCACCTTGCGCGAGGAATCGATGTCGATGCCGTCGGTGGACGGCCCGTGGCCTTCCGCGTTGTTGTCGATCGTGACGCCGTCCACCGTCACGTCGTTCGAGTAGCAGACGTGCACCGTCCAGAAGCCGGAACGGCGCAGCAGCAGGCCGCCGCCGACCTTCACGGCGGACGAGTCGTACACCTGCACGAGGCGCGGGCGGCCCGCGTCGTAGTCCGACGCCCAGCGCAGGCCGCGCGGCTCGTAGGCTTTGCGCAGCGCCCAGTAGCGCTCCCAGAACACCTTGCCGTCGCCATCGATCGTGCCCGCGCCGACGATCGCCGCGTGTGTCTGCCGGTAGATATTGACGAGCGCCGCCGGCCAGCGCATCTCGATGCCGGCAATCCGCGACGGCAGCACGGGATAGTCGTCGAGATTGCGCGACCCCAGCAAGGTGACGCCCTTGTCGAGCTTCAGCGTCACGCCGGATTTCACGAAGATGGCGCCGGTCAGGTAGGTCCCGTCCGGGAACACGACGGTGCCGCCCTTCGTCGCGGCGGCGTCGATCGCGCGCTGGATCGCGCCGGTGTTCAGCGTCGTGCCGTCGCCCTTGCCGCCGTAGTCGCGGACGTTGAAGTCGGCCGCGAGGCCGTGGGTGGTCACGAATGCGAGGGCGGCGGCGATGAGCGCTGGCTTCATGCGGGATTTCCTTGGTGAGGGCGGTCTTTAATAAATTGTGAACGCAGTGTAGATCGCGTTCGCCCGGTGCGGGCGCAAAAAGCCGTTTTGCTCACGAAAGTGATCGGTTGGCGTGGTGGCATACCCCGCGCGCTCGATGCAGCGCCGGGCCAGCACGAGTGTCGGATCGACGAGGTCCACGGCCACGCCGCCGGCATCGAACCCGGCCTGAGCGGGCAGCACCAGCGGCAGCTCGGTGCAGCCGAGGATGATCACGCCGGCCCCGCGCCCCGCGAGTTCGCCGATGGCCGCCGCCAGGTCGTCGCGGCAGGGACCCGTCGTGTGACCGGCCTTGACGCCATGTTCGCCGTAGATCGCCCCCATCACACGCCGCTGGCCGGCGTCGGACGGCACGATCAGCTCGAACGGCGCGGCGCGCGCGGCCGCGTGATAGACGCCGCTCGCGATGGTGCCGGTCGTCGCGAGCAGGCCCACGGTGCGGCAGTCCGGATAATGGCGGACGATGTGCCCGACGGTTTCGTCCAGCATGTGCACGACGGGGACGGCGAGCCGCGGCTGGATGCGCGGCAGGTAGGCGTGCGCCGTGTTGCAGGGGACGGCGATCAGCGTGGCGCCGTTCGATTCGAGGCGCCGGCATGCCGCGTACAGCGCCAGCAGCGGGTCGGCGCCGCCGCCGACGAGGTGGGCGGTGCGGTCGGGAATGCGCGGGTTATGGTCGACGATGATGGGTAGATGGTCCTGGTCGCGCCGCGCGCGGGTGTGCGCGACGACCTTGCCGAGGAAGTCGACGGTGGCGGCCGGCCCGATGCCGCCGACGACGCCCAGCCGGGCCGGCGGGGCTGGCGCGGGCGTCGTGTCGGCGCGCACGGCGTAGTCGAGGTACACCTGCAGCGTGTCGACGACCCCGAAGCCGGAGCGCCGCAGCGCGCCGGCCGCCAGCGCGAACTCGCTGGCGCCGGCCAGGATCACGTCGGCGCCGCGCGCCACGAGGTCGGCGCAGGCCGCGCGCAGCAGGTCGAGCGCGGCGGCGCCCAGGCCCCGGCATTGCAGGCCGGCGGGGCCATACAGCGCGGGCATGACGCAGCCGGCCTGGCTTGCCGCGCCGGGATGCAGTATCGTGAAGCCGTGCGGCCCGAGCGCCGTCTCGAACAGGCGGGCGCGCCGCACGTGGTCGCTGGTGAGCACGCCGATGCGCGTGCCGCGGCGGTAGGCCGAGGTGCAATGCGCGCGCAGGGCGTCCATCATACCGACGAACGGGCGCCGTGTTTCCGGCTGCAGTTCGGGCAGGAAGGTTTGGCTGATGAAGCAGGGCAGCATGATGCGCGCGGCGCCGCGCTCGCACAGCTGCAGCGCCATGTCGTGTACGTACAGCTTGCGCTGGTCCGGTTCGGCCTGGGTGCCATGGCCGTGCGGCGCGCGCTCGAACAGCACCGTGCGTGCCGGATCGGTGTCGAGCCGCCGCGCCAGGCAGGCGCGCAGGTCGGCGCCCCCGATGCGGCCGAGGCCTGCGATCACGCCGAGAGAGCCGGTCGTGGGATGCATGTCGTTCCTTGTCGCTTTGTTTGTACAATCCAGAGCTTGAGGCGGGTGCGGCCTGGGCGTATGAAAGTTGGGACTGGCGTCATGCCGGCGCGGACTGAGGGGGCTGTTTTGGACATCAGGTGGATCGAGGACTTTCTGAGCCTGGCGCAGACGCGCAGCTTTTCGCGTTCGGCCGAGGAGCGCGGGATCACGCAATCGGCGCTGAGCAAGCGGATCCGCGCGCTCGAGCAATGGGTCGGCACGGACCTGATCGACCGGCGCGGCTTTCCGATGGGGTTGACGCCGGCCGGCGCGCTATTCGCGCATGCTGCGCGCGACGGCGTGAAGGCGTTGACGGACGCGCGCGCCGCGCTGCGCAAGGAAGAGCGCGGCCGGCGGCTGCTGCGCATCGCGGCCGGGCATACGCTGGCGCAGGGGTTCGTGGCGCGCTGGCTGCGCGCGGTCGGGCCGGTGGGCGCAAGCATCCAGGCCGTCAACGTGCACGACGCCGTGCTCGCGCTGATGGAGGGCGAGTGCGACCTGCTGGTGTGCTACGACCATCCCGACCTGCCGCTCGTCGTCGACCGCGACCAGTTCGCGTGCGTCCCCGCGGGCACCGAATCGCTGGTGCCCGTGTCGGCGCCGGCGCGTTCGGGCGCGCCGCTGTTCGCGCTGCCCGGCGGCGCCGCCAGTCCGGTCCCGCTGCTCGCCTACGGCAACGATTCGTATTTCGGCCGCGTCGTCGACTACCTGACGGCGCGGACGTCGCCGGGCGCCCTCGCGCGCGCCTGCGAATCCGACATGGCCGACGTGCTGAAGGCGCTCGCGCTGACCGGGCAGGGCCTCGCTTGGCTGCCGGCGAGCGCGATCGGCGGCGAATTGGCGCAAGGGCGGCTCGTGCCAGCGGGCGGCGCGGCATGGCGGCTCGAGCTGGAGATCCTGTTCGTGTTCGCGAAATCGAACGGCCACGTGCGCGACCTGATTGCGGGCGGCGCCGGCGCCGGCGCCGGCCGGCCGTGACGGCGGCGGCGCCGGCCCGTACGCATGCCTTCAGCGCGGCGCCGTGTTCTTTGGGGCCGGTCCTTCGGTAGCCCGGCGTGCGGCCGCCATGCTCGTGTGCTTCGCCAGGGCGAGAAAATTGTTCACCTTCGCCGACGCATCCGCTTCGCGCGACGCCAGCGCCAGTTGCGTGACGGCCTTGGCGTCGGTGATGTCCACGTACACCGCGCCTTCCGCATGGATCTGGCCGACCGACGCCGGGACGATCGACACGCCGAACTCCGCGGACACGAGGTTGACCACGGACGACAGCTGCGGCGCCTGCTGGCCCAGCAGCGGTTCGAAGCCCGCCTGGCGGCACGCGGACAGGACTTCATCATGCAGCATCGGGCTCGCGACTCGGGGAATCAGGATGAACGGTTCGCCGGCGAGGGCCGACAAGGGAATCCGGCGCCGTTTTGCCAACGGGTGCGCGGCCGGCAGCACGGCCTTGAACTGTTCGCTGGCGATCTGGTGCAACGCGACGCCGGCGAACGAGTGCGTGCCGGGGCGCAGCAGCGCCAGATCGAGCCTGCCGTCGGCCAGCAATTCCAGCAGTCGCGCCGACCTGTCCTCGGTGAGCGTGAGGCCGACGCCGGGATAGGCGCTGCGGTACGCCCGGATCAGCGACCTGACGATCGGGTGGAAGGTCGCGGACGCGGTCAGTCCCAGGTTCAGGTGGCCGGTCTCGCCGCGTCCCGCGCGCTGCGCATTCAAAAACGCGTCCTGCGCGTCGTTCAGCAGGCGCTTGGCGTCGATGAGCAGCGTCTTGCCGGCTTCGGTCGGTACCACGCCGTGGCCCGTGCGGTGAAACAGCTGCACGTCGAGTTCGCGCTCGAGCGCGATGATCTGCTGGCTCAGCGGCGGCTGGCCAATCCCGAGCCGCTCGGCCGCCCGGGTGACGTTGCCTTCCTCCGCGACCGCGATGAAATAACGCAGATGTCGTAGTTCCATGCCGGTATCTGTTTTAAATATGGATTCAAAACGATCCATATATTGGACAGTATAGCCGTTCTTTACGATAATGAGTGTTTCATCCCTCCAACCCACCATGGAAGCTGTGCCAATGTCCGAAGCTTTGCAAAAACGAAGGCAGCCGATCCGTAATGTGAGCATTACGGACATCACGATGAATTACAAGCAGCCGCCGTCAGCCATCGTGTCGATCCTGCACCGTATCAGCGGCTTCGTGCTGTTCCTCTTCCTGCCGTTCCTGCTCTACCTGTTCGAGCAGAGCGTCCGTTCCGAGATCTCGTTTGCGCACTTCGCCGGGATCGTCAGCCATCCGTTCACGAAGATCGTCATCCTAGGCCTGTCCTGGGGTTACCTGCACCACTTCTGCGCCGGCATCCGCCACCTGTTCATGGACAACCACATGGCCCTCGACAAGGACGCCGCGCAGCGCACCGCGCGCTGGGTGCTGGTCGTCAGCCTGGCCCTGACCCTGCTGGTCGCCCTCAAACTGTTCGGAGTGTTTTAATCATGGCTACCCCCAACAACATCGGACAGCGCCGCCTCGTCGTCGGCGCGCACTACGGCATGCGCGACTGGCTCGCGCAGCGCGTCACCGCCATCGTGATGGTCGTGTTTACCGTCATCCTGCTGGTCTCGTTCCTGACCGGGCAGAATTTCACCTACGAAGGCTGGGCCGGCCTGTTCGCCCGCCAGTGGTTCAAGCTTTTCACGATGGTCACGTTCTTCGGCCTGTTCTACCACGTGTGGGTCGGCATCCGTGACATCTGGATGGACTACGTCAAACCGGTCGGCATCCGCCTGACCCTGCAGATCGCCACGGTGCTCTGGCTGCTCGCCTGCGCCGCCTGGACTGTGCAAATTCTCTGGAGCGTGTAATCGTGGCAGCAATCAAACCCGCAATCCCCGTCCGTCATTTCGACGTGGTCATCGTCGGCGCCGGCGGATCCGGCCTGCGCGCCGCACTGCAGTTGTCCGAAGCCGGCCTGAATGTGGCCGTGCTGTCGAAAGTCTTCCCGACCCGTTCGCACACCGTCGCCGCACAGGGCGGCATCGGCGCCGCGCTCGGCAACATGTCGGAAGACGACTGGTTCTGGCACATGTTCGACACCGTCAAGGGCGGCGACTACCTGGGCGACCAGGACGCCATCGAATTCATGTGCCGCGAAGCGCCGAAGGTCGTGTACGAGCTCGAACACTTCGGCATGCCGTTCGACCGCAACCCGGACGGCACGATTTATCAACGTCCGTTCGGTGGCCACACCGCCAACTTCGGCGAGAAGCCGGTGCAGCGCGCCTGCGCCGCCGCCGACCGTACCGGCCACGCGCTGCTGCACACGCTGTACCAGCGTAACGTCCGCTCGCGCACGCACTTCTTCGTCGAGTGGCAGGCGCTGGACCTGGTCCGTAATGCCGACGGCGACGTCCTCGGCGTCGTCGCGCTGGAAATGGAAACGGGCGACGTCATGATGCTGCAGGCGAAAACGACCGTGTTCGCCACGGGCGGCGCGGGCCGTATCTTCGCCGCGTCGACCAATGCCTTCATCAACACCGGCGACGGCCTGGGCATGGCGGCGCGTGCCGGCATCCCGCTGCAGGACATGGAGTTCTGGCAGTTCCACCCGACCGGTGTGGCCGGCGCGGGCGTGCTGATCACGGAAGGCGTGCGCGGCGAGGGCGGCATCCTGATCAACTCGAACGGCGAACGTTTCATGGAGCGCTACGCCCCGACGCTGAAAGACCTGGCGCCGCGCGACTTCGTGTCGCGCTCGATGGACCAGGAAATCAAGGAAGGCCGCGGCGTCGGCCCGAACAAGGACCACGTGCTGCTCGACCTGCGCCACATCGGCGCGGACACGATCCGCAAGCGCCTGCCGTCGATCCTGGAAATCGGCCACAAGTTCGCCAACGTCGACGCGACCAAGGAACCGATCCCGGTCGTCCCGACCATCCACTACCAGATGGGCGGCATCCCGACCAACATCCACGGCCAGGTCGTCACCCCGGACGGCACCGGTTCGCAGAAAGTGGTCAATGGCCTGTACGCGATCGGCGAATGCTCGTGCGTGTCGGTGCACGGCGCGAACCGTCTCGGCACGAACTCGCTCTTGGATCTGGTGGTGTTCGGCCGCGCGGCCGGCAACCACATCGTCGCGCAGAACCTGAAGGAGCAGGGCAACCGCGCGCTGCCGGCGGACTTCGCCGACTACGCGCTGGGCCGCCTGAACCGCCTGGAAAACTCGACCGGTGGCGAAAAGGTGCAGGACGTGGCCAACGCGATCCGCGCCACGATGCAGAAGCACTGCGGCGTGTTCCGTACGCAGGCGCTGATGGACGAGGGCGTGCGCGAGATCATGGCGCTGGACGAGCGCCGCAAGCACGTCTCGTTCAAGGACAAGTCGAAGGTGTTCAACACGGCGCGCATCGAGGCGATCGAACTGGACAACCTGATCGAAGTGGCCAAGGCGACCGTCGTGTCGGCGGCGGCGCGCAAGGAATCGCGCGGCGCCCACGCCCACAGCGATTTCGAGCACCGCGACGACGAGAACTGGATGAAGCACACGCTGTTCTACTCGGAAGGCAATCGCCTCGACTACAAGCCGGTCACGACCAAGCCGCTCACCGTCGACACGTTCAAACCGAAGCCCCGCACGTTCTAA
>NZ_JAXOFN010000038.1:0-64962 GCF_034420155.1 Massilia luteola
GCGACCTGGGCGGTGCTCAGGGCGGCGATCTGGGCGCTGCTCAGGCTGCTGACCTGGGCGGTGCTCAGCGCGGCGATCTGGGCCGTACCGAGGCCGGTGGCAACTTGCGCAGTGGTCAGCGCGCCGATCTGGTTCGTCTTCAGCGCGGCCAGGTCGGCGGTCGTGATGGCGGCCACCTGGGCGGTGCTCAGGGCAGCGACTTGTGCGGTCGTCAGCGCAGCCATCTGGTTGGTTTTCAGGCCGGCGATCTCGGCGGTCGTCAGGCCGGTCGCGACTTGCGCCGTGCTCAGGGCGGCAATTTGCGCCGTCGTCAACGCACCGGCCTGGGTCGACGTCAGCGCGGCGATCTGCGCCGTGGTGAGGCCTGCGACCTGGTTCGTCTTCATGGCGGCCAGGTCGGCCGTGCTGATCGCGGCCATCTGAGCCGTGCTCAGGGCGGCGATCTGGGCGCTGCTCAGGCTACCGACCTGGGCGGTGCTCAGGCCGGCGATCTGGGCCGTGGTCAGGCCGGTGGCGACTTGCGCAGTCGTCAGGGCACCGATCTGGTTGGTCTTCAGCGCGGCCAAGTCGGCGGTCGTGATAGCGGCCACCTGGGCGGTGCTCAGGGCGGCGACTTGTGCGGTGGTCAGCGCAGCCATCTGGTTGGTCTTCAGGCCGGCGATCTCGGCGGTCGTCAGACCGGTCGCGACTTGCGCAGTGCTCAGGGCGGCAATTTGCGCCGTCGTCAACGCACCCGCCTGCGCCGACGTCAGCGCGGCGATCTGCGCCGTGGTGAGGCCGGCAAACTGGTTCGTCTTCATGGCGGCCAGGTCGGCCGTCTCGATCGCTGCGACCTGGGCGGTGCTCAGGGCGGCGATCTGGGCGCTGCTCAGGCTGCTGACCTGGGCGGTGCTCAGCGCGGCGATCTGGGCCGTACCGAGGCCGGTGGCAACTTGCGCAGTGGTCAGCGCGCCGATCTGGTTCGTCTTCAGCGCGGCCAGGTCGGCGGTCGTGATGGCGGCCACCTGGGCGGTGCTCAGGGCAGCGACTTGTGCGGTCGTCAGCGCAGCCATCTGGTTGGTTTTCAGGCCGGCGATCTCGGCGGTCGTCAGGCCGGTCGCGACTTGCGCCGTGCTCAGGGCGGCAATTTGCGCCGTCGTCAACGCACCGGCCTGCGCCGACGTCAGCGCGGCGATCTGCGCCGTGGTCAGGCCGGCAAACTGGTTCGTCTTCATGGCGGCCAGGTCGGCCGTTTCGATTGCTGCAACCTGGGCGGTGCTCAGGGCGGCGATCTGGGCGCTGCTCAGGCTGCTGACCTGGGCGGTGCTCAGGCCGGCGATCTGGGCCGTGCCCAGGCCGGTGGCAACTTGCGCGGTGGTCAGCGCGCCGATCTGGTTCGTCTTCAGCGCGGCCAGGTCGGCGGTCGTGATGGCGGCCACCTGGGCGGTGCCCAGGGCTGCAATCTGCGCGGTCGTCAACGCAGCCATCTGGTTGGTCTTCAGGCCGGCGATCTCGGCGGTCGTCAGGCCGGTCGCCACCTGGGCCGTGCTCAGCGCGGCGATCTGGGCCGTGGTCAACGCACCGGCCTGGGTCGACGACAATGCTGCGATCTGCGCCGTCGTCAGGCCAGCCATCTGGTTCGTCTTCATGGCGGCCAGGTCGGCCGTTTCGATTGCTGCGACCTGGGCGGTCGTCAGCGCGGCGATCTGGGTGCTGCTCAGGCTGCTGACCTGGGCGGTGCTCAGGCCGGCGATCTGGGCCGTGCCCAGGCCGGTAGCAACTTGCGCCGTGGTCAGGGCGCCGATCTGGTTCGTTTTCAGCGCGACCAGGTCGGTGGTCGTGATGGCAGCCAGCTGGGCGGTGCTCAGCGCGGCGACTTGCGTGGTGGTCAGCGCGGCGATCTGATTGGTCTTCAGGCCGGCGATCTGGGCGGTCGTCAGGCCGGTCGCGACTTGCGCGGTGTTCAGCGCGGCGATCTGGGCCGTCGTCAGCGCACCCGCCTGGGCCGTCGTCAGCGCGGCGATCTGGGCCGTCGTCAGGCCGCCAACCTGGTTCGTCTTCATGGCGGCCAGGTCGGCCGTTTCGATTGCTGCGACTTGGGCGGTCGTCAGCGCGGCGATCTGGATCGTGCTCAGGCTGCTGACCTGGGCGGTGCTCAGGCCGGCGATCTGGGCCGTGGTCAGGCCGGTGGCAATTTGCGCCGTGGTCAGGGCGCCGATCTGGTTCGTTTTCAGCGCAGCCAGGTCGGCGGTCGTGACGGCGGCCACCTGGGCGGTGCTCAGGGCGGCGACTTGCGCGGTCGTCAGCGCAGCCATCTGGTTGGTCTTCAGGCCGGCGATCTCGGCGGTCGTCAGGCCGCTCGCCACTTGCGCGGTGCTCAGGGCGGCGATCTGGGCCGTGGTCAGCGCACCCGCCTGGGTCGAGGTCAGCGCGGCGATCTGCGCCGTCGTCAGGCCGGTCACCTGGTTCGTCTTCATGGCGGCCAGGTCAGCCGTTTGGATTGCTGCGACCTGGGAGGTCGTCAGGGCGGCGACCTGGGCCGTGCTCAAGCTGCTGACCTGGGCGCTGGTCAGGCCGACGATCTGGGCCGTGGTCAGGCCAGTAGCGACCTGGGCAGTGGTAAGGGCACCGATCTGGTTCGTCTTCAGCGCAGCCAGGTCGGTCGTGGTGATCGCGGCGACCTGGGCGGTACCCAGCGAGGCGACTTGTGCGGTAGTGAGTGCCCCCATCTGGCCGGTCGTCAGCACTGCCACCTGCGAGGTGGTCAAGCCAGCCGAGACCTGGGCCGTGGTAAGGACAGCTAGGTTCGCCGTACCGAACGCCGGCACCTGCGCCGTCGTAAAGGCTGCGAGCTGCATGGTCGACAATGCAGCAAAGTCGGCGGTCTTCAACGCGACGATTTGGGAAGTGGTCAACGCCTGGATTTGGGCGGTGTCCATTCCGGTGATAACAGATGCCATGGTTGAACCTTTAAATATATTGAACGTTGTCCGGGTGATCGCTGCCCTGTCGCGCGAGTCCCACAAAATAGATTTCCGTAAGGATACATTTTTATGGTGCGCCTACGAATGCTTTACGGCAATAAACTGTAGAACTTAAGGTGTTTTCGGTTGTTTTTTCTCCACAGACACCTCCGTCCGCAAGTCAATCTTATCTTTTATGCAACCACCTTCCGATGCAACAAATTACATGCGATGAGCAACCAACTTTATATGTTGCGTATGAAAAATTGATGTCACGCAAGATAAAGGCGACGGCAGCGGCCCATCCATTAAACCGATCTGAGCAGTATTGCCGACCTCGGCCTGGCCTCCCGGTATTGCCGGCCGGTGTCGGCACGTCCGCCATAGCCGGAAACGCACGCTTGTGCGGGGCGGATCGCCGGAGGGATGCATATGGATCGGCTGGACTTTGCCGCCGCCCGTCAGGCGATCGACCGCCGCCGGCAGGACCAGCGACGCCATCGGCAGCGTCCACGCTCGACAGTGCTTTGCGCGCCGTCAACCGGCGCGCTGTAAACCGCCACCGCCGCCGGCGAAATTAGTCATTCACCAATAGATACGGGGACTTTGCGGAGTCACAAAGACAATATATTTGTTCACATGAACAAACTTCGCCTGCTGATGCGTGTCGCGGGACGCGCGCTGACAACACGTTGCCGCGTAAATGCTTGCCAGCCCGGCTTATTTGCGGAATATTTACTTCTTTCAATTTTGCAATGATTGCCGTCGATGCCGAGCCTTTCCCGTCCCGCCGCGAGGACCCGCGCATGAAGACCACCGCGCGCGTGTCGCGCCTGTATGAAGTCATGGACCTGATGCTGGACTCGGTCGGCGACCCGCTCGCATTGAAATCGCTGGCGGCGTCGGCCAGCTATTCGTCGTTCCATTTCGACCGCATCTTCCGCGAACTGACGGGATTCTCGGCCGTCGAATACCAGCGCAAGCGGCGCCTGCGCCGGGCCGCCCACCTGCTGCGCCACGAACCCGACGTGCCCATCGTGCGCATCGCCCAGGATTGCGGCTTCCCGTCGAACGCGGCATTCGCCAAGGCGTTCAAGCAGCAGTTCGCGATGTCGGCCAAGGCGTGGCGCGAAGGCGGTTGGCGTCAATACATGGACCAGCAGGTGGGGCGCGAGAGCGACGTCAGCTTTTTTGTCGCCGAGCCGGACGACCTGGAAGCGATCCTGGCCCCCTACTGCCCGCCCGAGCCGGGCACGGTCGCCGCGCGCATCGCCGTGCGCAACCTGCCGGCGCTGACCCTGCGCTACCAGCGCTTCTTCGGCCAGTCCGGCGCGGCGCTGTCGTTCGCGTGCCACGACTTCATCCAGGAACGCGAAAAGGCCGACGGCGTGCCCCCCACGACGGCCTGGTACGGCGTGTTCGACGAAGATCCGGGTTTTACGGGCGAGCGCGAATACTGCTACGACTTCGGCTGCGCCGACGACGCGGTGCTCGATCCGGGCCTGGGCGTGCGCATCCTGCCCGCCGGCAGCTACGCCTGCCTCGACTTCGACGGCGAATGGCCGCGCTTCCGCTCCATGTACGAGGACTGGCTCGACAAGCAGGCCGTCTGGCGGCTGGACAGCACGCGGCCGCACATCCAGAAAGTCGAACGGGCGCTCGACGGCCGCTGGCGCGGCTGGCTGGCGCTGCCGGTCAAGAAGCGGTGAACGCGGGGATTACCAGTCGAAATCGTCTGGAATCTTGAAGTCCTTGTACGGATCGTCCTCGCCGGCCGCGACGGCCTCGGCGACCTTGTTGACGCGCACGACGCGGTCCGGCGCCCGTTCCGCGATCTTGTCGGCGATCACGCGCGGCACCAGCTCGAAGCCGCCTTCATGGGCGACGATCGACAGGCGCCCGGCCACCAGGTGGTCGCGCACGGCGGCGGACACGTGGAGGCGCTCGATCGTCGTGCCGATCGTGAAGTTGTAGGCGACGTCCAGGCTGCCCTTGCCCTTGGGCTGGCGGTTCACCTGGATCATCTGCGCGATCTGCGCCTGCACGGCCTTTGCCGCCGCGGCCGCGTCGCGCTGGGCATTCAGCGCGCGGGCGCGCTCGGCCTGCTGGCGCTGGGCCTCGAGCGCGGCCTCCTTCGTCTCATTGACGCTCTGCACGCCGGTGCGGCGCTCGATTTTTTGCTGCTTGACCTTTTCCTGGTTGGCGACCTTGACCTTCTTCTTGTCGACCAGCCCGGCCTTCATCAGCTGCTCCTGCAGGGAAACCATCTCAACTCCATCAACGATCCTGGGAATCCTCCAGCATAGCAAACCTGACGGCTTCGCAACAGCGGTCGATCAACCGCCGGCCTGGGCCAGGAAGAAGCGCAGCATTTCGGCCGACGCGTCCGGGCCGGCCGCATCGGTATAGGAACCGGCCGGATCGCCGCCCGCCCAGGCGTGGCCCGCCCCGTGCACGACCCAGTGTTCCGCGACCACGCGCCCGGCATCGTCCAGCGCCGTCGTGCGCGTGTGGCCGCGGCCCGCGCCGGCGTCGCCCCGCTCTTCGAGCTCGCGCACGCCGGCCTGGGTGAACTGGCGGTACAGCGCGGCGCCGTTGGACGGATGCACGACGGCGTCCTGGTCGCCGTGGAACACGATCAACGGCACGCGCCGGCGCAGCGCCTGGCTCTTGCCGCCCAGGTGCTTGCCCTTCATCGCGTTCAGGCCCGACATCAGGTCGCGCGCGGCGCCGACCGGCAGCCCGGAATGCACGCCGACGGCGGCATACAGGTCGGGATACGCGGCACCCATGACGGCCGCCATCGCGCCGCCCGCCGACAGGCCGGCCACGTAGACGCGGCCCGGGTCGGCGCCATGTTCTTGCAGCACATGCCGCGTCATGCCCGCGATCAGCGACGGCTCGCCCTGCTCGCGCTGCTGGTGGGCCGCATCGAACCAGTTCCAGCAGTTCGAACTGTTGGCGCCGCGCTCCTGGTCCGGATACAGCACCAGGCAGCCCTGTTCCTCCGCCAGGCGGTTCATCGCCGTGCCCGCCGCGAAATCGCCGGCGCTCTGCTGGCAACCGTGCAGCATCACGACGAGCGGCCGCGGCCCGGACGCGGCGCGCGCCGGCACATATAAACGGTAGCGGCGCGTGCCGGCGGCGTTGCCGAACGTCCCCGCCAGGAACTGGCCCGGCGCATCCGGCGCGGACCGTTGCGGACGCGCCCATGGGGTACCGTGCGGCGCGGCCGGGCGGCGCAGCCAGTCCGGTACGCCGTTCAGGTCGACGAACGGCGTGCGCGCGACCGGTTCCGCCGGGGCGTGTGTGCCCGGCATCAGGCCGGCGTCGCGCAGCACGTCCTGGATCAGCGCGGTGGCAGCAAGCGGGTCCTTGCCCTGGCCCGAGCGGACCGCGCCCAGGATGTTGTCGACAAATCGTTCATAGGGTTTCATGGTGTTCCTTCAAGAATGGATGCGGTCCGCGAGCGCGGACTTGACGGCGGCCGGGGCGAAAAAGGCCCCCAGCACCTGGAGCGACGCGATCGCCGCGCGCGCCAGCTCGGGCGTGACGTCGTCGTCGATCGTCGCGAGGCCCAGCACGTGGATGTCGAGCTGCTCGCCGGCGGCGACGCTCGCCTCCAGTTCCGCCTTCGTATAACGCTGCATGCCCATGACGAAGCGCTTGCGCGTGACCGTCTGGCGGATCGCCTCGCCGTGCTGCTGCAACTGGTTGCGGATGGCCGTGCGGACGAAATCGGTACGGTTCGTATAAAAACCTTCGGCCACGAGCAGGTCCATCTGCGCGAGGTCGACCAGGCCCAGATTGATCGTGACCTTGTCCGTGTCGGGGAATTTGGGTTTCGTTTCGACGAGCTTCATGGCGTCTCCGTGGTATCTATACGCAAAATATACTCCAATTGGAGTATGAGCGCCGTATAAATTTCATAGACGGTGGTTTTACGCGGGATAGCGTATAATGTGATTTCCGGATAGAAATCCGGTCCACCTCCGTTCCCTCCCACCCCCTACGCCCCGGCAATCGCGGCGCGTCCCGACGCGAACAGCATGCCGGCCCGCCACACCGCATCCGCACGCGCGGATACCCACCAAAGGACCCCTCATGGCCAAAGAAGAACTCATCGAAATGGACGGCATCGTCCAGGAAATCCTGCCCGACTCGCGCTTTCGCGTCGACCTGGACAATGGACATAAACTGATCGCCTACACGTCAGGCAAGATGCGCCAGCACCACATCCGCATCCTGGCGGGCGACCGCGTGACGCTGGAAATGTCGGCGTATGACCTGAGCAAGGGCCGGATCACGTTCCGCCACATCGAGAAACGCAATGCGGCGCCCGCGCGCCGCCCGACGTACCGCCGCTGACCCGGCCGGCGTCAGTCCTGCCCGGCCGGCCCCGAACCATGGGCGCCGTCGGCCGGCGCCATGTCGACAAAGCGCGTCAGCACCAGCACGGGCAGCGCCGACAGCACCACCCACAAGAAGAAGTGGCGATAGCCGAGCATCTGTTGGATGTCGCCGCTGACCACCTTCGACAGCACGAACCCCAGCTGCATGAATCCGGACCCAAGCGCATAGTGCGCGGTCTGGTAACGCCCGGGGGCGATCACCTGCATGATGAACAGGATCATGCCGACGAAGCCGAACCCGTAGCCGAACATCTCCATCGACAACGCCGCCGTGACCAGTCCCAGGTTCGACGGCTGCACCGTGCTCAGATACCAGAACACGAGGTTCGGCACGTTCATCGCGAGGATCAGGACGAGCATCGCGCGCCTGAGCCCCACGCGCGACGTGAACCAGCCGCCGAGGATGCTGCCGACGAGGAAGGCCGCCGTACCGGCCGTACCGTAGATGGCGCCCACTTCCTGCGTCGAGAGACCGAGGCCGCCGATCGCGCGCGCGTCGCGCAGGAACAGCGGACCGATCGTCTGCACCTGCCCTTCCGCGAGGCGGAACAGCAGGATGAACACGATGCCCATCCAGATGCCCGGCTTGGCGAAGAATGCGCGCACGACGTCCACCAGCACATCCACCGTGCCGCGCACCGAGGCGCCCGCGGCCGCCGGCGTGAGCGTCCCGGGCAGCGCCCACGCGTGATACAGCCCGAGCCCCGCCAGCAATGCGCCCAGCAGCCCGAACACGGTGGCCCACGCGGCCGGCGCGCCGACGCGCTGTTCGAGGAAGCCGGCCAGGATCACGAGGCCGCCCAGCGACAGGAACTTGGCGCCGTTGAAGAACGCGCCCTGCCAGCCGGCGTACGCGGCCTGCTGGCGCGCCGACAGGCTTGCGATATATAAACCGTCGGCCGCGATGTCGTGCGTGCTGGACGCGAGCGACACGAGACCCAGCAGCGCGATCGCCAGCCCGAACCACGCGGGCAGCTGCAGCGCGAGCGCGAGGGCCGCGAGCGCGATGCCGCCCGTGACCTGCAGCACGACGACGACGCGCTTCTTGCTCGGCGCCAGTTCCAGGAAGGGACTCCACAATGCCTTGAACACCCAGGCCAGGCCCAGCATGCCGGTCCAGCGCGCGATCTGCTCGTTGGGCACGCCCATGCTCTTGAACATCAGCCCCGCCACCAGCGCGACGCTGTAGAACGGCAGGCCCTGCGCGAGGTACAGCGTGGGCACCCAGGCCAGCGGATGGCGCCCGTGCCGGCGTGCGGCGGGTGTCAGGTGATCGGGGCGGATGCTATCCATGGGAGTCCAGTGCGATGACGACGGTTGCGCTCTTGCGGCCGCGCGTGTCGAAGGTGGCGACCTTGAACACGGCGGCGCCAGGCCCGGCGGCCACCGGTCCGGTGTAGCGCGGGCTGGCGGCATCGGGCTCGCTGCCGTCCAGAGTGTAATGCAGCGCGAGGCCCGGCAGGGCCACGTTCGCGTGGAACGTCCGGCCGAGGGCGACCGCGCCCGGCGGCGGCAGGCGGTAGCCGTAGGCCAGCGGCGCGCGGTCGAGGCGCGCGAGTTCGCGCTGGCCGAGGCGGTTGGCGAATTCGTTCCAGGCGGCGTCCATCGCGGCGGTGCGCGCGGATGCATCCTCGATCGCGCACCAGAGAGGATCGGGCGCCCATGCCCGTTCCGCCAGCGCCACGAGGCGCGGCGCGGCCAGGTATTCGATGCGGTCGCGCGTGCGGGCATTCTCGCCCCACAGCTGGCCCTGCAGGCCGACGATGCGACGCCGTCCTTCCGGCGTCAGGCGCGCCATCGCGGCCAGGCGTTCGGGCGGCACGGTCTGCCCCATCGGGTCGTCGGCCGCGCTGACGATCATGTCCAGCGGGCAGAAGCCGAACGCATGACGCGTCTCGACGAAGCCGGCCCAGTAATAGCCCGGCTCCCGCGGATCCTTGGCATACGCGAGATCGAAGTACAGGTTGGCGGCGTTCGCCAGCACGACGTCGTAGCCGGCGTTGGCGAGGCGGTACGCCACGTCTTCCTTGCCCGAGCCCCACGCGTTGTTCCACGCATAGACCTGGAAGCCGGGCCCCGCGAATCCGGGCTGCGGCACGGCGCCGCCGTGCGCCGCGGTCGCGTCCGCGGTGTCGCCATACGCCAGCGCCGTCTCTTCCCAGCCCGCGAACACGAGGCCGTGGCGCGCCAGGATCGCGCGGCAGCGGCCGACGAAGTCCGCATGCAGCTGGCCCACCTGCGTCCAGCCCCGTTCGCGCATCAGGGCCTGGCAGCGCGGCGAGCCTTCCCACGCGCCCGGCGGCACTTCATCGCCGCCCGTGTGGATCGTGCGCAGCGGCACGCCGGCCTCGCGGTACAGCGCGGCCACGTGGGCGACGACCGTGTCGATGAAGCGGTCGACCGAGGGCAGCGCGATGCAGATCACGTTGTCGCGCCACAGCTGCACGGATTCGTAGACCGACGCGTCGTACGGATCGCTCAGCAGGTAGCGCTCGGCGCCTTCGACGTCGCCCTGCGCGCGCAGGCGGTCGTGGCGCGCGCGCATCGCCAGCACGGCCGCGCGCGCATGGCCCGGCATATTGAATTCGGGGATCACCTCGATGTGGCGCGCGTGCGCGTACCGCAGGATCGCGATGAAATCGTCCGCGTCGTAACAGCCCGTGCCGGAGGACGCGGCCACGTCCGCGCCGGAACCGAAGGACGGCGGCAGGCTGCGCGCGTCCGGCGCGATGCCGCGCCGGCTGCCGATGTCGGTGAGTTCCGGCAGCGCGTCGATGCGCAAGCGCCAGCCCTCGTCGTCCGTCAGGTGCAGGTGCAGCCGGTTGAGTTTATAGCGCGCCATGCAGTCGAGCAGGCGCTGCACCGTCGCGACCGACGCGAAATGGCGCGCCACGTCGAGCATCATGCCGCGGTAGCCGAAGCGCGGCGCATCGAGCACGCGGCCGCACGGCAGGGTGCCATCGATGTCCAGCAGCTGGGCCAGGGTCTGGATGCCGTTGAACACGCCGTGCGCGCTGGCGCCGCGCACGACGATCGTGTCCGTGCCGATGTCGAGCCGATAGGCCTCCGGGCGATTCATCGCCACGGCTTCCGCCACCGCGCCGATCTCCAGCAGGACGCGCGCGCCCTCGCCCGGCGGCAGTTGCACCAGCAATGCACGCAGCAGCGCCGCTTCGCCGGCCAGCGCGCGATCCGCGATGACCGCGCTGGCGGCCGCCAGCCGGCAGCGTTGTTCCGTAAATCGCGCCGCGATCGGCGTCGGCGTGATGCGGCCGACGTCCTCCGGCGGCAGCAGGCGCAAGCCGCCGTTCTCGCGCCAGCGCCATGCCGCGTCGGCCGGCGGCAACACGTCGCGCGCATGGCGCCGCAGCTGCTCCGGCCGCGCGAACGGATGGACCTCCGGGTCGCCCAGGTCGACCGTGCGGCCGTCGGCTTCGACGAGGTAGAAGCCGAGCGGCGCGTCGGTCACGCTGATGGCCCAGAACTGGGCCTCGTAACGCACGTCGATCGTTTCGCCCGGCAGCCAGGCCGCGCCGCCGGGGCGGCGCAGCGCGAACAGGTCGCCGTTGAGGTGTTCGACGTCGAAGCCCGCGCTCACGCTGCCGGGCAGCACGCGCCGGCAGGCGTTGAAGTACACGGTCCATCCCGCTGCGATCGGCGCGCCCGAGACGTTGGTCAACGTCAGCCGCGCCGCGAACACCTCGTCCGCGACGAGGTTGGACAGGCATTCCCACGACGCCGCGATCGCGGCGCCGTCCAGCGATTCCCGTTGCGACACGATCAGAGCTTGCCGCGCAGGCCGAGGTAGAAGGTGCGGCCGTTCGAATAGAAGGCGCGCGGCTGGTCCTTGTTCTCGGCGTACATCTTGATCGTCTCGTTGGTGAGGTTCAGCGCATCGAACGTCACGGTCAGGTGTTCGTTCAGCTTGAAGTTCACGGACGCCGCCAGCGACGGCATCGAATCGACGTGCTGGCTCGCGCCGCGGTCGACGCCGGCCTTGTACGACGAACGGTAGCTGTATGCCAGACGCGCGCTGAAGCGGTTGTCCTCGTAATAGCCCGTCACGTTGTACGTGTTCTTCGAGGCGTTGAGCATCTCGCCGCCGCCATCCAGCTCGCCGTCCGCCCACGTGTAGTTGGTGAGCACGCCGAAGTTGTTCCACACCGGCTGCTGCCAGGACAGCTCGATGCCCTTGTTGGTGGCGCTCGTGTTGTACGGCGACGTGATCTGGTAGTCCGTGAACGCGCCGCGCTTGTTGTTGTAATAGCTGCCCGTGCTCGTGCCCTGCGCGACGATGGAACTGAAATCCATGTAGAACAGGCCGGCCGACAGCATCGCCTTCGGCATGTAGTACCACTCGGCCGACAGGTCGTAGTTGACGGAGCGGATCGGATCGAGCTTGACGTTGCCGCCGCTGCCCGACAGCGCGTCGTCGTTCAGCGACACGGAGCCGCCCAGCGCGCTGTAGTCGGGGCGCGCCATCGTCTTGGCGACGCCGGCGCGGACGACCAGGTCCGGGCGCACGTCGAACTTCACGTTCGCGCTCGGCAGGTAGTCGCGGTAGGTGCGCTCGTACGTCGTCGGCGTGTACGGGCCGAAGGCGGAACCGGTGATCGGGGCCGTGCCGCCCGGCAGGTTGACGACGGTCGTCTGGCGCGTCTCGACGGCGCGCAAGCCGACGTTGCCGCTCCAGCCGTCGCCGCCGACGTCGGCCATGCCATACAGCGCGGCCGTCTTCTCGCCGACCTTGAATTCGTCGAGCCAGTTGTGGCGCAGCGTGAAGTCGAGCAGGCGGTTGCCGGGCACCGCGCCCCAGGCGCCGAGGGCCGCGCCGTCGTACTTGAAGTAGTTGTTGTAGACGCTGCCGCCGAGGTCCGAGCCGAAGTCGGACGGGTACATCTGGCCGCTCCACGCCGGTCCCGGATTCGTGAAGCCGTTCGGGCCCGGACGGGTTTCCAGCGGGTGCTCGGCGGTGCGTTTATGATCCGTCCAGCGCGTGCCGAAGCGCACGGCCTGGATCCACGGGTTGTCGTGCAGGCGCCATTCGCCGTCGATCTGCGCGTATTTTTCCTTGTCGACCGACTGCGCTTCGCCGCCGCCCGCCCATGCCGTCGATCCCGGCTTGGTCGTGTTCCCGCCCGGGTAGCTCACCGTGGCCGGCGTCATGCCGTTCAGCGCATACGTCATGCCGCCGTCGACGTTGTTCTGGTAGTAGACGTCGGCGTGGTCATAGCCCACGCCGTGCGTGCGACCCAGCTTGCCCGTGAAGCTCAGGTCTTCCGTGGCGCGCCAACGGCCGTTCAGGTCGAGGTACCACGATTCGCCGCCGGCATCCGGACGGTAGATGTTGTCGACTTCGCCCGAGTTGCTGGAGAACGCCGCGCCGACGAGCGTGCCGTTGCGGATCACCGGGTTCGCCGGAATCAGGCCCGCGCTGTTGATGGAATTCGCGGGCGCGGCCAGCCAGTTGGTGTTCTGGTGCGGTGCCTTCAGCTTCGAATAGAAGCCGTTCAAGTCGACGCCGACGTCGCGCGACGGCTTGGCTTCGATATCGAACGCGCCGCCTTCACGCTTCTTCTTTTGCTCGAACAGCGCGGCGCCGATGAAGGTCGGGACCTTCACGCCGGCAAGCGCCGGGTTCGCGACGGCGGCGGCGCTCGTCGCGCTGATCGGGGTGTAGCCGAGGATCTCCTGGCCGTCGCGGCGCACGCTCTGCTTTTCCGAGAAGCCCTGCAGCAGCACGCCGAAGTTGTTGGCCGGGTTCTTCCAGCTGACGAGGGCCGACACCTGCGGCTCGGTCTTTTTCGCGAGGTCGTTGTAGTTGGCCTGCACCGACGCTTCCACCGTCAGGGGCTGGCGGAAGTCGAGCGGACGGCGCGTGATCACGTTGATGGCGCCGGAGACGCCGCCTTCGACCAGATCCGCGGTGGCGCTCTTCTGCACGACGACGGAGCCCACGAGTTCCGACGGCAGCAGCGAGAAGCTCGACGAGCGTCCCACGTTGCCGCCGTACTGGTTCAGCACGAACCAGTCGCCGGTGCTGATGGCGTGGCCGTTGAACAGGGTCTGCTGCAGGCTGGGGCTCGTGCCGCGCAGGCTGACGCGGTCGTTCTCGCCGAAGCCGCCTTCGCCGCCCGCCGACGACTGCGTGTTCACGCCGGGCAGGCGCTGGATCGCATCGGCCACGTTCTTGTCGGGCATCTTGCCGATATCCTCGGCCGTCACCACCTCGACGACGGCATCCGCATTGCGCTTCTGGCGCAGCGACTGTTCCAGCGCGGCGCGCACGCCCGTCACGATCACGGTCTGCGTTCCCGTCACGTCGTCCTGTGCCCGGGCCTGGGCGGCAATGCCCATCACCAGTACCGTCACCGCGCTCGCGATTGCAGTGCGCTCAACCATTTTCCGTCCCATCGACTGTCTCATGTGCTCTCCCAAAACTGTGGTGCCCGCGGTGGACCGCGGTGCGATCAAGTGAACCTTGCCAGTTTCGAATTCGGCGGACGCTGCAGCGTCTCTCGTCTTCGTATGGGGCGCATTGTCTCGTTGAAATTCCGACCATGTTTGTCAAATCTTGCTATCGCGAACCCGTGCGTCATATTTTCGACACATGGACGGGATAGCCGAAACTTGCAGACAAATCGGCGAAAAACGGCTATGCGCGCGCGACGTTCAGCGCCGGAAGATCCACAGCAGCAACGAGACGACGATGGAGACGATGAGGCAGGTGACGATGGGAAAGTTGAAGCTGAACCCGTCGCGCACGATGTGGATGTCGCCGGGCAGGCGGCCCAGCGGCAAGCGGCGCAGCCAGGGCCACGCAAGCCCTGCGGCGAGCAGCACGAGGCCGAGGACGATCAGGATTTTTTGCATACCGCCAGTCTAGCAGGCACCTTCGAGGGAGCGTCGCAAAACCGTCGCGAGCGGCAGCAATGCCGTTCGAGAAGCGCCGCCGTACGAAAGTACAGCGAGCATCGCAGGACGGCAGTGCAACGCGCGGCAGGTTCGCGACGTTCCGTTTCGTACCGCTCGAAAAATCTGGTTGGGATAGACTTCCCCTCAGCCTGTATGCCCCCGCGGGGCCTACATCTCGATTGCAACTTTGGACGAAAGGGGACAGCATGACTACCACCTGGATCGTATCCGCCGACGCGGGCCGCGCCCGCATCTTCGCCGAATCGGACCCCAAGCAGCCTTACATCGAAGTCGAGGACATGGTCAGCGCCAATGCCCGCCTGCGCGATGCGGACATCAACACCGACCGGATCGGCGCGACCGCGGCCGGCCAGAGCATCCACAGCACGGGCGGCGCCACGCCGAACAAGCAATACCAGCCGGCGCAGACGCCGGAGCAGCACGACGCCGAATTCTTCGCCAGGGACATCTGCAATTTCCTGCTCAAGGGCTGGCAGGACCAGCGCTTCCAGAAGCTGGAACTGGTGGCCGAGCCCAAGTTCCTGGGCGTGCTGCGCGGCCAGCTGGACAACCAGCTCAAGCCATTCGTCGACCTGGAACTGAACAAGGACTACAGCCACTGCAACGCACACCAGTTGCGCGAACAGTTGCAGGCGCAAAAATCCAAGTTCTGACGCCGCGCCCGGCGCCGGCAGGTTCAGGCGCCGGCGTCGACGGGATTCAGAACGTTTCCCAGCGGTCGGCACCGGCCGGTGCGGGCGTGCGCGCGATGGCCGGTTGCGGCCTGGCCTTGTTGCGCGGCGTCCGCGCCGCTGGCGCGAATGCAGGCGCGCTCGCCTGGTCCAGCTTGAACACGCTGACCGCCTCGGCCAGGCTGCGTGCCTGATCCTGCATCGATTCCGTGGCTGCCGCGGCCTGTTCCACGAGCGCCGCATTCTGCTGTGTCACCTGGTCCATCTGCAAGATCGCCGCGCCGACCTGTTCGATGCCGGCGCTCTGCTCGCCCGACGCGGCCGAGATCTCGGCCATAATGTCCGAGACGCGGCGCACGCTGGCGACCACTTCCTGCATCGTCGTGCCGGCCTCGCCGACGAGGCGCGAACCGGTGGCGACCTTGTCGACGGAGTCGCCGATCAGTTCCTTGATTTCGCGGGCCGCCGCCGCCGAGCGCTGGGCCAGCGTGCGCACCTCGGTCGCCACGACGGCGAAGCCGCGGCCCTGCTCACCCGCGCGCGCGGCTTCCACGGCCGCGTTCAGGGCCAGGATATTGGTCTGGAACGCGATGCCGTCGATGACGCCGATGATGTCGACGATCTTCTTCGACGACGCGTCGATGGCGCCCATCGTCGCGACGACCTGCGCCACGACGTCGCCACCGCGCACGGCCACGCTGGACGCCGACACCGCCATCTGGTTGCCCTGCTGCGCATTCTCCGCGTTCTGGCGCACGGTGCTCGTCAATTCCTCCATCGACGAGGCGCTCTCCTCCAGCGCGCCGGCCTGCTGCTCGGTGCGGGTCGACAGGTCGTGGTTGCCGGTCGCCACCTCGACGGCGGCGGTGGCGATGGTATCGGCGCCGCTGCGCACGCGCGTCACCAGCGCGTTCAGGTTCGCGTTCATGGCCTGCAGCGCGGCCATCAGTTCGCCCGTCTCGTCGCGGCTCACGGCCTCGATCCGGCTCGACAGATCGCCCTGCGCGACCGCGTTGGCCAGCGTCACGGCGCGGCGCAGCGGACCGGTGATGCTGCGCGACAGCCACCACGCCAGCGCCGCGCCCAGCAGCACCGCCACGACGCCCACGCTGCCCAGCAGCAGGCGTCCGCGCGCGGCGACGTCCTCGACGTGCGTCTTGGCGTCGTCGAAGCCCTTTTTCTGGTGCTCGGCGAGCGCGTCCGCCGCGGCCTCGTACGCGCTGAGCGCCGGATTCATCTCGGCGTCGGCGGCGCGCTCGATGGCGGCCGCGTCGGCCGTGCCGCCCTCCTTGAGCGCGAACAGCTTCTTGCGCGCCGCCGTGTACACCTTGCGCTGCGCGTTGAGCTTCGCCAGCAGCGCCGTGCCTTCCGCGCTGGCGACGTCGCGCTGCAATGCCTTGTCGATGGCGGAGATGTCGGCGCTGTTCGCTTTCATCCTGGCGTCGATCCGCGCGCGGTCGTCCGCATCCAGGGCGCGCAGCCGGGCTTCGGTCAGCGCACGGTTGATGCGGGTGTCGGCCAGCCAGCGGTCGGCCAGGCGGGTCTTGTGGATCGAGGCGTCCATGTCGACGGTCGCGCCGACGACATCCTGCAGGCGCAGCGTGCCGACGACGGTCAGCATCGCCGCGAGCGCCAGCACGACGGCGAACGCAAGGCCGAGCCGGGCTCCGATTTTCAGGTTCTGGATAGTCATGTGTACCTCGACGGAAACGATAAAACTGCGCAGTGACGCTGCGCGCTGAAGCTGCGGGTGCGCGCGGCGCGTCGTGGCGGCGGCCGAAGCGGTGACCGGGGCGGGGCTTGGGCCCGACGGAAGACGCCTGTATGGGCGGGGCCGTGCCACAGTTCGATGATACACGCGATATTTGCTCATGGAATAGTTGGTTGCGCCATAGCAACGCTATTTCGTCGAAGAATGAAGGGCCGCCAGCGGGTATATAGTTAAGATCCCAGATACCGCTTTGCTACGGGCTTGCCATGTCGGTTTCCTTTCTGTCATGACGGACTACGCACCGTCCGCCGCACCGGCCAGCCTGTCGCGCCGCTTCGCGATCGCGGCCGCGATCCTGGCGGCGGCCTCCGTGCTGCTGATCGCCGGCGTCTCGTTCTGGCTGATCGATTACCAGCGCGCGCAGGCCAACGCCCTGCTGCAGAAGCGCGAAGTCGCCTTCCATGCCACGACGGTCGGCCACAATCTGGCATCGATCGTCACGCGGCTGCAGGAAGTGGGCGCCAGTCCGATCCTGGCCAGGGCACTCGTCGACGGCACCGGCAAGGAAACCTACCTGGCGCCGTTCCTGCAAGGCCTGCGCGAGATGAACGGGATCCCGCTGCAACTGCTGTTCACCGATGCCGAGGGCAAGGAAATCGCGGACAACGGCGTGCCCGGATTCACGCCCGGCGACCTGGCCTGGCTGCGCGCCGGCCTTGCGGACGGCAGCGAGCGCGCCGCGCTGCGGGACCGTCCCGCGGGCGCTGAACTGATCGGCGTCGTCCTGCTGCGCCACGCGCGCACGCACGCGCCGCAGGGCGCCCTGATGTACAAGATGCGGGTGGCCGACCTCAAGCCGGTGCCCTGGGCCATCCTGGCCGCCGCGCCCGCGCAGGCGGCCGCCGGCGCGCACGAGATCGCGGCCGCCGTGCCGCTGCCGCCGCGCCTGGCCCACCTGCGCCTCGTGCTGCGCGAGGACGAGCGCCACCTGCAGGTGCCGCTGGAGACGGCCGGTCCGCACTACCTCCTGATCGTCCTCGTCGCCTTCTGCCTGGCGCTGGTCGTGTTCATGCTGGCATCGCGGCTGGCGCTCGGCCTCACGCTCGACCTGCGCCGCCTCGAGACGTTTTCCGCGAGCCTGGGCGACGACATCGGCAGCCAGCGCGCGCCGCTCGACGGCTCGCGCGAAGTCGTCAGCCTGGCGCGCGCGCTGAACCGCATGCTCGACCGCCTGTACGAACAGCATGCGCGCCTGGAAGCGGAGCGCCGCAAATTCCTGCAGCTGGCGAACAACGTCCCGCAGCTCGTGTGGATCGCCGGCCCGGACGGCAACATCGTCTGGTTCAACGACCGCTGGCACGAATTCACGGGCAGCCCGCCGGGCAGCATCGGCGTGGACGAGTGGCACCGCTACCACGATCCCGACGTGCTGCCCCAGGTGATGCGGCGCTGGCAGGAAGCCCTCGCCAGCGGCAACATGGCGCAGATGACCTTTCCGCTGCGCGGCGCGGACGGCCGTTACCGCAGCTTCTTCACGTCGGTGGCGCCGCTGCGCGATGACGGCGGGCGCATCGTCCAGTGGTTCGGCACCTGCACCGACGTCACCCCGCTGGAACGGGCGGAACGGGCCGTGCGCTACAGCGAGGAGCGCCTGCAGCAAGGCCTCGTCGCCGCGCGCATGGCCGTGTGGGAGCGCGATCCGCACAGCGGCAAGGTGAGTTTCTCGGCCAATCTGCAGAGCGTGTTCGGCAAGAACTGGCACAACGTCGCCGAGCTGCAGAAACTCGTCCATCCGGACGACCGCCAGGCCCTGCGCGACACCGTCAAGCAGGCGCTCCGCGCCGGCGGCGAATACCGCGCCACGCCGCGCATCCGCCGCGCCGACGACGGCCGCCTGGCCTGGATCGACATGCGCGGCCGCCTCGGCCTCGGCGCCGACGGCCGCAGCACCGTCGTGCACGTCGTGGCGATCGACATCACGGAGCGCAAGCGCGCGGAAGAAGCCCTGCAGCTGGCCGACCAGCGCAAGGACGAATTCCTCGCCATGCTGGCGCACGAGCTGAGGAATCCGCTGGCGCCGATCTCCAGCGCGGCCGACATGCTGCGCCTGGCCTATGCGGGCGAGCCGCGTGTGAAGCAGATCAGCGACATCATCGCGCGCCAGGTCGCCCACATGCGCCACCTCGTGAACGACCTGCTGGACGTCTCGCGCGTGACGCGCGGCCTCGTCACCGTGGCCCGGCAGGCGCTCGACCTGCGCCGCGTCGTCGTCGAGGCGGCCGAGCAGGCGCGCCCGCTCGTCGACGCGCGCCGCCACGTCCTCGACGTCCGGCTGGGCGAGGCGCCCGTGATGGTGGACGGCGACCACACGCGCCTCGTGCAGGTGGTCGCGAACCTGCTCACCAACGCCGCCAAGTACACGCCCGAGGGCGGCCGCATCGAGGTGGAACTGGAAGCCGCCGACGGCCACGCGTTCCTGGCGGTGCACGACGACGGCAACGGCATCGCGGCCGACCTGCTGCCCGTCGTGTTCGACCTGTTCACGCAGGGCTCGCGCACGCTCGACCGCGCCCAGGGCGGCCTGGGTCTCGGCCTGGCGCTCGTGCGCAAGCTCGTCGAACTGCACGGCGGCCAGGTCGACGCCGCCAGCGCCGGCCCGGGGCGCGGCAGCACGTTCACCGTCACGCTGCCGCTGCTGCCGTAGGCTTTGGCGGCCGGCGTCCGGAGCCGCCAACTGCGCCGGCGCGGGGTCGATGCCAACGGCTTCCGCGCTCTCGCCGGGGCCGGCGCGGCACACGTGACGCGGCCGGTCTATGATGACGCGACGACGCCTCTCTCACATCGACGAACCGATCCATGCACACCACCAACGACCAGCCGCGGAGCCGGACATGATCGTCCGCGACCGCCCCTCCGCCCTGCGCCTGTTCTTCATCCTGCGCGGATCGGTGCTGCCGCGCATCTGGATGCACCTCGCGGTCAGCACGCTGCTGGCGCTGCTCGTGACCTGGACCGACGGCCAGCTCGGCCACCATAAACTGCATTTCACGACGACGCCGTTCACGCTGATGGGCCTCCCGCTCGCCATCTTCCTCGGCTTCCGCAACAACGCCGCCTACGACCGCTACTGGGAAGGCCGCAAGCAGTGGGGAGAACTCGTGCTGCGCCACCGCCTGCGCGCGGGCGCGGGCGCGCCCGGCGACATGCCCGCAGCCGACGTCGCGCCCTGGCTCGAACCGGCCGAATGGGAACGCGTGCGCGCGCTGCCCAACGTGCCGTACGCGCTGATGCTGGAAATGGGAACGGACCTCGGACACTGCCTGCGCACGGGCCGCCTGGACGCCTGCCTGGCGCCGTCGATCGACGCCAGCCTGTCGGCGCTGACGGCCGTCGCGGCGTCCTGCGAACGTATCCGCGGCACGCCGATCCCGTTCTCGTACACGCTGCTGCTGCACCGCACGGCCTACCTGTACTGCTTCCTGCTGCCGTTCGGCCTCGTCGACACGATCGGCTACCTGACGCCGGTCGTGTCGGCGATCGTGGCCTACACCTTCTTCGGCCTGGACGCCCTCGGCGACGAGCTCGAGGAACCGTTCCGTGCATCCGACAACGGCCTGCCGCTCGAGGCGCTGTGCCGCACGATCGAGATCGACCTGCGCACGGCCCTGGGCGAGCGCGACCTGCCGCCCGCCCTGCTGCCGGAAAACTATCGGCTCAGCTGAGCTATTTGACGTCGAGCTGGAACGGCGCGGCCGGCAAGTCGTCGGCGCCGAACAGGTTCACGAACGGCGCATCGGCCCAGGCATAGCGCACGCGCGTGACGCCGGGCGTGGCGGCGCCGGGCAGGACGACCGTATCACCGGCCACGCGCGCTTCGGCATAGCGGCAGGCCGTGCCCGCGCACACCTCGAAGCCGATGGCGCGGTCGGACGAATACGTCGCGAGGCCGCCGCCCGTGTCCTTGTACGCGATGACGATGTCGTTGCCGGTCCTGCGCGCCGCCACGGCCGTCGGGCTGCCGGGCACGGTCTTCTCGCCGTACGCGATGGCCCGCGCCGCGCGCGCCAGGCGTTCGCCGACGATCGTCTTCTGGGTCGGGTGGATGTCGAAGCGGTCGCCCACGTCGAGCGTGACGGCGAGTCCCGCGTGCGCATCGTTGGCCACGGCGTACGCCTGCGCGTCGCGCAGTTCGGCCCAGCCGGACTGGCCGGGCGCTTTTGCCGGCGATCCGAACGACGTCAGTTGCACGACGAAGAACGGCAGCGCGGGCTGGCCGAAGCGCTGGCGCCAGTCGCGCATCAGCATCGGCAGCAGCGTGCGGTATTCCTGCGCCGCGCCCGCGTTCGATTCGCCCTGGTACCACGCCGCCAGCTTGAATTTATAGCCGACCAGCGGCGCGATCATGCCGTTGTACAGCGTGGTGAGACTCGTCGGCACGTCCCACGGCGCCGGCGGCACGGACAGGCCCTTCAATGCGCTGCCGCGCGCAAGTTTCCATGCGGCCGGCAGCGGGATCGCCTGGCCGTCCGCGAGGCCGATGGTGCGGCTGGACGGCGCGCCCGACAGGCCGCCGCCCTGCCCGCCGCTCAGCACGCGCATGGCGATCACGTTGCGGCCCGGCCGGAACACGCCGGCGGGTACGGCGTAATCGCGCCACATCCAGGACGTGCTGGCGCCGCCCACGCGCACGCCGTTGACCCAGGTGGTGTCGTAGGTGTCGACGGGGCCCAGGTGCAGCATGTTCGCGGCCTGCGCCTGCGCCTGGGTCAGCGTGACGGTCGTGCGGTACCAGGCCACGCCGTCGAAATCCTTGAAGCCGGCCAGGCCGCTGTCCTTCCACGAACCGGCCGGCGTCACGGTCGCCCACGCGCTGTCGTCGAAGTCGGTCGCGATCCACGCGCGCTGCGCGGTGGCCGCCGGGTCGTGCGCGCGCCACCATGCCTCGTTGCGCGCCTCCTCGGCGCGCATGCCCGCGGCCGTATCGGCGCCGAGTTGCGCGACGGCGTCCACGCCGGCCTTGTAGTCGCCGAGGGTGCGCAGCGACTCGCCCCCGATCCAGCCCTGGATCGTCGTACCGCCCCAGCTGGCGTTGACGAAGCCCACTGGCACCTTGTAGCTGCCCTGCAGGGAGCGCGCCATGTAGTAGCACACGGCGGAGGCGTCGCCGGCCGTTTCCGGCGTCACGACCTTCCACTCGACGGGGCCCTTGAGCTCATCCTGCGGCGTCGCCGTGCTGTTCTTCGGCACGTTCAGGAAGCGCAGCGTCTCGTTGCGCCCCGCATAAGCCGCACCGATGGCATTGGTCGACTGGCGCTGCGTGAATTCCATGTTCGACTGGCCGGAGCACAGGTACACGTCGCCGACCAGGATGTCGGTGCGGCTGACCGTCTGCCCGCCCGACGCCACGGTCAGCGTGTACGGTCCGCCAGCCGGTTGCGGCGGCAGCTGGATCTTCCATTTGCCGTGCGCGTCCGCGCTGCCGTTCACCGTGCGCCCACCCAGGGTCACGGCCAGCTTGCGGCCCGCGTCGGCCGTGCCCCACACGGCGATGGGCTGGTCCCGCTGCAGGACCGCGTGGTCGGAAAAGATGCGTGCCAGTCCGAGTTCGGCCGCCTGCCCGGGCAGGCAGGCGCAGCCGGCGGCGAGTGCCAGCAGGGGCACGGCCATCCGCGTTGTCTCCATCATGATTCCTCGTCGTTGTCTTGGTGCGCCATCCGGCTCGATGCGGATGTTTGCGCATATCATTATTCGAAAGAAATCATGTTATACCAGTGAACAGCCTTTCTGGTACTGGTTGGTAAAAAAAACGCTGTGTTCGCGTTATTTAGGTAAACAAGCGCAGCAGCCGGCTCTCGAAACGGCTGCGCCGGCTGTCGACATTCTGGATGGAGATGACCCCGGCAACCGGATTCGGTTCACATACCCGGCGCGGACACAGCAAAAAAGGCTGTGGTCGCGCGATGCCGCGCCTCGCCGCGTGCAAAAAAAAAACGCCAGCTTGCCAGCTGGCGTCGTCGTTGCCGGCCGGGCCGGCCGGCGCGCGGGATCAATAGCCGCGCTTGCCATCCTGGCTCGTGCCGCTGGTGGTACCGGTACTGCTGGTGCCGGTGCCGCTCGTGCCGGTGCCGGTCGCGCTGGTGCCCGTGCCCGAACCCGAGCCGGTGCCGCTCATGCCGGAGCCGGACAGGCCCGTGCCGCTGGCGCCGGTGCTGCCGCTCATGCCGCTGGTGCCCGACGCACCCGAGCCCGTGCTGCCGCTCATCCCGCTCGAACCGGAGGAACCGCTGCCGGCCGGTGGCGTGGTCGTGGTGCCGGTGCCCATGCTGCCGGACGTGCCGGACGTGCCGCTGGTGCCCGACGAACCCGAGGTACCCTGGGTATCCTGGCTACCGCTCGACGACGAGCCGGTGCCCATGCTCGAACCGCTGGTGCTGGAGCCGCTGCTGGTGGTGCCGCTGCTGCCGCTCGAACCGCTGCTCGAGCTGCTCTTCTTGTGATGATGTTTTTTCTTGCTGTGTTTCTTCGTGGTTGCGCTGCCCGACGTCGCCTGATCCTGCGCAGTCGCGCTGCTGCCCGTCGACGAGCTGCCGCTGGTCTGTGCCTGGGCATTCACCGTGCCGAACATCGCCACCGTGACGGCGGCACCCAGCAGGCCTTTCAATAACTTATTCATTTTCATGTCGCACTCCTGAGAGAATGGATTTGGGGCAAAAAACTCTGCAATATCAAGAAGATATTGTGGAGGCGGAGTTTAAAGAGATCGCCGCGAAGGGTGCGCGCGTTAGCCTGACGGCAACAAAAAAAGGCCTCGAACGAGGCCTGTGCAGAGGGAAAGCGGCGGATCGCGCTCGGCGTTCAGTCGACGCCGGCTGCCTGCGCGGCCAGCGTGCCCATGCGAGTGTAGAGGTCGAGCACGTTGCTCTTGTCGTCCGGATACACGCGGTTCGACAGGAAGACGTAGAACGCGCCCGAGCCCGGATCGACCCACAGGACGCAGCCCGTGAAGCCCGTGTGGCCATAGCTGCCGACCGGGAACACCGAGCCGCGCGGCCGCTTCGCATATGGCGAATCGATGTCCATCCCGAGGCCGCGCCTGGCCAGGCCCGGGGGCGATTGCACCGTCGTCAGCAGCCGCACGCTCTGCGGGCCGAGGATGCGCACGCCGTCCAGCACGCCGCCCGCGAGCAGCATGCGGGCATAGCGCGCCACGTCGCCGACCGTCGTGAACACGCCGGCCGAGCCGGCCACACCGCCCATGCGGCGCACCGTCGGATCGTGCACGACGCCGCGCAGGAGCTCGCCCGGCGCGAGGTCCGCATGCGCGCCCCTGTCCTTGGCCTGGCCATCGTCGCGCCCCAGCTGGGTCGGCGCGATCGTCGCGGCGTCCACGCGGCGCAGCGGCAGGTAACCCGTGTTCTGCATCCGCAGCGGCGCAAAGATGTGGGACTGCGCGTAATCGTCCAGCGGCGTGCCCGTGACTTTCTCGACGATCTGGCCCAGCAGGATGTAATTGATGTCGGAGTAACGGAAGAACGTGCCGGGCGCGTGCGTGACGGTCTGCTCGCACGCGAGCTTGTGCGCGGCCGCGCGGCCGCGCCAGTCCGGTTCCTTCGGCAGCCCGGCGGGCAGGCCCGAACTGTGCGTGAGCAATTGCCGGATCGTGATCGTTTCCTTGCCGCCGTTCGCGCACTCGGGGAAATATTTGACGAGCTTGTCGTCCAGGCCGAGGCGGCCCTGCTCGGCCAGGATCAGCACGGACGGCGCCGTGGCCAATACCTTCGTCAGCGACGCGGCGTCGTACACGGTGGCCGTCGTGACGGGCGCCGCGTCGTCGTCATACGCCAGGCTGCCGTAGGCGTGTTCGTAGACGGCGTCCCCATGCTCCAGGTGGAACACGGCACCCGGCAGCTTGTGCGCGCCGATGGCGGCGTCGATGGCATGGTCGATCTGCGGGAAACGGCGCACGTCCAGCTGCGGCGCCTCGCCCGCGGGCACGCGCGGCGTACGGGATGGCGCGGCGCAGCCGGCGGCCAGCACGGCGATGCAGACGGCGGCCAGCAGGGTTCGGGATGGGGGCGGGTAAATACGCATGACGGGACGAAAAAGATGACCACAGGACATGGATCGACCGGCCATCATAGGCAGCCCGCCAGGCGGGGTCAAGCACGGACAGCGCCGCGCCCGCCGTTCCGGACCGTGGCGCACGCGAAAAAAAGGATCGGCGTATCATTTACCGATGACTGCACCCATGATTCCTTTCTCGATCCTCGACCTCGCCCCGATCACGGAAGGCAGCGACGCCGCCGAGTCCTTCCGCCGCTCGCTCGACCTCGCGCAGCACGGCGAACGGTGGGGCTACCACCGCTTCTGGCTGGCCGAACACCACGGCATGCCGGGCATCGCCAGCGCGGCGACGGCGGTGCTGATCGCCCACGTGGGCAACGGCACCTCGACCATCCGCCTCGGCGCCGGCGGCATCATGCTGCCGAACCATTCCCCGCTCGTCATCGCGGAACAATTCGGCACACTCGAATCGCTGTTCCCCGGCCGCATCGACCTGGGCCTCGGCCGCGCGCCCGGTTCCGACCATGCGACGGCGCGCGCGCTGCGCCGCAACCTCGCGTCCGACGCCGACGAGTTTCCGCAGGACGTCGTGGAGCTGATGGAGTATTTTGCCGACGCCCCGCGCCGCCACGTGCGCGCCGTGCCCGGCGCCGGCCTGAAGGTGCCCGTGTGGATCCTCGGCTCCAGCCTGTTCGGCGCGCAACTGGCCGCGATGCTGGGCCTGCCGTACGCGTTCGCGTCGCACTTCGCGCCGCAGATGATGATGCAGGCGATCGAGATCTACCGCGCCAACTTCCGCCCGTCGGCCCAGCTCGACAAGCCGTATGTGATGCTCGGCTTTAACGTGTTCGCCGCCGAGACGGACGCGGAAGCCCGGTGGCGCGCGACGTCGATGCAGCAGGCGTTCGTCAACCTGCGCAGCGGCCACCCGACGCGCCTGAAGCCGCCCGTCGAAGGCTATCTCGACCTGCTGGGCCCGGCGGAACGCGGCATGCTCGACGGCGTGCTGTCGTGCTCGGCGATCGGCGCGCCGGACACCGTCGAGCAGCAATTGAAAGCCTTCATCGCACGCACCGGTGCGGACGAGCTGATGATCACGTCGCAGATCCACGACCACGCGGCGCGCCTGCGCTCGTACGAGATCGCGGCGGCGATCCGGACGAAAAGCTGACAGACATGACCGTCGGCCGCAACGGTGATCTGGCGAACATTCAACCGGCGCGGCAGCGGCTAGGCTGTCATCCATGGACGGCATTCGGCCGTTGATAGCATCATCCACGGAGGACACCATGAAAATCCAGCTCATCGCCGCAACCCTCATGCTCTCGCTCGCCTCGACGGGCGCCGCCTACGCCAAACCCAGCTGCGCGAAAGGCGCCATCGTCGGCGGCGTGGGCGGCCACGTGGCCGGCAAGCACGGCCTGCTCGGCGCCGCTGCCGGCTGTGCCATCGGCCACCACATGGCGAAGAAGCAGGAACGCGAGCAACAACGGCAGGCACAGGCCCAGGCCAATGCGCAGGCCCAGGCACAGGCGCAGGCCAATGCGCAGCAGCCGGCACCGCGCAAGTAAGCCCCTCTTCTACCGTCATTCCCGCGCAGGCGGGAATCCAGGTTTGCCGGCAAATCGCGCAACTTGGCTCCCCGCCTGCGCGGGGACGACGATGCAACGCTGACGAACCGGCTTACGCGTCGCCCGTCCCCGCCTGCAGCGCGTCGATCACGTGGCGCGTCGAGCGCACCTTGCCCATGATGCGGAAGGTGTGTTCGCAGGCGAACCTGTGCATGTCGGCCCGCATGCTGCTCATCGCATCCTCGACGAACACGACGCCGTAGCCGCGGTCGAACGCGGCGCGCGCCGTCGACTCGACTCCGAGGTTGGTGGCGATGCCGCCGAGGATGATGGTCTTGATGTTGCGGCGGCGCAGCAGCTGGTCCAGTTCCGTGCCGTAGAAGGCGCCCCACTGGCGCTTCGTGACGACGATGTCGGTCGCCTGCACCTGGGCGTCCGGCGCAAGCTGCGACGCATCCGGCGGCGGCGCGGGCGTGCCCGGCTTGCGCATGGGCGCGTCGGCCGGCGGCAGCTGCAGCTGGTCGACGAGCACGCGCACGAAGATCACCATCCCGCCGCGGTCGCGCATTTCGCTTGCCAGCAGCACGCAATTGCCCACCACCTGCTCGGCCGTGTACGGCGCCAGGTCGCGTTTCACATTACTGTTCTGCAAATCGATCAGCACCAGGGCGGTGCGGCCGATGTCGATGTCCAGGTCGCTCATTGCAAGTCCTCCTCGCCGCAGTATTCACCAGTCGCGATTTGCGTGGCGCCGCTTTCCGCTGTGATAAATTCCCTGCATCATGCAAAGAATCGCCATCGCCGCCCTGGGCCTGCTGCTGGCGGGCTGCGCCAGCCAGCCCGCCCTCACCGACTACACCGTCAACTCGGGCGCGCAGCGCAGCCCCGGCCAGCAGGCGCTCACCTTCGATTACGCCGACCTGAGCCTGCGCATCGACCCGGACAGCCGCAGCCTGCGCGGCGACGCGACGCTCACGTTCGGCACGCGCGCGCCGCTGGACCGCATCGAACTCGACCTGGACCGCAACCTGCCCATCGACGCCATCAGCGTCGACGGCGCGCCGCTCGGCGCGGGCCAGTGGCGCAATCCGGACGGCAAGCTGACGATCACGCTGCCGCAACGGCTGGAGCCGGGCCGGCGCGTCAAGGTGCGCGTGACCTACCACGGCGAGCCGCACGTGGCGAAGCGGGCGCCATGGGACGGCGGCTTCGTGTGGGCGCGCACGCCGGACGGCCGGCCGTGGGTCGCCAGCGCCGTCGAGGGCGAAGGCTGCGACCTGTTCTGGCCCTGCATCGACCACCCGATGGGCAAGCCGGACGTCGTCGACGAACACATCACCGTGCCGGCGCCGCTGGTCGCGGCGGGCAATGGCGTCGCGCTCGGCATGACGGAAGCGAACGGCTGGCGCACCTGGCACTGGCGCGCCAGGCACCCCAGCACCTACGGCGTGGCGATCAACGTCGGGCCGTACGCCGAGCTGGATGGCGAATACCACAGCCGCTACGGCAACGTGATCCCGCTGCGGCTTTGGTACCTGCCGCACAACAAGGCGCATGCGCGGGACCTGTTCGCGGAATTCCCGCAGATGCTCGATTTCTTCGAATCGACGATCGGCCCCTACCCGTTCGGCGACGAAAAAATGGGCGTCGTGGAAACGCCGCACAAGGGTATGGAACACCAGACCATCAATGCCTACGGCAACAAATACGCCAAGACGCCGTACGGCTACGACGAGCTGCTGCAGCACGAATTCGCCCACGAATGGTTCGGCAACCAGCTCACCAATGCCGACTGGGACGACATGTGGCTGCACGAAGGCCTCGGCTCGTACATGCAGCCCCTGTACATGCAATACCTGCACGGCGACCAGGAATACTACGCGGCGTTGATGCAGCAACGGGCGTCGATCCGCAACAAGGCGCCGCTCGTCTCCGGCAAGCACAAGCGCGAGGAAGACGTCTACGACCTCAAACGCGGCGGCCCCGGCGGCGACATCTACACGAAGGGTTCGCTCGTGCTGCACACCTTGCGCGGCCTGATCGGCGACGACGCCTTTTTCCGCGCCGTGCGCGAACTCGTGTATGGCCGTCCCGACCCGCGTCCCGGCAACTTCACGCCGCGCTATGCGACGACACCCGACTTCATCGCCATCGTCAGGCGCGCGAGCGGACGCGACCTGGACTGGTTCTTCCAGGCCTATATGTACCAGGCCGCCCTGCCCGAACTCGTGGCCCGGCGCCATGCCGAAACCCTCGACCTGACGTGGAAGACGGCCGCAAACACGCCGTTCCCGATGCCGCTCGACGTGCGCGTCGGCGCGCGCATCGTCACGCTGCCGATGGCGGACGGGCACGGCAGCATCGCCCTGCCGCCCGATGCCACGTACACGCTCGACCCGCATTCGAAGATTTTAAGGCGCGAGGAACGGTTCGAGATTTTCCAGCGCTACCAGGAGCAGTTGCGGAAGCAGGCGAAACCGTAACGTGGGCGGTGGCGGCGCGCGTGGGCACGTTTCATTTGAGGCCCCCGGCCTCAAATGCCCATCCTACCGCGGTCACTGCAACGGGTTCCCCTCGACGTCGATGCGGCGCACGGTGCCGAGGTTCAACGCGCGGATCGGTGCCTCGATCTTGCTCATGTCGCCGACGACGATCCACACCGGCTGCCGGGGCAGCACGACGCGCCCGGCCAGCGCGTTCAGCTGCACCGGCGTCAACGCGAGCGCCGTCGCCGTGTACGTGTTGTAGTAATCCTCGGGCAGGCCGTATTGCAGGATCGTCGCATAGGCGTTGCTGAGCTGGCTGACCGTCTCGAACGAACCGGGCAGGCCCAGCGTCTCGTTGGCCTGCGCCTCCTGCAACTCGCGCGGCGTGATCGGGCGGGCGCTGCCCAGCTCGGCGTACTCGCGCGCCAGTTCGCGCAGCGCGTCGGCCGTCTTATCGGTCTGGACCGGCGAATCGCTGTACAGGATGCGCTGGCCGCGCGCCGCCACGAGCGACGTGCCGACACCGTACGACCAGTGTTTATCTTCGCGCAGGTCCATGTTCAGCCGCGAACTGAACGTGCCGCCGAACACATCGTTCAACAGATTCAGCGCGACGGCGTCCGGCGTATTGCGCGGCGGCGCCAGCTGGGCGCCGACGATGTCGCTCTGCAGGGCGCCGGGACGGTCGATCAGGTAGATCGTCGTGCCTGCCGGCTGGGCGACTGTCGTGATGTCGTGCGTAGGCAGCGTGCCGGCCTTCCACGCGCCGAACGCGCGTTCCAGCAGCGGTTTCAGTTCGGCCAGCGTGGTGTCGCCGACGACGAGCAGCGTTGCGTTATTCGGCTTGAACCAGGTGTCGTGATACGCGACGAGATCCGCGCGCGTCATGCGCGCCACGGCGGCCTCCGTGCCGGTGCCCGTCAGCGGCAACGAGTACGGATGGCCGGGGCCGTACAGCAGCGGCGGCAGCACGCGCAAGGCCATCAGGCGCGGCACGGTCTGCTCGCGCTGGATCGCGGCCAGCCGCGTCTTGCGCACGCGTTCGAAGTCCGCTTGCGGGAACGACGGGTGCAGCGCCAGGTCCGCGTACAGGCCCAGCGCCTGCGTCAGCGTCGGTTTCAACACGTTCATGTTGACGAAGGCGCCGTCCAGGTTGATCGTCGTGCCGAACGAGGCGCCCAGCGCTTCCAGTTCGCGACTGATCTGCAAGGCGCTGCGCGTCGCCGTGCCCTCTTCCAGCATGCGCAGGGTGAGGCTCGCGAGCCCCGGCAGCGCCTCCGTATCGGATGCGAAGCCGCCGTTCAACATCAGCGACAGATTGATCACGGGCGCACCGTGGCGCTCGGCCAGCACCACGTTCAGGCCGTTGGACAGGGTCATCTTCTGCATCGGCGGCAGGGTCAACGGCTCCGGATGGCCCGTCGGCGGGCCCTTGCTGCGGTCGACCGTGGACGCGTCGGCGGACAGCGCGGCCGGGAACGGATCGACTTCCAGCACGTAGTCGCCGTCGGATAACCAGTCCTGTATGGCCTTGCGCACGGCGGCCGGCGTCGCATCCTTGATGCGCTGCAGGTAGACCTTGTAGCAGTCCGGATTGCCCGTGTAGGTGGCGCAGCGCGCCAGCACGTCGCTCTTGCCGCCGAAGCCGCCCACGCGCTCGACGGCGCGCGCGTGCTGCGCGAGGATGGTCGTCTGCGCGAGCCGCAGTTCGGCGGCCGCGGGGCCGGACTTCATCAGCGCGCGCAATTCCTCGTCGGCCCCGGTTTCCATGCGCGCGACGTCGGCCTGCGCGAGACCCGGCTTGGCCGTCAGGTTGATGCCGAACTGGCCGGCGATCTCGTTCGAATCGTTGCCGGAACCGATGCTCGTGGCCAGCTGCTCCTTGACGACGAGGCGCTGGTACAGGCGCGACGTCTTGCCGCCGCCCAGCACCTGCGCGGCCAGGTCGAGCAGCGGTTCTTCCGGCGTGTCGGCGCCGGGCACGTTCCACAGGCGGATGATGCGCGCCTGCGGAACGCGGTCCTGCACCTGCCCGCGATGGGTGCCGCTGCGCTTCGCGACCCACGCCTGCTGGTGCGCCTGCGGCGGGCCGGGTGGAATGTCGCCATAGTATTTTTCGACCTTGTCGCGCGCCTGCTGCGGCGTGATGTCGCCGGCCAGCACGAGCACGACGTTGTTCGGGCCGTAGTGACCCTTGAACCAGTCGGTGACGTCGGCCATCGACGCGGCATCGAGGTCGGTCATGGAACCGATCACGGTCCAGGAATACGGGTGGTTCGCCGGCCACGTGTTCTCCGTGACGATCTGCTCGACGATGCCGTACGGCTGGTTTTCTCGCTGGCGCTTTTCGTTCTGGACGACCCCGCGCTGCAGGTCGAGCTTCTTCCGGTCGAGCACACCTAATAAATGGCCCATGCGGTCGCTCTCGGCGAACAGCGCGTAGTCGAGCATCGACGTCGGCACCGTCTCGAAATAATTCGTGCGGTCCTTGTTGGTCGTGCCGTTCAGGTCGGTCGCGCCGACGCCTTCGAGGGCAGACAAGAACGTCTTGTCGAAATTGGCGCTGCCGGAAAACATCAGGTGCTCGAACAGGTGCGCGAAACCCGTCTTGCCGGGCTTTTCGTTCTTCGAGCCGACGTGATACCACGTGTTGACGGCCACGACGGGCGCCTTGTGGTCTTCGTGCACGAGCACCGTCAGGCCATTCCTGAGCACGAATTTCGTGTACGGGATGTCGGGGATCGGGATATCGATGCCGGCGTCGCGCGCGGGCGCGGGCGCGGCGCTGGCCGTGCTGCCGGCGAGCGCCAGCATCGATACGAACACGAAACGGTAAGCAAAACGCATGCTGCTCTCCTGGCAAGATTGCATGACGCACATGACCGCGCCCATTCTAAGCCATCGTCGCCGCATTCGCTGACTTGATTCGACGTCGGAATTTTATCGAGCCAGCGTCAGGTCAACCGGGGTTTTTCAGGACGCCGTCGATGTGCTTTCTACACTTCTTTGACAATTTTTAGTGCTGGAGAATCATCAATAAATATTATTAATTTATAAACAAACTGTTTTGCCGTCGACTTCGGAACTAAAAATCGTCACCGACCAAAATTAGCCCAGGCAGCAAATATTCCTTATCCAAGCCCTTTTTCAATTCCCGGATTTCCACCGGATTTCTTGGGTACTCATATTTCTCAATTCCTTTGACACCATATTTTTCCAGGGTCTCCTTTTTTGGAAAATAAAACTTTTTTTTAACTTGAACATTCGTCATAACGTGAAATTCATAGCTCTTATGAGCAGCGTCGAGTTGAGCCATTTTCTCTTTTGCCTTATCGGCATATTTTAGCTCGAAGTGGTAATTTTTCTTATCGGCGATTATTTCAATGTATCGCTCGGGCCTCTCCAGTTTTGTAAGATCAAAAGACTTTTTTAAAAATTCCGGATTAAAGCCAATCGATTTATAAAAATCGGCCTCGCGCAAATATTGCCGCTGCAAGTCAATTTGCTCTTTCTTTAATTCGTTTTCAGTTAAGAAGGGATAATCATTTTTTTCCAAAACTGGTGGCGGTGAGCCCGTTAGGCCACCATGAAAACCAACTATCCCGGCCGAGTTCAGAATTTTTCGCTTTGCACCTACAAAAATGTAGTTTGCGCAACTGGATAGGCAATATCGATTAACGATTACTAACACATCCTTTTTTCGAATCTCGGTTGCAATTTGCAGGCCTGCTACAGCGTCTCCACCAAAAGAGTCGATCAAAAATACATCGGTATTATGTTCGAGTTCCTTAGTTACCGCCCTGGCAGAGTCTGGAGTAATATAGCCCTCAAAACTCAAAACGTTTCCGAGCCTGGTTAAATTGAAATCATTCGCTTGCGATGTGCCAGGCAGACAGCATAGAGAAAAAACGAGATTTACTGCACCAATGGTTTTAAACATAACAACTTTCTATGCTAACAGGATCTTTTCATTATGATGCGATACTATCCATGCTGATTTCGCTCAGGTAAATATGTGCGCTTGCCACATCCCGATCTACCGGTCATAGCCAAACATTTGCCACGCGGCACTGCGAGACGCGCGTCCGCGGTGCATCATATCGGCCTTGCCGTCCAGGAACCAAGTGCCCCCAAGGCAGTCACGCCCTGTCGTCCTGCACCGACACGCGCCCCGGGCGCAGTCCTGTGCACGAATCATGCATGGGGCGTATCATTGAGGCTGGCAATCAGCAAAGGATAAGCTCATGAATCAACGACGCTCCTTCCTCAAAAGCTCGGCCGTCCTCGCATCGGTACTCGGTGCACCCGCGATCCGCGCCAGCGCCAAGACCCTGCCGGATGCGCCCGTGTCACCGGTCGCGCCCAGCGAGCGCATCGTGCGCCTGTACAACACGCACACGGGCGAAAGCCTGCGGACCATTTTCTGGGCCGAGGGCGAGTTCATTCCCGAAGCCTTGCAGGACATAAATAAACTGCTGCGCGACCACCGCAACAACAAGATCGCGGCCATCGATCCGAAGCTGCTCGTCTTGCTGGACCGCATCAGCGCGCAATACGGCAGCCATCCGACCATGCACGTGATCTCGGGTTATCGCTCGCCGGAAACGAATGCGATGCTGCACGAAAACACGAGCGGGGTAGCCAAGCACAGCCTGCACATGGAGGGCAAGGCCATCGACGTGCGTATCCCGGGCCAGGACCTCGCCAAGCTGCACACGGTCGCGATGGCCCAGCGCGCGGGCGGGGTCGGCTATTACCCCGAATCGCAGTTCGTGCACATGGACGTCGGCCGCGTGCGTTACTGGTGATCATGCGGCGGCCGGTCTCGCGTGGCATCGCGCCGGCACTGCTGGGTGCCGTGCTGGCGTGGTCGGCGCACGCGCCGGCTGCGGTGGCGAGCCCGGCCGAGCAGACCGTGAGGGCAGCGGCGGCAGCAGGGCCGACCGAGCAAACCGTGCCGGCAACCGTGACACCCCCAACCGAGCAGACCGCGCCGGCCGCGGGCATCCAGACCGTCACCGTCACGTACACGCGCGACCCGGTCGACAAGTCCTACCGCAAAATGATCCGCGGCATGGAACGCTTCGAGCGCGACCATGCGCTGGCGCCCCGGGCCACGCTGCGCTTCCGCCTGCTGCCCCGCTCGCCAACCGTGGACATGCACGGCATCACCCTGCGCGTCATCGGCGACCACATCGCCGTGCCCGTTCCGGTTGCGCCGGACAACAGTTTTACCTTGCCGCGCAACGAGCAGGCGCTGCGGGAAGACGCCGCCGTCGTCGCCAACCGCAAGACGACGAGCATGACGTGGCGCGCGCACGTCGTGACACCCGGCCTGCCGCCCGGTACGCGCCGGCTGGGCGACCTGCGGCTGGAATGTCTCGTCGGCATGGAGGCCGGACTCGTGTCGAACAGCTCGCCGCTGTTCGGGTGGATCTCGAATGCGCTCACGCGTCCCGAGCAGGTCTGCGACAGCCCCGACGGCAATTTCCTGTTCTTTACGGAGCGTCCCGTGTTTGCCGTGACGCTGCGCGCGGGCGACCGGACGGAAGTGCTGCCCTTCCACTTCCTGTATGCGGGCGGCGACCAGACGCGCGACATGCTGCCGTTCTGCGACTGCCAGGTGCTGCTCGACCGCACGTATTACGCGCCGATCTGGGACCGCGGCTGGCCAGACGATACGCTCGTCAGCTTCGAGACCATGGACGATGCGTCGCCGGCCCCGGAGACAGCGCCATGACCCCGCGCCGCCTTGTCTGCATCGGCGCGCTGGCGGCAGCGCTGCTGTCCGGCTGCGCCACGCGCGCGCCCGAACCCGGCACGAGCGTGGCCGAGGCCCGCTTCGATGCGCTCGTCGTACCGGGCCGCACGACGCGCGCCGAGCTGCTGGCCGCGTTCGGGCCCACGAAAACGGTCGTGTTCGATTCGGGCATGGAAGCGTGGCTCTACACGGCGCCGGCGGCGGGCGGCGGGCATACCGAACTCGTGCTGCTGCTCGGCCGCGACGGCGTCGTGCGGAAGATGCGCAAGCGGCCGCCTGAGCCGAGCGACGCGACCGACCCGACCGACCCGAAACACTGACGCGTGTTCCGTGGCAGAATCGACATCTTCGATCCCTACCACAAGCGCCATGCCCACATCCGGTTCCCCCGAAGCCGTCATCCAGCGCCAGCTCGACGCCTACAATGCCCGCGACCTCGACGCCCTGCTCGCGACCTATGCGCCCGACGCGCGCCAGTACGAACTGCCGGCGACCTTGCTGGCCACGGGCCACGCGGAAATGCGCCCCCGCTTCGCCGCGCGCTTCCAGGAGCCGGACCTGCACGCGCACCTGTTGCAGCGTGCCGTCATGGGCAATATCGTCATCGATTACGAGACGGTCACCCGCAATTTTCCGGAGGGCCGGGGCAAGGTCGACCTCGTTGCGATCTACGACGTGGTCAACGGCCTGATCCGCTCGCAGACGGTGCAGGTGAGCAACCAGCGCCTCGACGCGCAAGCGGACTGAATCGGTGTAAAGTTGAGCATCATTGTTTTTGGAAAGATCACGATGCGCAAGATGGCTGGGGCGGTGCTGGCGGCGCTGGCGTGCGTACAGGCGGCGCATGCCGACGGGCTCGATCCGACCGAGCAGAGAATCGTCGCCGAGGTCAAGGCGCATGCGCCGCAGGCCCTCGACCTGCTCCGGCAGAGCGTCCTCATCAACAGCGGTACGATGAATACGCGCGGCGTGCGCGACGTCGGCCAGCTGTTCCGCAAGCAGTTCGACGAGCTCGGCTTCAGCACGCGCTGGATCGACTTGCCGCCCGGGATGCACCGCGCCGGCCACCTCGTCGCCACGCGCGACGGCAACCGCGGCAAGCGCCTGCTGCTGCTCGGCCACCTCGACACCGTGTTCGAGCCGGGTTCCGACGTCCCCATGTGGAAACGCGACGGCGACAGGGTGCGCGGCCAGGGCGTCTCCGACATGAAGGGCGGCGACGTGATCGTCATCGAAGCGCTGCGCGCGCTGCAACGCGCGGGCGCCCTCGACGGCGCGCGCATCGCCGTCATGTTCACGGGCGACGAGGAAGAAGCGGGCAATCCGAAAAGCGTCTCGCGCGGCGACATGGCGGAACTCGCCAAACGCAGTGACGTCGCGCTCAGCTTCGAGGGCAGCATCATCGACAAGGACGGCATGGCCACAGCCACCGTGGGCCGGCGCGCGACGGCCACGTGGGAGCTGGACGTCAAGGGGCGCCAGGGCCATTCGATGGCCGTGTTCGGCGCCAACGGCTACGGCGCCGTGTACGAGACGGCCCGCATCCTGGACGCGTTCCGCCAGCAGGTGATCGAGCCGGGCCTCACGTTCAACCCGGGCGTGATCCTGGGCGGCACCGAGGTCGCGTTCGACGCCGCCGCCGCGCGCGGCACCGCGTTCGGCAAGACGAACGTGATCGCCAACACGGCCACCGTGAAAGGCGACCTGCGCTACCTGGACTATCCACAGCGCGACCGCGCCCACGCGCGCATGCAGGCGATCGTCGCGCAGAACCTGCCGGGCACCAGCGCCACCATCACGTTCCACGATTCCTACCCTCCCATGGCCGTCACACCCGGCAACCTGAAACTGCTGGCCCTGTACTCGCGCGCCAGCCAGGACGCCGGGCTGGGTCCGATCGGCGCCGTGCCGGCCGAGGCGCGCGGCGCCGGCGACATCCAGTTCGTGGCGCCGCTCGTCGACAGCCTCGACGGCCTCGGTGCGAGCGGCAACGGCGCCCATTCGCCGAACGAAGACCTGGACGTGGGCTCGATCGAACGGGGTGCCGTGCGCGCCGCATTGCTGATCTATCGTTTGACCCGCTGAACCCATGGGCGTTGCGGCTCCGGCCTTGACGCCCGTCGAATTCCCTCAACCGGACACACTGCCCGCACGGGCTAGAATGCAGACATGGCACGACTGACACTCACCTTCCCCGAAGACCAGTATTACTACACGAGCCTGCTGACGGTGCGCGTCACCGACATCAACGCCGCCAACCATCTCGGCAACGACTCGATGATCTCGATGATTTCCGAGGCGCGGGCACGCTTCCTGTTCGAATTCGGCGTCCCCGAGACGGAACGCGACGGCACGGGCATCATCGTCACCGACCTCGCGACGACGTACCGCGCCGAAGCGCATGCGCGCGACCAGCTGCTGTTCGAAGTGGGGGTCATGGACTTCAACAAGTACGGCGGCGACATCACGTTCCGCGTCACCCGTCCCAAGGACAAGACCCTGGTCGCGATGGCCAAGCAGGGCTTCGTCTTCTTCAACTACAAGACGAGCCAGGTCGTCGCCATGCCGGAAGAATTCCGCAGCAAGTTCGAGCGGGTGAACTGGGTGGACTGAGCGCCCCGCATATTTTTCCAGATAAAAACAAAAACCTGGAACTTTCCCCGCCTCCCGCCGGAATATGGGTAAACACAACGACCCATGACCACGACCTCGACCCGCTGCGACGACACCGACCTGCTGCGCCGCATGCGCGGCGGTGCCGCCGACGCCTTCGCGGCCCTGTACCGGCGCCACCAGGGGCCGCTGTACCGCTTCGCGCTGCTGCGCTGCGGCTCGTCCGACACGGCCGCCGACGTCGTGCAGGAAACGTTCATGGGCCTGTTGACGGAACGGTTCCGGTTCGATCCGTTGCGCGGCCAGCTGCAGCACTTCCTGTTCGGCGTGGCGCGCAACCTGATCCTGAAACACGAAACGGCGCACCAGCGCCACGTGGTGCTGTCCGGCCCGGACGACGAGGACGGCGACGCCGGGTCCGAACCGCCGGACGACGCGGCCTGCCCGCTGGGGCGCCTGCTGGACAACGAGGCCGCCGAGGAAGTGCGGCGCGCGCTGGCGCTGCTGGCGCCGCATTACCGCGACGCCGTCATCCTGTACGAGATGCATGAATTGTCGTACGCCGAGATCGCCGACGTGTGCCAGGTCGACATCGGCACCGTGCGTTCGCGCCTGTCGCGCGGGCGGGCCGCGCTGGCCAAACGGCTGGTCGGCTGGCGCGCGACCGACCGCGCGGCATGAAAAGGAGAGTCACCATGGACACCCGAAAAACGACGGACCGCGATCCCCAATTCGACGTCCTGCGCGCCGAGGTCGGACGGCTGGACACCCCGCGCGCCGTCGAACACGCATTGCTGCAGGCGTTCGCCCGGCAGCATCCGTCGCGGCACCGCTGGTATCACGGCCTGACGAGGCGCGGCTGGACGCTGGCCGGCGGCCTGGCGGGCCTGGCGGCCGGCGCGCTCGCGCTGGCGTTCGCCCTGCAGGCGCCGGACGTGGCTGGCGGCCGGGCCGGCACGCTCGTCGCGCGCGACGACAGCGGCCTGTTCATCGCGCTCGATTCGGCCGAGCGCATCGCCGCGGAGCCGGCGCCGCGCATGGTCGCCGCCGACGTGCCGCGCGCGAGCCTGGCCGCGCTGGGCGTGCCGCTGACGCCGGAAAACGCGGGCGATTCGGTGCGCGCCGAGATGCTCGTCGCGGCCGACGGCCAGCCGCTGGCCCTGCGGCTCAGTGCCATCGAATGACCTGATCGACAAGAGGATGTCATGACAACCAAGAAATTGATACTTGCGCTGCTGCTGTCCGGCATCGTTGCACCGGTGCTCGCCGACGACACGGCCGGCGCGGCGGGCAAAGGGCATCTCGAAGTGCGCCGCGACGGCACCACGATCATGCGTGCCGACGCGATCGCCACCGCGCCCGACGGCACCGTTACCGGTTGGATGCGCCCCGTCAGGAATGCGCCGTACAGTGCCCAGGTCGTCCGCGAACGCTCGCAACACCTGGCCGACGGCAACCAGATCGACGTCCGCCGCGGCCCGATGGCGGCCTACCGCGACAGCACGGGCCGCACGCGCCAGGACATCGTCGACGACAAGGGTGAGTTGCAGACGGTGAAAATCGACGACCCGGCCGCCGGCCTGGACTGGGTGCTCAAGCCCAGGGAGCGTGTGGCCATCAAGCTCGACCGGCATCATCCCGTCAGCGCCGACGACTTGCGCGCCCGCGTCGCACGGATGCGCCAGGACGGCACGCTGCCGTCGATCGAGCGGCGCACGACCCCGGACGGCCAGCAGGAAGTCATCGTCAAGCGCGTCGTGCGCACCGGTCCGGACGCCCGCCAGCGTACGCAGGAAGACGTCCGCATCCAGGTTCCCAGGGCGTTCGCGGACAACGGCGCGGCGGTGCGCGACATGCAGATGCGGGTGGCGCCGCTGGCCAGCGCGTTCGACGACCTCAAGTGGGCGTCGAAGGCCGTGACGAAAGACCTGGGCACGCGCGACTTCGGCGGCATCAAGGCCGAGGGCAAGCTGCGCAGCTACGAGATCCCGGCCGGCGCGATCGGCAACCGCAACCCGATCGTCGTAGCGGACGAGACGTGGACGGCGCCCGACCTGCTGGTGACGGTCTACACGAAGCACAGCGACCCGCGCAGCGGCGACGTCGTATTCCGCCTCGAAAACATCAAGCGCGAGGAACCGCCCGCAGCCCTGTTCATCGTGCCGGCCGACTACACGGTGCGCGACGCGGGTTCCCGCTGGCGCGACAAGGCGGGCAGCAAGGCGCCATGAGCGTCAGCGCTTGCGGATCGGCGCGATCGTTTTGACGAACCAGTCGTCGATCATCTGCTTCTCGTAGCGCAGCGGCTCCGAATCGAAGTAGTGGTTGTACGTCTGCTGGTAATTCATGTCCTGCAGCTGCGCCTGGCCGCTCTTGAGCACCTGGCCGTTCTGCTCGACCGCGTAATTCAGTTCCATGCGCGGCCAGTCCGCGCGGCCGCTCAACACGCGCAGGTCGCGGCCCAGCCGGATACTCGGGATGAGGCGGCCGGCCGGGTCGAAATCCGTGATCTCGATGCGCAGGTCCTGGCCCGGCGGCAGGTTCTCGCCCAGCTTCTTGAAGTGGTCCGCGATCTGGTCCAGCATCTCCTTGCGCTCCCAGGTCGGGAACGGCAAATCATGGAAATTCTCGGGGTGGACCCACGTCACGCTGACCGCGGCCGACGCGCTGCCCGCGGCCAGCGCCAGCAGGCCCGCCAGGGCCATCGTCTTCATGAACGTTTTCATGATGTCTTCCTTTCTTTCTCTGTCATCGAACTGCTGCCACCGTTAATACCTGATTCTTATACGCCGGTTTCCATCCCGCTGTCCGTTACAAGATCGTCAAAGTTTGTATCGAAATGTTAGTCCCCGCACAGGTGCCTCGAGGTCTTGCGCAGCACAATTCCAACAGGCTCAACATCAGCAAGGACACATCATGCCGGAAGGCCCGTCGCTGGTCATCCTGAAAGAGCAGACGGCCCGGTTCGTGGGCCAGGAGATCGTGCGCGCCGACGGCAATACCTGGGCCATCGACACGGCGCGCCTCGTCGGCCAGCCCATCGTTGCGCTGCGCACGTGGGGCAAACACTTCCTGATCCAGACGCCGGCGATGGTCGTGCGCATCCATTTCCTCCTGTTCGGCACGTACCGGGTGAACGAGCGGCGCGACAAGCCCCCGCGCCTGTCGCTCGGCTTCGCGGACGGCGGCGAGCTGAATTTCTATGCCTGCTCCGTGAAGGAAATCGACAGCGACATCGACGCGTCGTACGACTGGGCCGCGGACGTCATGTCCGACGCCTGGGACCCGGCCAGGGCGCGCAAGAAGCTCAGGGCCGCGCCGGACACGCTCGCCTGCGACGCCCTGCTCGACCAGGACATCTTTGCCGGCGTCGGCAACATCATCAAGAACGAGGTGCTGTTCCGCATCCGGGTGCACCCGCTGTCGACGGTGGGCGCGCTGCCGCCGGCCAAGCTGCGCGCGCTCGTGCAGGAGGCGCGCCAGTACAGCTTCGACTTCCTCGAATGGAAAAAGGCGTTCACCCTCAAGCAACATTGGCTTGCGCATAACAAGAAAACATGTCCCCGCTGCCATATCCCATTTCACAAAGCGCACCTGGGCCGGACGAACCGGCGCAGCTTCTGGTGCGAGCGCTGCCAGAAGCGGTATGAATGAGCGGCGCAAATGACTGGGAAGCAACACATCGCGACATTGTGACTTTTGACCCGATGCCAGCAATATTTCTTGTTGTTAATGGTCACTGCTCATACTACAATTATTTAAGACGGTGCTGCTTCATCGCAATGCCCTGTTCTTTTCCCAGATATCGTTACGAGATTGGATCGTCTTATGTCCTTCCTGTCCTCAGCCGCGCCGAAGCTTGCCCCTTGGAAAGTACTGCTCGTCGACGACGAACCGGACATCCATGACATCACCAAGCTCACGCTGTCCCGGTTCCGCCTCGACGGCCGTAGCCTGTCCTTCCTGCACGCGTACAGCGGCGCCGAGGCGAAAGCCATCCTGGCGCGCGACAAGGACATCGCCCTGGTGTTTCTCGACGTGGTCATGGAGCGCGAGGACAGCGGCCTGGAAGTGGCGCGCTGGATGCGCCAGGAGCTGGACAACCAGTTCACCCGCATCGTGCTGCGCACGGGCCAGCCCGGCCAGGCGCCCGAGGAACGCGTGATCGTCGACTACGACATCAACGACTACAAGGAAAAGACCGAGCTCGACCGCACCAAGCTGTTCACGACGACGTTTGCCGCCCTGCGCGCCTACCGCGACATCATGAAGGTCGAGGACGCCCGCCGCGTCCAGCAGAACTACCGCGAGGGCCTGGAGCGCGTGATTTCGGCGTCGTCGCACCTGTTCAAGCAGCGCAACCTGAAGGATTTCGCCAGCGGCCTGCTGCAGCAGGTCGTCGCCCTGCTGCGCCTGGAGCAGAGCATGCTGCTGCGCGTGGCCGGCGCCAGCGTCATCGCGGGCGAAAGCCAGTACGAGGTGCTGGCGCGCATCGGCGACGTCGGCGAACAGGACATCGGGCCGGAACTGATCGCCCAGCTGGACGAGGCGCGCCACAACCGCATCTCGAAACTGCACGGCGATACCTATGTCGGCTATTTCCCGAACAACAGCGGCAAGGCGTCGCTGCTCGTGCTCAAGGGCGTGGACGAGATCGACGAGATCGACGTGCAATTGCTCGACGTCTTTTGCTCGGGCGTCGCCATCGCCTTCGACAACATCCTGCTGAACCAGGAAATCACCGACACCCAGGCCGAACTGATCCTGCGGCTGGGCGACGTCGTCGAGTCGCGCTCGAACGAGGCCGGCAACCACGTGCGCCGCATGGCCCAGGTCTGCCACCTGCTGGCGCTGGAATCCGGCATGCCGGACGACGAAACGGCCGTGCTGATGCATGCCGCGCCGATGCACGACGTGGGCAAGATCGCCACGCCGGACGCCGTGCTGCTGAAACCGGGCCGCCTCACGCCCGAGGAATGGGACATCATGAAGCAGCATCCGACCATCGGCCTGCAGATCCTCGACGGCTCCCAGCGCCCGATCCTGAAGGCGGCCGCCGTGATCGCCCACCAGCACCACGAAAAATGGGACGGCAGCGGCTATCCGCAGGGGCTCAAGGGCGCCGACATCCACCCGTATGCCCGAATCGTGGCCGTGGCCGACGTGTTCGACGCGCTCACCCACGAGCGCGTGTACAAGAAAGCGTGGCCCATCGACCAGGTGCGCGATTACCTGCACGACGTGGCGGGCCAGCACCTCGACCCGTATTATGTCGACATCCTTATCCGCAACCTCGACAAGGCGGCCGAGATCAACGAACGCTGGCCGGACTGACGCACGAGTCCTCTTTCCGCCAGGCCGGGACAAGCTAGGCATTGTCGGGTAGTATGCTGAGCTTCGAGGCAACGTTGTCACGACTGCCATTCCGGCCCATGCGTATCCGAACCCGACTGCTGATCCTGATCCTCGTGATCCTGGTCCCCGCCTTCGTCGCGGCGGTGCTGGCCGTCTGGTATGTCTATCAGGAAGAGCGCGTCGCCCAGGAAACGAGCGTCAAGGAAGCCGTGCGCGCCTTCGCCCTCGTGGTCGACAACGAACTCGAAACGAAGGAAGGCATCCTGCACGCGCTGGCGAATTCCCCCGCGCTGGCCCGGGGCGACTTCGACACGTTCTACCGCCACGTCAGGTCGCTGGCCCCGACCGACGAGACCGCGATCATCCTGATCGGCCTGGACGGGCGCCAGCTGGTCAACACGCGGGCCCCGCTGGGCGCGCCGCTGCCGTTCCGGCGCGCGTCGAACATCGACGGCCTCATGAAACGCGACGGCGCCGACCGCACGATCGTGTCCGACCTGTTCGTCTCGCAGATCCTGCACCGCCACGACTTCGCCATCCAGGTGCCGGTGCGCGTGGATGGCGCCATCCGCTACTACCTGTCGATGGGCGTGAACGCCGCCATCCTCCAGAACGTGCTGCGCGAACAGCGCTTCCCCGCCGAGTGGCAGGCCACGATCCTCGACCGCAACGGCAAGGTCGTCGCGCGCTCGCTCGACGTCGACCGGTACCGCGGGCGCACCGTCAGCAACATGGCCATGTCCCTGTTCGCGGCCCACCGCGAAGGCGTGTTCTCCAACAAGAACCTGGCCGGCATTCCCGTGCAGGCGTTCTACAGCACCGTGCCCGCATCGGAATGGAAGGTCCTCGTCAGCATTCCCACGGCCGACCTGCGCCGCGTGCCGCTGCATGCGGCGACGTTCCTGGCCGCGATCATGGCGATGCTGCTCGTGCTGTCGTCGGTGGCCGCGCGCTGGTTCGCGCGCCGCGCCGCCATCCCGATCGAATACCTGGGCCGCAGCGCCGAAGACCTCGGTGCCGGCCGCGAAGTGCGCTACCAGCCCCAGGGCATCATCGAGATCGACGCGGTGGCGCAGCGCATGGCCGAAGCCAGCCACCAGATCCTCACGGCCCAGGCCGAGCTGGAACGACGCGTGGCCGAAGCCGTGGCCGCCAGCGAGCGCGCCCAGAGCGCCCTCGTGCGCGGCCAGAAGCTGGAAGCCCTCGGCCGCCTCACGGGCGGCATCGCGCACGAATTCAACAACCTGCTGCAGACGCTGACGACGGCCCTGCAGCTGGCCGCCCTGACCGCAAGCCAGCCCAAGGTGCTGAGCCTGGTCGACACCTGCAAGCGCACGGTCAGCCGCGCCACGGCGCTCACGACGCGCCTGGGGTCGTTCGGCCGCGTGCAGGACGCGCGCCTGCTGACGGTCGATCCGGGCGACCTGGTGCGCGGCTCCGTGCAACTGCTGCGCGGCGTGCTGCGCCAGGGCACGCGCATGGAGGTGCTGTGCGCGGACGATCCGTGGCCCGTGACCGTCGACCCCGTGCAGTTCGACCTGGCGCTGCTGAACCTGGCGATCAATGCGCGCGACGCCATGCCGGACGGCGGCCGCCTCGCCATCGAGGTGTGCAACTGCACCCTCGAGCCGACGGTGGAGCGTACGGGCGGCGACTATGTGCGCGTGCGCGTGACCGACACCGGCACGGGCATGCCGCCCGAGGTGCAGGCGCGCGCGCTCGACCCGTTCTTCACGACGAAACCGCCGGGCCAGGGCTCCGGCCTCGGCCTGCCCCAGGCGTACGCCTTCGCCACCCAGTCGCGCGGCTGGCTGACCTTGTCGAGCGCCGTCGGCGCCGGCACCACCATCGACATCTACCTGCCGCGCTCGCAGCAGCCGCTGTCGGCCGTCGCGGCGCGCGCCGACGGCCAGGCGCCGGGCCGCGGCAGCGGGCGCGTCCTGTTCGTCGAGGACGATCCGCTCGTGCGCGAAGCGGTCGTGCGGGGCCTGGAGGACTGCGGTTTCGACGTGATGGTGGCGGCGGACGGCGACAAGGCGCTCGCCATGCTCGACGCCGGCCTCGATGCCGACGTCGTGTTCTCCGACATCGTCATGCCCGGCAAGGTAAGCGGCATCGACCTGGCCGGCCTGCTGCGCGAACGCCGCCCCGGCCTGCCGGTCGTGCTCGCGACCGGCTACACCGACCAGCGCGCCGTCATCCCGGGCGTGCAGGTGCTGGCCAAGCCCTACGAGATCGACCAGCTGGTCGAATTGCTGTCCAACCTGTCCACCCCGCGCTGAACCGCCGTTTTGAAGCGTTAAAGCCGCAGCGTGACCCGCTCGCCGTCGACCGCGACCGTGCACAGGGTGGCGTTGGCCTGGCGCCCCGCCGACGTGGCGCAATCGGCACGGACCGGCTTGCCCTGGTAGCTGCCGTCGAACTTGCCGTCGCCGTGCAGCAGCGAGATCTGGTCATCGATGACCTTGGCGCCGTTGACGAAGATGCGGACGTCCGAGCTGTCGACCAGTTCGCCATGGATGTCCAGCTTCCCGTCGCGGCTCGTGTAGTGAGTGTCGGTTACCGGCGCGAACGCAGCGCAGCCGGACATTGTGACGGCCAGGACGGCCGCGATCATGAATTTTGTTGACATCTTTGTGTAATCTTCGCTTATCTTCGCGTTTCTCTTCAGGAACGCGCAATCATACGGGTATTTTTCTGAAAATCAATATTCAAAAAAGACAATTTATATTTATTTTTTGCAATGCAAATTCCGGCCGAATGCCGATATTTACAATTCCCGTACAGAAACTATCGGTTGCGTTCCATCGCGGTCGGCAGGCGTAGAATGAAAGCGATCATGGAGGACACCAATATGCAGACCCTGCCCCTGCGAATCGGCGCCGGCCAAGACCTGCGCGCCGTGCTCGACGCCCTCGTCGCGCAGCACCACGTGGAAGCCGCTTTCGTCCTGCAAGGCGTCGGCAGCCTGTCCGTCGCCCGGCTGCGCTTCGCCGGCCGGCCGGAATTCACGGAACTGCGCGGCGACCTGGAAATCCTCACGCTGGGCGGCTCGCTGTCGCCGGACGGCCCGCACCTGCACGTGTCCGTGGCGGACGACGGCGGCCGCGTCCTGGGCGGCCACCTGGGCCCCGGCTGCATCGTGCGCACGACGGCCGAGGTGCTGGTGGCACTGCTGCCGCGCCACCGGTTCCGGCGCGAGTTCGATCCGGCGACCGGGTTCGACGAGTTGTTCGTGAAGGCTTGACGGTGTTGACTCGTCAGCGCCGGCCGGCACTTCCGTGACGTGGCCGGCGAGCCGGGGCCTTTCATACCCGGGCGGACGAGATACCGTTGCGGTCGGCGTGGGAACGAGCACTCGTGGGGAGAATCCGCGCGTATTCGGCGCCGCTTTTTCGGTAAGCTCATCGGCTTCGATTCAGCTGTTCAATAATCCGGAGCCTGATTGATCATGAGTGGAATGAAGAGATTTTTAAAAAGCAGAGCTTTTATCGCGATTCTCGGGACGATCCTCCCTGCCGCGGCAGATGCGGCGGATCTCGTGCCGATCACCCTGATCAACGACATCCCGTTCACGACCGTCAAGGTGGGTAATGCGTCCGCTCGTCTCATGATTGATTCGGGTGGTTCGCTTGGCATCTCGATGCCGGAAACGATGGCGAAAACATCCGGATCGGTAACGCTGCTCGACAGCACAAGCAAGTTTCGCGACTTACATGGCCAGGTGTACGAAGTCCGGAATCTCGTCGCCAAGGAGGTTGTGATCGGTGCTACCCGGCTCGATCCGGTGGAAGGCCGGGTGCACGTACAGTGGGGCGGCGCCCCGGAAGGACCGGACGCGGAGCTCACGAAGGCGCGGCAGGCCGGCGCGATCGGTCTCGCGGCATTCGGAAATCGGCCGGTGATGTTCGATTATCGTCTGGGTAACCTGGCGATCTACGCGCCCGGCGAAGATCCATGGGCCCGCCGCCAGGAATGGCAGACGCTGCGCCTTGGCTACGGCAAGGAAGGCCCGAGCGTCGTATTTGTCGTCAATGGGAAGCCGCTAAAATTCGTACTGGATACCGGGACACCCGTCAATCTCGTCAACGCCGAGAACCTGGCGGTCGCGTCGATCGCATGTCGGAAGCCGGCTTCGGGCAAGCCGGATTGCGATCCGCGTTCGCTTGGAAATGTGCAGGACAGCGACGGCCACTCATTGGGCGAATTGAAGGCTGAACGGGTCAAATTGGACGGGGCGCCGTTCGACGGCCTGTTGGGCGCGCCATTTTTTCATGAACATCGCGTGCTGTTCGATCTTCCCGAGCATCGCCTGCTCATTTCACCGCCAGACGTGAAGCGTGGCGCTATGTGATGCATTGCGGGACCGGACGGGCTGCGGCATGCGTCCGGATCGACGGTAATCGCAGCACTGGACGCACACGTGATCACAACCGGAACGGCGTGCTATGTCCGTCTCCGCACCGAACGGTCGCACGCCCGGTCGTAAGCTCGAGGGTAAAGACAATACCCCGCCGCCGACCGGAGAGACCGACCATGACCACCCCCACATCCTCACCCACCGGCGCCGCAACGGATGACACGCCGTTACCCAGGCCCGCGCCCCTGTCGCTCGCCGCATGGAAGCAGTTCGTCAACGTGGCCAAGCCTTACTGGCTGGGCGATCAAAAGAAAAGAGCGTGGACGCTGCTGATGCTGCTGATCGTCCTGATGCTGGTCGACACCAAGCTGGCCGTCATGCTGAACAACCAGACCGGCGAGCTGACCTCGGCGCTGGCCGCACGCAACGGCGACCGGTTCTGGACGTCGGTGCGGGCCTGCCTGGCGATCCTGGCGCTCGCGGTGCCGACCTACGCCTTTTACTACTACATGCGCGACGTCTTCGCGAACCAGTGGCGGCGCTGGCTCACCGGCCGCTTCCTCGACGGCTACCTGACAGGCCGCAAATACTACGCGCTGGGGTCCGGCGGCGAGATCGACAATCCGGACCAGCGCATCAGCGAAGACATCAACACGTTCACGGGACGGTCCATCAACTTCCTGCTGATCTTCCTGGGGTCGATCATGCAGCTGGTCGCGTTCAGCACCGTGCTGTGGTCGATCTCGCACGTGCTGGTCGGCGTGCTGGTGGCGTACGCCGTGATGGGCAACGTGGTCGCCCTCTACGTCTTCGGCAGTCCGCTGATCCAGCTGAATTTCTGGCAGTTGCGGCGCGAGGCGGATTTCCGCTTCAGCCTGATGCGCCTGCGCGAAAACGCCGAATCGATCGCGTTCTACCGGGGCGAGGCGCAGGAACGCACGCACATCGACCACACGTTCGACAAGGTGATCCGCAACTTTGCCCGGCTGATCAAGAAGCAGCGTGCGCTGAACTTTTTCCAGCGCACGTTCAGCCAACTCACCGTGGTGCTGCCCTACGTGATCCTGGCCGGCGGCGTCCTGTCGGGTGCGCTGGAAGTGGGCCGCGCGACGCAGGCGGCCGGCGCGTTCACCGCCGTGCTCGGTGCCGTGGGCGTCATCGTCGACAACTTCGAGAGCCTCAGCCGCTTCGTGGCGGGCATCGGCCGCCTGCAGGCGTTATCGAACCTCGTCCTGCCCGGCGCGGCGCCCGCAGGCGCGGCCGGCGCCGAGCGCCCGAGCATCCGGATGACGCCGTGCACCCACCTGGCGCTGGAATCCCTGACGCTGTGCCCGCCGCAATCCGACCGGGTGCTGATCAAGGAGTTGAGCCTGGTGTTGAAGCCGGGCGATGCCCTGCTCATCACCGGCGACAGCGGCTGCGGCAAAAGCTCGCTGCTGCGCGCGATCGCGGGCCTGTGGCACGAAGGCAGCGGCGTGATCCACCATCCGCCCATCGAGGACGTGTTCTTCCTGCCCCAGCAGCCCTATCTGCAGGCGAGCACCTTGCGCAGCCAGCTCATCTACCCCAGCGTGCGGTCGGACCTGGGCGACGAGCAGTTGCTGGAGATCCTGGAACAGGTTCACCTGCCGCGCCTGGCCGAACGCGTGGGCGGCCTGGACGCCGTGCACGACTGGGAAAAACTGTTGTCGGTCGGCGAACAGCAACGCCTGGCTTTCGGCCGCGTGCTGGTGCACAAGCCACATATCGTCATCCTGGACGAGGCGACGAGCGCGCTCGACAGTGGCAACGAAGCGTCCCTGTACGCGCGCCTGCGCGACAGCGGCGCGACCCTCGTCAGCATCGCCCACCGCGCCGGCGTGCTGCGCCATCACACGCACGTGCTGCATCTGCAAGGCGACGGCGGCTGGGAAGTGATCGACGCCAGCGGTTACCGGTTCGATGAGCCGGCCGCCGGCGCGCCCCTCCCCGACGCCGCGCCGGCGCGGCAATCGGTCGCGGCGACGCTCGTCGGGTAGGATTGGATGGCCGGTCCGGCAACGAGCCCGACAGTGTGCGCGACCGGCGCCGCCGTGTTCCGCTGAAACTCAGGCGGCCTTCAGCGCGGGCCGGACGGACTTGCGCGGGAAGCGCAGGTGGTAGCGCAGGCCTTGTCCCGGGCTGCTCTCGACGCGCAGCGTGCCGCCCAATACGCCGGTCGCGAGGTTGTACAGGATGTGGCCACCGAGGCCGCTGCCGCCGCTGCCGCGCTTGGTCGTGAAGAACGGGTCGAACAGCTTGGCCAGCGTCTCCGCATCCATGCCCGCGCCATCGTCGCCATAATCGAAGACGACGTCGTCGCCGTCGAGCGCCGCCTGGATCGTGATGTGGCCGCGCTGGTCGCGCTCGAAGCCGTGCATCAGCGAATTGACGACCATGTTCGTGACGATCTGCGACACGGCGCCGGGAAAGCTCTCCAGCAGCAGGTCTTTGGGGCAGTCGATCGCGACTTCGAGCGGCCGCCCCTTCAGCTTCGGCTGCAGCGACAGCAGCACCTCGTTCAGATAGGTGCCGAGATTGAAGCTGCGGATGTCGTCCGAGGACTGGTCCACCGCCACCTGCTTGAAACTGCGCACGAGGGCCGCGGCGCGCTGCGTGTTCGTCGTCATGATGCGCAGCGACTGGTCGACGACGTCGAAGAACGCGCCCAGGCTGTCTTCCGTCATCTCGCCCGCCGCCAGTTCCTCGCGCGTCAGCTTGAGTTCCTGCACGAGGTGGCTGGTGGCCGTCACGCAGATGCCCAGCGGCGTGTTGATTTCGTGGGCGACGCCGGCGACCATCTGGCCCAGCGACGCGAGCTTTTCCTTGCGCACGAGCTCCGACTGCGCTTCCTGCAACTGGTGCAGCGCCTGTTCGAGCGCGGCGTTCTGTTGTTCCAGGCGTTCCTTGGCCTTGCGGATGGCACGGTCGGCCTGCATGCGCGCGATGGCCACCGCGACGTGGCTGGCGATGAAGGCCAGCAGGTCCAGGTCGGCCTTCGCGTAGACGATGGTCGGGTCGTAGCTCTGCACGACCAGCACGCCGTACGCCTTGTCGTGCACGAGCATCGGCGCGCCGATCCAGCTGGCGATGTCCGTGTTCCCCAGCGGGTGTTTCACCTTGCCGGCCGCATGCAGGCGCGCAAAGCTGCCGGCGTCGTGGAGCTGCGCCTGCTTGGTCTGCAGCACGTACGACACCATGCCCATCCCGAATGGGAAGCGTTGATGGGGCGCCTCGCTGTCCTTTTCGTCGGCAAAATATGGGATGCTGATCTCACCCGTGTCCGGGTGCGTGAGCGCGATGAGGAAGTTCTTCGCCATCATCAATTCGCCGATGATGGTGTGCAGGCTTGCGGCCAGCACGTCGGTCTCGAGCGCGGTCGCGGACAGGTCGGCGATCTGGTACAGCGCGTGCTGCACCTGCTCGGCGCGGCGGCGCTCCGCGACCTCGCGCGCCAGCGCGCGGGTGCGCTCCTGCACGGCGCGCTCGAGGCGGTCCATGCTCTGCAGGCCCTGCAGCGCATTCGACACGTGGCTGGCGATCAGCTCGAACAGCGCCTGGTCTTCGGCGTTGTACCGGTGTTCCGGCAGGTAGCTCTGGATGACGACGGCGCCCAGGACCTCGTGCTGCTGGTCCAGCAGCGGGCACCCCATCCAGTGCTCGGCGATGCTGCCCGTGCCCCATGCCATCCCGGTCTCACGCTGGCGCATCTCGTCGGCCGTCATCGCGAGCGGTTGTTTGTTGAGCATGATCCAGGCCGTCGGCGACTGGTCGGGCGAGGCGAGCGTCACACGCTCGTCGGGACTCGGACCCTGGTCGATCGAGTCGACGAAGTAGACGAAGCGGACCGTGTCGTCTTCCCGTTCGGCCAGCGTAACGTAGAAGTTCTCCGCATACATGATGCGGCCCAGCGCGCGATGCACCGCGCCGATGAACTCGGTGACGTCGGTGCAGCTGGCGGACAGGTGCCCGATGTCGAGCAACATGGCCTGGACCGCTTCCAGGCGGGCGAGACGGTCTTCCATCGATTCCCCTTATCGGACCATAAAGATGCGTTCGGGAAATATTATCAGCTTGGGGCGTGACTGCGGGGGTTGTGCCGCCAAAAACCACACACCCGATGTCCGGCCGCCTGGTGACGCCGCAGCATCGCGTGCCTTACGCGTGGGCGGAGGCCGCCCACCCTAACGGGGCGCGCGGAAATCGTTGTCGATCCAGGTCGTGGCCGACCCGGGGGACAGCTTGAAATCCGGCGCCACCCGCACCTGCGCCACGCGCTCGCCCATCTCGTCGAAGGCGCTCAGCAGCGCATATGGGTTGTCCTCGTCCGGGACGATGTCCAGCGTCACCTTCAGCTCGCCCTCGGCGGTCGACACGACGGTGCTCTTGTGCAGCCGCGCGTGCAGCTGCTGCTCGTGGCGGCGGATCACCTCCGACGCGGTCTTGACGAGCGTGTGGAAGGCGGGGGTATCGAGCGGCTTCGGGTTCTTCTTGTCGCGGCCCATGGTCCAGGGGCCGACGAGGGCCGGCTCGGATTCGCCATCCTTGTACATGGCCACGGCCCAGCCGTCATCGTCCTCGTTCTTGATGACGCGCGCGGTCCAGCCGTTGCCCTGCCACAGGCGGGGCTCCTGCACGGGGGCGTCGCTGTCCTGCTCCGGAGCGTGGTCGGGGGTTTGGTCGTTCATTCTTGCTGTCTCGGTCGTGCGGGCATACGCCCAGAAGCGAGATCATAGGCCTTCGCGGCGCACTGGACAAGCGCCGATTCCGTACCGCTAGATGATGCGCAGGTCGGGGCCGCGTGGCGGCACGATGGGTGGGCCGGGCGGCGTGTTGCGCGGGTCGATGGCCGGCGATGGCGACGGAATATGGCGACTGAACGGATTGATGATGATGGGTGGAATCGCCGGCGGTGCCGAGGGCGGATTCTTGTGGCCGGCCGCGTCCAGATTGCGGTGGTTCAAAACACATTGCATAGAATGCCTCCTGCAACAGAGCAGGCTGTCAGTATAGACTTCGAGTCCAGCATTGCAAGGCTTGATTTCCGGCCACTTTTTACCCGTGCGCCACCGGTCAGTCAGTCCCCGATGGCGGCACCGAATACGTGCCGGCCGGGATTCGGAAAAGACGGCAACGTTCATGGTTGTCCGCGCGCGCGCAACAGGTCCGCCAGGCTGCGCGGGGCCGGTATGAGCGGGGTGCGGTACGTCGTCCAGCCCAGCTGGTCCCGCGGGGCCAGGACGCGCAGCCGCGTGGCCGCCCAGCGGAACATCCGGTACACGGCCGGCCGGGCGAACGCGCCGCGCCAGAAGCGCCAGACGAGGCGTTCGCCGCGGCTGTACCTGGCACCCTGCCCGCGCAGCGGGTGTTCGACCGCGGCGTCGGGAGCGCGGTTGGCCTCGGTGCGCAGGCGCACCAGCAGTTGCGGGATCGGGATGCGCACGGGGCAGACGTCGCCGCACGCGCCGCACAGGCTCGATGCCGTGGCGAGATCCGCGGTCGACTCGAGGCCCAGCAAATGCGGCGACAGGATCGCGCCGATCGGTCCGGGATACGTCGTGCCGTACGCATGGCCGCCGATGCGGCCGTAGACGGGGCAATGGTTCATGCACGCGCCGCAGCGGATGCATTGCAGCGTGGCGCGCAGCTCTTCGTCGGCATACGCCTGCGTGCGGCCGTTGTCGAGCAGGACGAGGTGCAGTTCGCGCGGCCCATCCAGTTCACCGGCACGGCGCGGGCCCGAGACCAGGTTGAAGTAGGTCGTGATGGCCTGGCCGGTGGCGGACCGCGTCAGCAGGCTCGCGAGCGGCACGATGTGTTCCAGCTTTCCCACGACCTTTTCGATGCCCATGATGGCGATGTGCACGTCCGGCACGGTGGTCGACAGACGGCCGTTGCCCTCGTTCTCGACGAGCCACAAGGTGCCCGTGTCGGCGGCGGCGAAGTTCACGCCCGACAGGCCGATGTCGGCCTCCACGAACGCGTTGCGCAGCGTGTGGCGCCCGGTCTGGATCAGGCGGTCGACGTCTTCCGTGTACCCGGTGTCGGGGATGTGCTCGGCGAACAGCGCGCCGATGTCCGCGCGGGTCTTGTGAATCGCCGGCATCACGATGTGCGACGGTTTTTCGCCCGCCAGCTGGACGATGTATTCGCCCATATCCGATTCCAGGCACGCGATGCCGCGCTGCTCGAGGTAGTGATTGAGCTCGATTTCCTCGCTCGCCATCGACTTGCCCTTGACGATGCGGCGGGCGGCGCGGCCGGTCGCGATGCCGTGGATGATCGCATTCGCTTCGTCCGGCGTGTCGGCCCAGTGGACCTTGGCGCCGGCCGCCGTCAGCGTCGCTTCCAGCCGTTCGAGCAGCGCGGGCAGCCTGGCCAGCGCGTGCTTGCGCACCGCTTCGCCGAGGTCGCGCAGGCGCTGGAATTCGTCCTCGTCGCCGAACTGGCCGCGGCGCTTGTCCTGCAGGAAGGTCATCGCGCCGCGAAAACTCTGGCGCAGCTGCGGGTCGTCCAGCGCCGCGCGGCTGCGCGCGTGAAAATCGTCGGAGGGAACGAAATGCAGGGTGGACGTCTTCATGCGGCTTCCTTTACGTCGGGTGCGTCGGTGACGATCACGACCCACGTCCAGCGCGGACCGTGCGCGCCGAAGGCCAGGGTCTGCTGGATGTCGGACGTCTTCGATGGTCCGGTCGCCAGCACGAGATTGGTCGGCATGCCGTCCTGCCAGCGCTCCGCGTGCAGGGCCTGGTGCAGGTCGGCGTGCAGCGTGTGCGCGTAGACGAGCGCGATGTGCAGCGGCGGCACCAGCGACACGGTGCGCGGCGACGCCGCATCCGGCGCCAGCACCAGCGTGCCGGTGGCGGCGATGCCGGAGCGCGCGACGGTGAAGCCGGCATCGACGGTGCCGAACAATTCTTCCTTCCAGTCTTCCAGCGGGCGCTCGAATGCGAGCGCCTCGACGCCGGCCGGCAGCGCGGCGCGCAAGGCCCGGCCTTCCGGGCTCGCGGTGTCGACGACGATGCGCGACACGCCCGCCTCGGCGATGCTCGCTGCCAGCCGCACGGGCCATTCGCCAGCATGCGCGCACCAGGCCTGCGCGCGCACGGCCACGAGCGCGGCCTGCATGCGCCGCGCCAGCACGTCCGGCGCGGGCGGCGGGACCGCCCGGCGCGCGTCGAAATGCGCGTCGATACGCCGTTCGAGATCGCTGACCGCGGGTTCGCGCGGGCTGGCGTCGCGCAGGCGGCCCAGGATGCGGTCGCGCGCGCTCATGACGGCTCCCCCATCCGGCGCCACAGGAAGCTGGCGAGATGCTCGACGGCCAGCGGCGCGCCCTGGTGCTGCGCGGCGTGGCCGATGTTGAGCAGGCACGCGCAGTCGGCCGACACGACGCGGCGGCACCCGGTCGCGCGCACGGACGCGATCTTGTCCTTGACCATCGCGCCGGAAATGTCCGCATGCTTGATCGAGAACGAGCCGCCGAAGCCGCAGCATTCGGATTCGCGCTCGTGTTCCACCCGCGTCACGCCGGGCAGAGCGTCGAGCAGCGCCACGCCGTGCGTGCGCGTGCCCATCTCGCGCCGTGCGGAACAGGAGGTGTGCAGCACGACGTCCTCGGTCCCGGCGGCCGGCGTTCCGGCGGCCGGCGCCCCGGCGGGCATTTCCCACCCCAGCACGCACGTCAGGTATTCGGCGAACTCATGCACGCGCCCGGCCAGTGCCTGCGCCTTCGGCTCGACTACCGGATCGGCGCGGAACAGCGCCGGCCAGTGCTTGCGCATCATGCCGGCGCACGACCCCGAGGGCACGATCACGGGCCACGGTTCGGGGAACAGGTCGAGCTGGGCGCGCGCGACGGCCCGCGCCTCGTCCGGATTGCCGCTGCTCCATGCGGGCTGGCCGCAGCAGCTCTGGCCGCGCGGATAGTGGACGGTGATGCCGGCCGATTCCAGCACGCGCACGGCGTCGAGCCCCGCCTGCGGCATGAACAGGTCGATCACACAGGTGCCGAACAGATACACGTTACGGGTCATGCATTGCCTCCAGGTTCGTTGGCTTCTCTTTTGGTCGGCCGATATTTCCAGTATTCTGTGTGCATCACAAACTGGTTGGGCCAGAGGAGGAGAACGCGTGGTCACAGGGAACCGGCAGGCCGGCGGACGGGTCGCTGTGGTCATACGCAGGCTGGAAGAAGCATTGCTGGACGGCAGTTTTCCGGCCAACGCGAAACTGCCGTCGGAGCGCGAGCTCGCGCAGCGTTACGCGGTGTCGCGCAACACCGTGCGCGAAGCGATCCAGCAATTGGACGCGCGCGGCCTCGTGCACATCCGGCCGCGCAGCGGGGTCTTCGTGTCCGACCAGCTGCGCACGGGCGCGCCGTCGCCGTGGGCCCAGCTCATCGCCGACAGTCCCGCGCGGCGCGACGACATCCTGGAATTCCGGCGCGTGCTGGAAGGCGCCACCGCCTACTTCGCCGCGCTGCGCGGCACCGACGAGGACCTGGAACGCATCCGCGCCGCGACGGCGCGGCTGGAGCAGGCGCGCCGGGACGGCAATCACGCCGGCGAATCGCGCGTCGACGTCGAACTGCACGAGGCGATCGCCCAGGCCTCGCGCAACAGCATGTTCCTGCATCTGCACAGCAGCATCACGAAGATGATGCGCGAGCACATCATCCGCAACGTCGACGGCTTGCGCGAGCTGAACCAGTCGGTATCGGAAAACCTGGCGCTGCAACACCGCACGATCTGCGACGCGATCTGCGCCCGCCGCCCGGAAGAAGCGCGCACGGCGATGCAGACGCACATCGACTATGTGCGCAGCCGGTTCGACGCCGAAGACGACTAGCCGTTCCTGGTTGGACCAGCGCCCGGGTCGGCGCCGTTCGTCGCCGCAAGCCGCCCTCCGGCCCTCGAAACATGCAGTTTGTCGCAGCCCGCTGGAGCCGCACGGGACGTATGGATACAGTACGACCATGCCGAGAACGACATGACCCGTTCAACGCGAACCCAATCAACGAGAAACCCAAGAGGACCATCATGAAAAAGACCACCGCCATCATCATCCTGTTCCTGTTCGCCCTGCTCGCCTGGAACGTCTTCACGTTCGGCGACAGCGTCGTCAGCTTCGACGGCGACGAGATTGGCGGACCGCTGGGCGCCGTGCTGGCGACGGTCTTCGCGGGCGGCGGCATCCTGCTGGCCGGCCTGATCATGCTGGTCGTGGGCGCCGTGCTCGCGGTGGTGTTCGCCGGCGTGGGCATCCTGTGCATCGGCGGCCTGGCCATCGGCGCCTGCGTGCTGGCGCTCCTGATCTCGCCGCTGCTGCTGCCGCTGCTGGTGCCCGTCGCGATCGTGTGGTATCTCGCGAGCCGGTCGCGCAAGCATCGGATCATGCAGCAGCCGGTGTGATTCGTACTCGTGGGCACGGGGTGCCCACGAGTGACGTTCGCGATGTGCCGGCGTCAGCGCACCGCCGTCAAATCCCCTCCACCAGCCGCATCGCGAACACGATCGGCAACCCGGCCGCGATGACCTTTCTCGCGGCGGCGCCGTGGTCGTACGGCACCCGGAAATACCGGATCTCGCGGGCCGCGTCGTCGAAGATCGCATAGCACGCCGCGTTGTTCTGGTCGCGCGGCTGGCCCACGGCGCCGGGCAGCACGAGGTACTGGTGCTGCGGCTGCAACGCGATGGATTCGCCGGCCGCCGGCACGTGGCGCCCCATGCGGCCGTCGTCCGCGCGGCGGTACAGCGCCGGTGCGTGCACGTGGCCGGAAAACACGATGCGGCTGCCGCTGGCGCGGATGCTGCGCTCGGCCGCATCGAGGTCCGTGACGTATTCCCACTGCTGCGGCGCATGCGCGCTGGCGTGCACGAAGAAGGCGTTGCCGTGCTTGTGCGTCAACGGCAGCGCGGCCAGGAAGGCCAGCTGTTCCTGGTCCAGCTGGCCGCCGGTCCAGGCGATGACTGCGCGCGCTTCCGCATGCATCTGCGAACGTACCGGCCGCGTGACGGCATCATCGTGGTTGCCCTGCACCGCCACGGCGCCGCGTTCCACGTATTCCATCACCGTGCGCACGACCCAGGCCGGATCGGCGCCGTAGCCGACGAAATCGCCCGTGAACGCGTACTGGTCGACGTGCTGGCGCTCCGCGTGCGCGAGGCAGGCCTCGACGGCTTCGCGGTTCGCGTGCAGGTCGGTCAGCAGGGCGAGGCGCATGATCGGGTGTCGATTCCAGGTGCGGCAGCAGCGGCGCCGCGTATCACCGCGTGGGCGGCGCACGCGGCGTTGTTAGTCATCGGTGCAGCCGCCCACCCTACGGTTGCGCGCGTTCACGCGCGTACTGCTCGTAGCCGCGGGCGCGCAGCTCGCATGCGGGGCACTTGCCGCAGCCGTGGCCCCAGGCGTGCGGCGCGCCCCGTTCGCCCAGGTAGCAGGTGTGGGTCTCGAAGCGGATCAGGTCGACCAGCGCTTCGCCGCCGCACGCTTCCGCCAGTTGCCAGGTCTGCCGCTTGTCGATCCACATCAGTGGCGTCTCGACCTTCAGGCGCGTGGCCATGCCCAGGTTGAGCGCGACCTGCAGCGCCTTCATCGTGTCGTCGCGGCAGTCCGGATAGCCCGAGAAATCCGTCTCGCACATGCCGCCCACGAGCACGGTCAGGCCGCGGCGGTACGCGACCGTCGCCGCCACCGTCATGAACAGCAGGTTGCGCCCCGGGACGAAGGTGTTCGGCAAGCCGTTGGCCTGCATCGCGATCTCGACGTTGCTGGTCAGCGCCGTGTCCGAGATGCGCGCGATCAGCGACAGGTCGACCAGATGGTCTTCGCCCAGGCGCTGGTCCCACGTGGCCGACAGCGCGCGCATCTTCGCCAGCACGGGCGCGCGCACGTCCAGCTCGATCGCGTGGCGCTGGCCGTAGTCGAAGCCGATGGTCTCGACGCGCTCGTAGCGTTGCAGGGCCCAGGCCAGGCAGGTGGTGGAATCTTGTCCGCCGCTGAACAGGACGAGCGCGGTATCGGGTTGGTGCATAGTGAATTTCCTGAAGTAATTGTCGAGCGAGGCGTCCGCCATCCCATTTGACAATCAGTTAAGATGTGGCCGGCATATTGACGAATGGAGCGACATGATTTCCGCACGACCCGACCCATGCACGGCGATGGCGCCGGCGCGATCACGAATTTTGGCACAAATCGTGCTGGCCGTGAACGCGCTATGCCTCGCTCCGGTCGCGGCCGCGCAGGACCAGCCGGTGCCGCCGGCCCCGGAAGCGCCCTCCCGGGCCATCGACTACGACGTGCGCATCGACGCGCCGCGCCAGCTGCGCGAGCTGCTGGAGAATAACCTCGACCTGATGCGCTGGCGCGGCAATCCGCGCGTCGACCGCGAACAGCTGCTGCGCCTCGTGCGCGCGTCGCCCGAGCAGATCAAGACCCTGATCGCCACCGAGGGCTATTACAGCCCGAAGGTATCGGCCGACCTCGACACGTCGGGCAGCAAGCCGGTCGTGCTCATCGACGTCGCGCCGGGCGATCCGGTCGTCGTGGGCGACGTCGACATCGAACTGCGCGGCTTCGTCCCGTTCGACAAGGGCAGCGCCCCGATCGACGCGGCCGCGCTGCGCAACCGCTGGACCCTGCCCGTCGGCGCGCGCTTCCGCACGGCCGACTGGGAAGCGGCCAAGCGCGGGCTCGTGCGCCAGGTCGCGCAAACGCGCTTCCCGCGCGCCCAGCTGCTCGATTCGTCCGCCACGGTCGACCCGGACACGCACCGCGCCCTGCTCAAGGTCGTCGTCGACAGCGGCCCGGACGCGCACTTCGGCAGCCTCGAGATCGAGGGCCTGAAACGCTATCCGGCCAGCGTGATCACGAACCTGAACACGATCCGCCCCGGCGACGAATACAACGAGGCCGCGATGCAGGCGCTGCAGGGCCGCCTGCAGGACACGGGTTACTTCAGCGGCGTGGAAGTGAGCGCCGACATGTCGTCGGTGATCGCGTCGCAGGTGCAGGACCTCAAGCAGAACGAGGGCGCGACGCAGCAACCGCCGAGCGGTCCGGCCGTGCTGCCCATCCTTGTGCGCGTCACCGAGAACAAGCGCAAGAACGTGGCCCTCGGCGTCGGTTTCTCGACCAACACCGGCGCCCGCACGCAGGCCGAGTACGACGACCTGAACGTGTTCGGCAAGCGCATGAAGAGCAACGTGTTGTACGAACAGAAGCACCAGGCGGCGAAGGCCGAGTTCTACCTGCCGACGACGACGGGCGGCTACAACAACAGCTTCGGCACCGGCTACGACCGCCTCGACGCCAACGGCCAGATCACGCGCACGACGAGCGTCCACGCCAAGCGCGCATGGGGCTCGCCGCTGCTGGAAAAGACGCTCACGCTGGAAGCGCTGACCGAACAGGTGACCATCGACGACCTGCCGACGACGCGCGTGAAAAGCGTGCCGCTGACGTTCTCGATCACGAAGCGCCACCTGGACAGCCTCGTGCAGCCGTCGCGCGGCTACATCGTCAACGCGCAGATCGGCGGCGCCTTCCTGCCCGTGCTGACGGACGAAAAATTCGTGCGCCTGTACACGCGCGCCCTCGGCTACAAACCGGTCGGCGAGGCCGGCACCCTGATCGTGCGCGGCGAATTCGGCGCGGTCGGGTCGAAGGACAAGAACGGCGTGCCGTCGACGTTCCTGTTCCGCGCCGGCGGCGACCAGTCGGTGCGCGGCTACGGCTACCAGCAGCTGGGCGTGCCGGTCGGTTCCGCCATCACGGGCGGCCGCTACCTGCTCACCGGCAGCGCCGAATACGATTACTGGTTCAAGCCGCCGTGGGGCGCGGCCGTGTTCTACGACGTCGGCAACGCGGGCGACAATTTCCACGACCTGAAGCCGAAGGTCGGCTACGGCGTCGGCGCGCGCTGGCGCAGCCCCGTCGGCCCGATCAACGTCGACGTCGCCTACGGCAAGGCGGTACATAAAGTCCGCCTGCACTTCTCACTGGGATTCACGTTCTGATGGAAGCCGATAAGCAAACGCTGGAAACATCCAATCCCGTACACCAGCGTCGCTGGCCGCGCCGCGTCGGCATCGGCGTGGTCGTCGTCGGCGTCGTGCTGGGCGGCGCCGTCTGGTACCTGGGGCGCGAGACCACGCTGCAGATGATCGCCCAACGCCTCGCCGGCGCGAGCGGCGGCAAGCTGACGCTGTCGGGCGTCACCGGCTCGCTGTACGGCCATATGCACATCGGCCACGTCGTGTTCCGCACCGAGACGTCGGTGACGACGGCCGACGACATCGACATCGACTGGAAGCCCTGGCAATACCTGTCGCGCGGCGTCGAGATCGACAAGCTGTACGCCCGCGTGCTGCGCGTGGAAACGCTGAAGCCGTCGACCGAACCGGCGACGATGCCCACGAAGCTGGCGCCGCCGTTCAAGGTGGCGGTGGAAGACGCGCGCCTGGCGAAGGCCATCTTCGTGAACAAGGGCGCGACGACGGAAATCGACGACATCCGCGCGCGCCTGCACGGCGACAAGGCGCGGTGGAAGCTCGATTACGCCTCGGCGAACACGCCGTGGGGCCAGGTCGCGGCCAAGGGGTCCATCGCCAACACGCTGCCGTATAAACTCGATGCCGATGCGAGCCTGACCCAATCGCAGCCGGCCGCGCCGGCGCAGGCCGCCGTGCCGCCGAGCCTCGGCGCGCACTTGACGGTGCACGCGGGCGGCGACCTGCTAAAGACCGTGATCGACGCCACCGGCCAGGCCGCGCGCGCGAACGGCAAGGCGCAGATCGTGATGGCGCCGTTCGCCGACATCCCGCTGCAGGCCTTCACGCTGGATGCGCACGACATCGATCCCGGCTTCTTCAGCCCGACGTTGCCGAGCGCGGACCTGAACCTGGCCGTGGCCGTGCACCTCGACACCAACCGCAACATCGCCGGCACCGTCGACCTGACGAACGACGGCGCCGTCGGCACGCTCGACCAGCAACGCCTGCCGCTGCGCGCGATGCGCGGCCGGCTGGGCGGCAGCCTGACGGCGATGCGCATCACCGACGTGCTGATCGACGTGGGCGCCGCCAGCCGCTTCACGGGCAGCGGCAGCGTCCAGCACGGGCCCGGCGAAAAGGGACTCGGCACGGCCGAATTCGCGCTCCACACCGACCGCTTCGACCTGCGCCAGGTCTACGGCAGCATGAAGCCGACGAAGATCGCCGGCGACATCAAGGTCGCGAACACGAAGGACGTGCAGACGCTGGACGTCAACCTGCTCGACGCCGGCATGCGCCTCGCCGCGCAGGCGGCGCTGGCGAACGACGTGCTCACGGTGCGCGACGCGCGCCTGTCGGCCGGCAAGAGCAGCGTGCGCGTGACGGGCAGCGCGAGCCTCAAGGACAACAAGCCGTTCAAGGCGAACGCCGTCGTCAGCCGCTTCAACCCGGCCGATTTCGGTACGTTCCCGAAGGCCGACATCAATGCCGAGATCAACGCGGCCGGCGCGCTGTCTCCGCAGTGGAAGGTCGGCGCCGACTTCGCGCTGCGTCCAAGCCGGCTGTTCGACCAGCCGCTGTCGGGCCGCGGCAAGGTCGATGCGGACGCCACCCACGTGCACGACGTCGACGCCACGCTGGCGCTGGGCCAGAACACGGTCGACCTGCACGGCGCGTTCGGCAAGCCGGGCGAACGGCTCGCGTGGAAGGTCGACGGCAAGCAGCTGTCCGCCCTGCGCGGCGACCTGTATGGCGCCGTGCTCGCGAGCGGCGTCGTCACCGGCACGATGCAGGCGCCGCGCACGACGTTCGACGTCGATGCGCGCGGCCTCGGCTGGGTGCCGCGCGAACGCAAGAACGACAACGGTTCCGTGCACGCGAGCGGCGAGGCGTGGCTGTCCGGATCGGCCGGCGCGCGCGTCGTCGAAGTCACGGCCAAGGGCGACATGCAGCGCCTGAACCCGGCCGCCTTCGGCTCGCCGCTGGCCGGCAGCATCAACGGCGGCTTCACCGCGAGCGGGCGCACGGGCGCGAACATGGGCGGCGCCGTCGACCTGGCGCTGCAGGATTCCACGCTGTCGAAATCGCCATTGTGGGGTCACGCAAGACTCGCCGCCGACAAGCACCACGTGTCGAACGCCGACGTCGACTTGCACCTGGGCGGCAACGTGGTCGCGGCCAGCGGCGCGTTCGGCAGCGGGCGCGACACGCTGCACTGGCGCATCGACGCGCCGCAGCTGGCCGCGCTCGGCCCCGACTTCGGCGGCGCGCTGCGCGGGTCCGGAACGGTGTCCGGCACGATGGACACGCCGTCGCTGACGGCATCCGTCGAAGGCCAGAACATCCGCGCGCTGGGCACGCAGTCGGTGCGTGCGCTGAAGACCAGCGCGAATCTCGGCGCGGGCCGTGGCGCCGCCGATCCGCTCGCGCTGGACGTCGCGATCACGGACTACGCGAGCACGACGACCGACAAACAGGGCAACGTCAGCGAAACGAAGATCGCCTCCGCGCGCCTCACCTCGACGGGCACGCGCGGCGCGCACACGATCCAGGCGGCCGCGCGCGGCGACACGTTCGACGCCGCGCTGGCCGTCCACGGCGGCCTCACCGGCAATGCATGGAACGGCACGGTCGACTCGCTGAAGAACAGCGGCCGCTACGCCATGACCCTGGCCGCGCCGACGCCGCTGCACATCGCGGGCGCGCCCGGCACCGGCCTCGCGGGCCTGGCCAAGCCGGAGCAGATCGCATTCAACGGCGCGACGATCAAGCTGCCGGCCGGCTCCGTCACGGTGGAGTCGCTGGCCAAGATCGGCCCGCGCTGGAACACGCGCGGCAGCGCCAGCGGCGTGCCGGTCAGCTATCTCGCGCAATCTTCGGACGCCATGCGCCAGAACGTGCGCGGCGACCTGACGCTCGGTGCGCAATGGGCCATCGACCTGCACGCGCCCACCGCGCCCGGCGCCGTGCCCCAGCTGGCCGGCAACGTCCACGTGTTCCGCGAAAAGGGCGATTTGATCGCGGGCGACGTCTCGCCGATCGCGCTGGGCCTGCGCCAGCTCGACCTGCGCGCCGACGTCGCCGGCGGCGCGCTGCGCACGCAGCTCGCGCTGGACGGCGCGCGCATCGGCAACGCGCGCGTGGACGCCACCGCGCAGTTGCTGCAAGGCCGCGTCGACAACGACAGTCCGCTCAAGCTGACGGCCAATGCGAACCTCGGCTCGCTCGCGTGGGTGTCGCCGCTGCTCGGCCAGCCTGGCCTGGAAGTGGACGGCGCGCTGCGCCTGGCCGTGAACGGCACCGGCACCGTCGGCGCGCCCACGCTGAACGGCAGCATCGAAGGCGACGGCCTCGCCGTGCGCTGGCCGGACCAGGGCGTCCGCCTGCGCAACGGCCAGTTGCGCGCCCTGCTCGCGGGCGACCAGCTGCAATTGCAGCGCCTGACCCTCGAAGGCAACAGCGGGCGCGCGACCGCGGACGGCGTCGTGCGCTTTGCCGGGGGCGAGGCGACGATGAACCTGAAACTCGTCGCGGACAAGCTGGAAGCCCTGTCGCGGCCCGACCGCACCGTCGTCCTGAGCGGCCAGGCCACCGTCGTGCGCGACGCGCACCAGTTCCGGGTCGAAGGCAACTTCAAGGCCGACCGCGCGCTCGTCGAACTGGCGCCGCAGGACCGCCCGACGATCTCGGACGACGTGATCGTGCTGGGCCGCGGCAATGCGGCCGCCGCACCGGCGCAGAAAACGTCGAGCGTCCCGCTGACGATCGACCTGACGGCTGACCTGGGCGACGACTTCCACCTGCGCGGCATGGGTGCGGACGCCTACCTCGCCGGCAGCGTCCGCGTGCAGAAGGTCGGTGACCGCCCGCCGCGCATCAACGGCACCGTCAGCACCGCCGGCGGCACGTATGCCGCGTACGGCCAGCGCCTGGCGATCGAGCGCGGCGTGATCACGTTCAGCGGCCCGTACGACAATCCGTCGCTGGACATCCTCGCCGTGCGCAAGCGGCCCGACGGCGAGCAGCTGAGCGAGACGAACGTCGAAGCGGGCGTGCAGGTGCGCGGCACGGCGCTGTCGCCGTCGGCGCGGCTCGTGTCGACGCCGAACGTGTCCGACAGCGACAAGCTGTCCTGGCTCGTGCTGGGCCACGGCATGGAAGCGACGACGGGCAGCGAGGCCGACGTGCTGAGCGCGGCCGCCGGCGCCCTGCTGGGTGGCAAAGGCGGCACCGGCGGCATCACGAGCAAGCTGGCGAATTCGCTGGGCGTCGACGAACTGGGCGTGCGCCAGGGCGCGGGCCAGGCGTCGGGCCTGGAAAACACCGTGGTCACGGTGGGCAAACGGATCTCGTCGCGCCTGTACCTGAGCTTCGAACAAGGCGCCGCCACCGCATCGAGCGTCGTGCGCGTGCGCTACAAGATCAACCCGCGCATCACGCTGCAGTTGCAGACGGGCACGAACACGGCGCTGGACGTGCTGTATTCGTGGGCGTTCGACTGATCCACACCGGGGTCAGGGCCCGAATCTTGGCAATGTCTAACACGACATTTCCAAAAACCGGGCTCTGACCCTAATACCGTTAAGTTAAGCGGCAAGTTCAGCAACGATCGCTTGTAAACGAGGCCGCGGGCTGTTAACCTGCGGCCTTCATGTTATCTGAATCCCTACCACTTGTTACTGTCGACTTGGCAGCCCCTGACTGGAGGCGGCTGGGCGAGCATCTTCCCGCCGAGTGGATCGAGGCGGCACTGAACTATTCTGGCAAGGCCAGCATCCGCCAGCGGCGTTTGCCCGCGCAGCAGGTAGTATGGCTGGTGATTGCGCTGGCCTTGTACCGACACCGGTCAGTACGTCAAGTGTTGGCGGAACTGGACTTGGCTTTACCGGACCTGGAGGACCGCTGTGTGACCGATAGCGCCGCAACCCAGGCGCGGCAGCGGCTTGGCGAGGAGCCGCTGGCCTGGTTGTTCGCCGCCTCGGCCCGGCGCTGGCACCAGCAGGATGAGCAGCGGTATCAGTTCAAGGGCCTGCAACTTCTTGCCATGGACGGGACCACACTCAAGCT
>NZ_JAXOFN010000039.1:0-64524 GCF_034420155.1 Massilia luteola
CAGATCGACGCGGCGCCGGAAGAAAAAGCGCGCGGCATCACGATCAACACCGCGCACGTCGAGTACGAAACGGCCAACCGCCACTACGCTCACGTCGACTGCCCGGGCCACGCCGACTACATCAAGAACATGATCACCGGTGCTGCCCAGATGGACGGCGCGATCCTGGTGTGCTCGGCCGCTGACGGTCCGATGCCGCAGACGCGCGAACACATCCTGCTGGCTCGCCAGGTGGGTGTGCCGTACATCATCGTGTTCCTGAACAAGTGCGACCTGGTCGACGACGCGGAACTGCTGGAACTGGTCGAAATGGAAGTGCGCGAGCTCCTGTCGAAGTACGAGTTCCCGGGCGACGACCTGCCGATCATCAAGGGTTCGGCTCGTATGGCGCTGGAAGGCCAGCCGGGCGAGATGGGCGAAGAGTGCATCGCCCGCCTGGCTGAAGCCCTGGACACCTACATCCCGACCCCGGAACGTGCCGTCGACGGCGCCTTCCTGATGCCGGTTGAAGACGTGTTCTCGATCTCGGGTCGCGGTACCGTGGTGACCGGTCGTGTCGAGCGCGGCATCATCAAGGTCGGCGAAGAGATCGAAATCGTCGGCATCACCGACACTGTCAAGACCACCTGCACCGGCGTGGAAATGTTCCGCAAGCTGCTGGACCAGGGTCAAGCCGGCGACAACGTCGGTCTGCTGCTGCGCGGCACCAAGCGTGAAGATGTCCAGCGTGGTCAGGTCCTGGCCAAGCCGGGTTCGATCAAGCCGCACAACCACTTCACCGGCGAGATCTACGTGCTGTCGAAGGATGAGGGCGGCCGTCACACCCCGTTCTTCAACAACTACCGTCCGCAGTTCTACTTCCGTACGACTGACGTGACCGGTTCGATCGAGCTGCCGGCCGACAAGGAAATGGTCATGCCTGGCGACAACGTGTCGATCACCGTCAAGCTGATCGCACCGATCGCGATGGAAGAAGGCCTGCGCTTCGCGATCCGCGAAGGCGGCCGTACCGTCGGCGCCGGCGTGGTTGCCAAGATCCTGGCCTGATCGCAGTAAGATAGTACCTCCGGGCGGAACGTTTCTGTTCCGCCCAACAATAGAGTGTTGCGCGAAGTATCCACCTCGCGTATAATGCTCGATTCAGCTAGAAGTTTTTGTAGGGGCGTAGCTCAATTGGCAGAGCGTCGGTCTCCAAAACCGAAGGTTGGGGGTTCGATGCCCTCCGCCCCTGCCACCGAATTCGGTGCCAGGCACCCGAAAGTAAATTAAGTATGTCTAATCAATCCGTGCAAACCGTCGGCACCTCGAACGACAAGTTCAAGGTCGCGCTGGCAGTGGTTGCTACGATTGCAGGCGTGGTCGGCTTTTTCATTCTGAAAGGCCAGAACAAACCAGCCCTGATGTGCGCAGGCGCACTCGTGGCTGGTTTGGCTATTGCCGTCCTGCTGTTGTGGACTTCCGCCACCGGTCGCGACTTCCTGATCTTCGCGAAGGAATCCGTACGTGAAACGAAGAAGGTTGTATGGCCTACCCGCAAGGAAGCGACCCAGATCACCGCCGTGGTGTTCGGGTTCGTGCTGGTGATGGCAATGTTCCTGTGGGGCACGGATAAGATTCTTGAGTTCCTGATGTACGACGTGATCCTTGGGTGGAAACAGTAATGAGCGAAAACGCTGAAAACGTGCCGGGTGAAGTCCCGGCGGCCGGCGTTCCGGCACAAGACGATGGCGCGCCGCTGAGTGTTCCGGTCAGTAATAAGCGCTGGTACGTCGTGCATGTCTACTCCGGCATGGAAAAGAGCGTGATGCGTGGCCTGACCGATCGCATCGAGCGCGGCGGCATGCAGGAGCAGTTCGGCCGCATCCTGGTGCCGACCGAAGAAGTGGTCGAAGTCAAGAACGGCAGCAAATCGGTAACCGAGCGTCGCTTCTTCCCGGGTTATGTGCTGGTCGAGATGGAAATGACCGACGAGACCTGGCACCTCGTGAAGAACACGCCGAAAGTCACCGGCTTCATCGGCGGCAAGAGCAACAAGCCGACCCCGATTCCGGCGCGCGAGATCGACAAGATCATGCAGCAGGTCCAGGAAGGTGTCGAGAAGCCGCGGCCCAAAGTGCTGTACGAAGTGGGCGAGCATGTGCGCATCAAGGAAGGCCCGTTCACCGACTTCAACGGCAGCGTCGAGGAAGTCAACTACGAAAAATCGAAGGTGCGGGTGTCTGTCACCATCTTCGGCCGCGCGACTCCGGTGGAACTGGAGTTCGGGCAGGTAGAGAAAGTCTAAAACGCCGAATCGGAGCGTCGCAGCAGCAAGGCGGAATCCGATAAGAGGAGCTCCGCCAGATAGGTGGTGGAGCGCTACCACTCATAATCGACAAAGGAGCCAATCATGGCAAAGAAAATCGTCGGTTTTATCAAGCTGCAAGTGGCGGCTGGTAAAGCAAATCCCTCCCCTCCGATCGGCCCGGCCCTCGGCCAGCGCGGTCTGAACATCATGGAATTCTGCAAGGCCTTCAATGCCAAGACGCAAGGCATGGAACCGGGCATGCCGATTCCGGTCGTGATCACCGCCTTCGCGGACAAGTCCTTCACCTTCGAGATGAAGACCCCGCCGGCAACGTACCTGATCAAGAAATTCGCTGGCGTGACCAAGGGTTCGCCGAAGCCGCACACCGACAAGGTCGGCACGCTGACCCGTGCCCAGGCCGAAGAAATCGCAAAAACCAAACAGCCGGACCTGACCGCTGCCGACATGGATGCCGCTGTGCGCATCATCGCCGGCTCGGCACGTTCGATGGGCATCACGGTGGAGGGTATCTAAATGGCTAAGCTGTCCAAGCGCCTCAAAGAAATGAAAGCCAAAGTAGACCGTAACAAGGCCTACGCTTTCGACAACGCCGTCGCAATCGTCAAGGAATTCGCAACCGCCAAGTTCAACGAGTCGATCGACGTCGCCGTTCAGCTGGGCGTGGATCCGAAGAAGTCGGACCAGGTCGTTCGCGGTTCCGTCGTTCTGCCGGCCGGTACGGGCAAGACCGTCCGCGTCGCCGTCTTCGCCCAGGGCGACAAGGCCGAGCAGGCTAAAGCCGCCGGCGCCGACATCGTCGGCATGGAAGACCTGGCAGAACGCGTCAAGGCCGGCGACATGCCGTTCGACGTCGTGATCGCTTCGCCGGACACCATGCGTATCGTCGGTACCCTGGGCCAGATCCTGGGCCCGCGCGGCCTGATGCCGAACCCGAAGGTCGGCACCGTGACCCCGGACGTGGCGGGCGCCGTGCGCAACGCCAAGGCCGGTCAGGTCCAGTACCGTACCGACAAGGCAGGTATCATCCACGCCACGATCGGCCGCAAGTCGTTCAGCGACGAACAGCTCAAGACCAACCTGGTCGCGCTGATCGATGCCCTGAACAAGGCCAAGCCGGCTTCGTCGAAGGGTATCTACCTGCGCAAGGTCGCGATCTCGTCGACCATGGGCGCGGGCGTCCGTGTCGATCACGGCACCCTGGCTGCTTAAGTAAAAAATAAAGCGACGAGAACTTGTTCTCGTCCTTCTCGGCACTGCCGAGAACGACTCCCCGCGAAGGCGGGGATCCAAGTTTAGACCTCATGGTTTTATCGTGGGGCAGATCTTTGGGCTGGCGGCGTCAAGCTGCCAGGCAATCAAAGACCGTTGGGCCAAAGGCAGAGGTTGGGCTGGAGGTTAATACGTAAAACCCAACGCAGATGGCGAACCCGAGCAAGTTTTGTAGTCGATGCTACGTAGTTGTATTCGTTAGTCTCGCTTCTTAACTTCGGACGCCGTGTTCGAACCGATGCGGGGGATTTCCTCCACATCATTTAAGGAGATTGACCGTGGGTCTTAATCTGAATGACAAAAAGGCCGTCGTCGAAGAAGTTTCCGCAAAAGTAGCAACTGCGCAAACCATCGTCGTCGCCGAGTACCGTGGCATCCAGGTTAGTCACTTGACGAAACTCCGTGCAGCCGCTCGTTCGCAGGGTGTGTACCTGCGTGTTCTGAAGAACACGCTGGCACGTCGCGCTGTGGAAGGCACCCAGTTTGCACCGCTGGCTGATTCGATGGTTGGTCCGCTGATCTACTCGATCTCGGATGACGCCGTCGCAGCAGCCAAAGTGCTGGCCGACTTCTCCAAGACCAACGACAAGCTGGTGGTGAAGGGCGGTAACTACGCTGGTAAGAATCTGGATGTCGCTGGTGTTTCGGCACTGGCAAGCATCCCGAGCCGTGAAGTCCTCATCGCCCAGCTGCTGGGTGTCATGCAGGCTCCGGTCTCCGGCTTTGCACGCGTTCTGGCTGCCGTGGCAGCACAAAAAGGCGAAGGTTCCGCAGCTCCGGCAGCGGAAACCGCAGCGGCTGAATAAGCCCTGCCTTTTTGGTCAAGTACTAACTACACAACATATATTTGGAGTTTCAAATGGCAATTAGCAAAGAAGAGTTCCTGGACGCAGTTGGCGCAATGTCGGTCATGGAACTGAACGACCTGGTCAAGGCTTTCGAAGAGAAGTTCGGCGTGTCGGCAGCTGCAATGTCGGCACCGGCAGCTGGCGGCGGCGCCGCTGCAGCAGCTGTTGAAGAGCAGACCGAATTCAACGTCGTGCTGACCGAAGTCGGCGCGAACAAGGTCGGCGTCATCAAGGCTGTCCGCGAAATCACCGGCCTGGGCCTGAAAGAAGCCAAGGACGTCGTTGACGGCGCACCGAAGACCGTCAAGGAAGCCCTGCCGAAAGCTGACGCTGAAGCCGCCAAGAAGAAGCTGGAAGAAGCTGGCGCCAAGGCCGAGCTCAAGTAATACATATGCAAAGGGCACTGGTAACAGTGCCCGGCGCCGGAGTCAAAGCGCGCAGATCCCCGCCGGAAGGTGGGGTATGCGGCTTTGGCTCTTTTGTCGTCCCTACGACAAAATGGGCAGCGCCCCTGTTTTGGAAGCACCGCAGCACGGCATTATCGTAACACAGCAGCACCGGTTCCTAATCACCCGGCGGATCGCGGCGAGATTTGAGGCCTTGCATGTGGTTGCTTAACCACTGGCAATTCCTGAATTCTCATCCTTTCTGTCACTCACGGAGTGTCCATGCACTACTCATTTACTGAGAAGAAACGCATTCGCAAGTCGTTCGCGAAGCGCGCCAACGTTCACAACGTTCCCTACCTCCTCGCTACGCAGCTGGAGTCTTACGAGAATTTCCTGCAGGCGGACGCTGGGCCCTCCGCACGCAAGAACGAAGGTCTGCAATCGGCTTTCACCTCCATCTTCCCGATCGTGTCGCACAACGGTTTTGCGCGTCTCGAGTTCCTCTCTTACGTACTGGGTGACCCCGCTTTCGACGTCAAGGAATGCCAACAACGTGGCCTGACCTTCGCGTCGCCGCTGCGCGCCAAGGTGCGTCTGGTGATCCTGGACAAGGAATCGCCGACCAAGCCGGTCGTGAAGGAAATGAAGGAACAGGAAGTGTACATGGGCGAACTGCCGCTCATGACCGCCAACGGCTCGTTCGTGATCAACGGCACCGAGCGCGTGATCGTCTCGCAGCTGCACCGTTCGCCGGGCGTGTTCTTCGAGCACGACCGCGGCAAGACGCACTCGTCGGGCAAGCTGCTGTTCTCGGCACGTATCATTCCCTACCGCGGCTCGTGGCTGGACTTCGAGTTCGACCCGAAGGACATCCTGTTCTTCCGCGTCGACCGCCGCCGCAAGATGCCGGTGACGATCCTGCTGAAAGCCATCGGCATGACGCCGGAGCAGATCCTCGCCAACTTCTTCGTGTTCGACAACTTCAACCTGCGCTCGGAAGGCGCGGAGCTGGAATTCGTGGCCGAGCGCCTGCGCGGCGAAGTCGCGCGCTTCGACATCGTCGATCCGAAGTCGGGCAAGACGCTCGTGACGAAGGATAAGCGCATCAACGCCAAGAACGTGCGCGACGTCGAGACCGCCGGCATCACCCACATCTCGGTGCCGGAAGACTACCTGATCGGCCGCGTGCTGGCGAAGAACGTCGTCGACGGCGACACCGGCGAGATCATCGCCAACGCCAACGACGAGCTGACCGACGAGCTGCTTGGCAAGCTGCGCGATGCCAACATCGACGCGATCCAGACGCTGTACACCAACGACCTCGACCAGGGCGCGTACATCTCGCAGACCCTGCGCACCGACGACACCGCCGACCAGACGGCCGCACGCGTGGCGATCTACCGCATGATGCGTCCTGGCGAACCGCCGACCGAGGAATCGGTGGAAGCGCTGTTCCACGGCCTGTTCTACAGCCCGGAGCGCTACGACCTGTCGGCCGTCGGCCGCATGAAGTTCAACCGCCGCATCGGCCGCGACGAGCTGGTCGGCGACATGACCCTGTCGAACGAAGACATCCTGGCCGTGATCAAGATCCTGGTCGAGCTGCGCAATGGCCGCGGCGAAGTCGACGACATCGATCACCTGGGTAACCGCCGCGTGCGTTGCGTGGGCGAGCTGGCCGAAAACCAGTTCCGCGCCGGCCTCGTGCGCGTGGAGCGTGCCGTCAAGGAACGCCTCGGCCAGGCCGAAGCGGACAACCTGATGCCGCACGACCTGATCAACAGCAAGCCGATCTCGGCCGCGATCCGCGAATTCTTCGGTTCGTCGCAGCTGTCGCAGTTCATGGACCAGACGAACCCGCTGTCGGAAATCACGCACAAACGCCGTGTCTCCGCACTGGGCCCGGGCGGCCTGACCCGCGAACGCGCCGGCTTCGAAGTCCGCGACGTGCACCCGACCCACTACGGCCGCGTCTGCCCGATCGAAACGCCTGAAGGCCCGAACATCGGCCTGATCAACTCGCTGGCTCTGTTTGCGCGCCTGAACGAATACGGCTTCCTGGAAACCCCGTACCGCAAGGTCGACGGTTCGAAGGTCACCGACAAGATCGAATACCTGTCGGCGATCGAAGAAGGCCGCTACATCATCGCCCAGGCGAACGCCGCGATCGATGCGACCGGCACGCTGGTCGACGAACTGGTGTCGGCCCGTGAAGCCGGCGAAACGATCCTGGTCTCGCCGGAACGCATCCAGTACATGGACGTGGCCCCGGGCCAGATCGTGTCGGTCGCAGCGTCGCTGATTCCGTTCCTCGAGCACGATGACGCGAACCGTGCACTGATGGGCGCCAACATGCAGCGCCAGGCCGTGCCTTGCCTGCGCCCGGAAAAAGCCTTCGTCGGTACCGGCATCGAGCGCACCGTGGCGGTCGACTCGGGCACGACCGTGCAGGCGACCCGTGGCGGTACCGTCGATTACGTCGACGCCGGCCGCGTGGTGATCCGCGTGAACGACGAAGAAGCGCAGGCTGGCGAAGTCGGTGTCGACATCTACAACCTGATCAAGTACACGCGTTCGAACCAGAACACCAACATCAACCAGCGTCCGATCGTGAAAGTGGGCGATCGCGTGGCACGCGGCGACGTCATCGCCGACGGCGCCTCGACCGACCTGGGCGAGCTGGCACTGGGCCAGAACATGCTGGTGGCGTTCATGCCCTGGAACGGCCTGAACTTCGAGGACTCGATCCTGATCTCGGAAAACGTCGTCAAGGACGACCGCTACACCTCGATCCACATCGAGGAACTGTCGGTCGTCGCGCGCGACACCAAGCTCGGCCCTGAAGAAATCACCCGCGACATCTCGAACCTGGCGGAAAACCAGTTGGCTCGCCTGGACGAATCGGGCATCGTCTACATCGGCGCCGAAGTGCAGGCCGGTGACGTGCTGGTCGGTAAAGTGACGCCGAAGGGCGAAACCCAGCTGACCCCGGAAGAGAAGCTGCTGCGCGCGATCTTCGGCGAAAAAGCGTCGGACGTGAAGGACACGTCGCTGCGCGTGCCGTCGGGCATGGTCGGTACCGTGATCGACGTGCAAGTGTTCACGCGTGAAGGCATCGTGCGCGACAAGCGCGCCCAGCAGATCATCGACGACGAGCTGAAGCGCTTCCGCCTGGACCTGAACGACCAGTTGCGTATCGTCGAAGGCGACGCGTTCCAGCGTCTGGAGCGTCTGCTGGTCGGCAAGACCGTCAACGGCGGTCCGAAGAAGCTGGCGAAGGGTGCCGTGATCGACAAGGCCTACCTGGACGACCTCGACAAGTTCCACTGGTTCGACATCAGGCCGAGCGACGACGAAACCGCCAACGCACTGGAGGCGATGAAGGAGTCGATCAACGAGAAGCGCCACCAGTTCGACCTCGCGTTCGAAGAGAAGCGCAAGAAGCTCACGCAGGGCGACGAGTTGCAGCCGGGCGTGCAGAAGATGGTCAAGGTCTACCTGGCCGTCAAGCGCCGCCTGCAGTCGGGCGACAAGATGGCGGGCCGCCACGGTAACAAGGGTGTGGTCTCGCGTATCGTGCCGGTGGAAGACATGCCGTTCATGGCCGATGGTACCCCGGCCGACGTCGTGCTGAACCCGCTGGGCGTGCCGTCGCGTATGAACGTCGGCCAGATCCTGGAAACCCACCTGGGTTGGGCTGCCAAAGGTCTGGGCCTGCGCCTGGGCGAAATGATCAAGGCCAAGGCGGAGACCGAGCAACTGCGCGCCTTCCTGGCCAAGATCTACAACGAAACGGGCAAGAAGGAAGACCTGGACAACTTCAGCGACGAGGAAATCGTCGAACTGGCGAACAACCTGAGGAACGGCGTGCCGTTCGCGACCCCGGTGTTCGACGGTGCGCACGAAGAAGAAATCCGCCGCATGCTGGACCTGGCCTTCCCCGACCCGATCGCGAAGCACCTGGGCATGACCCCGTCGAAGAACCAGGTCACGATGTTCGACGGCCGCACCGGCGAAGCGTTCGAACGCAAGGTGACCGTGGGCTTCATGCACATGCTGAAGCTGCACCACCTGGTGGACGATAAGATGCACGCCCGCTCGACCGGCCCGTACTCGCTCGTGACGCAGCAGCCGCTGGGTGGTAAAGCCCAGTTCGGCGGCCAGCGCTTCGGTGAGATGGAGGTGTGGGCACTGGAAGCGTACGGCGCATCGTACGTGCTGCAGGAAATGCTGACCGTCAAGTCGGACGACGTGAACGGCCGTACCAAGGTGTACGAGAACCTGGTCAAGGGCGACCACGTGATCGACGCGGGTATGCCGGAATCGTTCAACGTGCTGGTGAAAGAGATTCGTTCGCTGGGTATCGACATCGATCTCGAGCGCAACTAAGACAGCGGCACGGCCGCCAGCCTTCGGGCTGGCCCGCGACCTCAACATCGTCGTTCCCGCGCAGGCGGGAACCTAAGTTCGGCGGATCAGCCGAAAAACTTGGATCCCCGCCTGCGCGGGGAGGCGGTTTTAAGGAATGTGGTTCCAGCAAGCACTGGCGAAAATCAGTGAGAAGCTGGCGGTAGTAGTAGATACAGAATTCAATCACCCGGAGTGATAAATGAAAGCACTGCTCGATCTATTCAAGCAAGTTCAGCAAAACGAGAGCTTCGACGCCATCAAGATCGGCCTGGCGTCGCCCGAGAAAATCCGTTCGTGGTCGTTCGGCGAAGTCAAGAAGCCGGAGACCATCAACTACCGTACGTTCAAGCCGGAACGCGACGGCCTGTTTTGCGCGAAAATCTTTGGTCCGATCAAGGACTACGAATGCCTGTGCGGCAAGTACAAGCGCCTGAAGCACCGCGGCGTCATCTGCGAGAAGTGCGGCGTCGAAGTCACGCTGGCCAAGGTGCGCCGTGAGCGCATGGGTCACATCGAGCTGGCCTCGCCGACCGCGCACATCTGGTTCCTGAAGTCGCTGCCGTCGCGTCTGGGCATGGTCCTGGACATGACCCTGCGCGACATCGAACGCGTGCTGTACTTCGAAGCGTACGTCGTGACCGATCCGGGCATGACCCCGCTGAAGAAGTGCCAGATCATGTCGGAAGACGACTACGCCGCCAAGTACGAAGAGTACGGCGACGACTTCACCGCATTCATGGGCGCCGAAGGCATCCGTGAACTGCTGCGCTCGATCGACATCGACCGCGAAGCCGAAGCCCTGCGCGTCGAGCTGAAGGAATCGAAGTCGGAAGCGAAGATCAAGAAATACGCCAAGCGCCTGAAAGTGCTCGAGGCGTTCCAGCGTTCGGGCATCAAGCCGGACTGGATGATCATGGAAGTGCTCCCGGTCCTGCCGCCGGAGCTGCGTCCGCTCGTCCCGCTGGATGGCGGCCGTTTCGCGACGTCCGACCTGAACGACCTGTACCGCCGCGTCATCAACCGTAACAATCGCCTGAAGCGCCTGATGGAACTGCGCGCGCCGGAGATCATCACGCGCAACGAAAAGCGCATGCTGCAGGAAGCGGTCGACTCGCTGCTGGACAACGGCCGTCGCGGCAAGGCGATGACCGGCGCCAACAAGCGTCCGCTGAAGTCGCTGGCTGAAATGATCAAGGGTAAGGGCGGCCGCTTCCGTCAGAACCTGCTGGGCAAGCGCGTCGACTACTCGGGCCGTTCGGTCATCGTGGTGGGTCCGCAGCTGAAACTGCACCAGTGCGGCCTGCCGAAGCTGATGGCCCTGGAACTGTTCAAGCCGTTCATCTTCAACAAGCTGGAACTGATGGGTCTCGCGACCACCATCAAGGCCGCGAAGAAGCTCGTCGAGCAGCAGGAACCGGTCGTCTGGGACATCCTGGAAGAAGTCATCAAGGAACACCCGGTCATGCTGAACCGTGCGCCTACGCTGCACCGTCTCGGTATCCAGGCGTTCGAGCCGGTCCTGATCGAAGGCAAGGCGATCCAGCTGCACCCGCTGGTCTGCGCGGCGTTCAACGCCGACTTCGACGGCGACCAGATGGCAGTCCACGTCCCGCTGTCGATCGAAGCACAGATGGAAGCCCGCACCTTGATGCTGGCCTCGAACAACATCCTGTTCCCGTCGAACGGCGAACCGTCGATCGTGCCGTCGCAGGATATCGTGCTGGGCCTGTACTACGCGTCGCGCGAGGCGATCAACGCCAAGGGCGAAGGCATGATGTTCCCGGACGTGTCGGAAGTCATTCGCGCGTACGACAACAAGGAAGTCGAGCTGGCGACCCGCATCACCGTGCGTATCGTGGAATTCCCGCGTAACGCCGAAGGCGGTTTCGACCAGACGCTGACCCGTTACGAGACCACGGTCGGCCGTGCGATCCTGTCCGAGATCCTGCCGAAAGGCCTGCCGTTCTCGGTGCTGAACCGCGCGCTGAAGAAGAAAGAGATCAGCAAGCTGATCAACACGTCGTTCCGCAAGTGCGGCCTGCGTGCGACCGTCGTGTTTGCCGACAAGCTGATGCAGTCGGGCTTCCGCCTGGCGACGCGCGCCGGTATCTCGATCGCCGTCGACGACATGCTGATCCCGGACGTCAAGAAGGGCATGATCGCGACCGCCGAAGCGGAAGTGAAGCAGATCGAACAGCAATACTCGTCGGGTCTGGTCACGGCCGGCGAGCGTTACAACAAGGTCGTCGACATCTGGGGCAAGACCTCGGACGAAGTGGGCAAGGCGATGATGGACCAGCTGAAGGTCGAGCCGGTCACGAAGCGCGACGGCACGCAGGGCACGCAAGAGTCGTTCAACGCCATCTACATGATGGCCGACTCGGGCGCCCGCGGTTCCGCAGCCCAGATCCGCCAGCTGGCCGGTATGCGCGGCCTGATGGCGAAGCCGGACGGCTCGATCATCGAAACGCCGATTACCGCGAACTTCCGCGAAGGCCTGAACGTTCTGCAGTACTTCATCTCGACGCACGGCGCCCGTAAAGGCCTGGCCGACACCGCGCTGAAGACGGCAAACTCGGGTTACCTGACCCGTCGCCTGGTCGACGTGACGCAGGACCTGGTCGTGACGGAAGACGATTGCGGCACCTCCAACGGCACGCTGATGAAGGCGATGGTCGAAGGCGGTGAAGTGATCGAAGCCCTGCGCGACCGTATCCTGGGCCGCGTGGCCGGTAACGACATCGTCAATCCGGAAACGCAGGAAACCCTGTACGAAGCCGGCACGCTGCTGGACGAAGACATGGTCGAAGAGATCGAGCGTCTGGGCATCGACGAAGTCAAGGTCCGCACGCCGCTGAACTGCGACACCCGTTACGGCCTGTGCGCGAAGTGCTATGGCCGCGACCTCGGCCGCGGCATGCTGGTCAACTCCGGCGAAGCCGTCGGTGTGGTGGCTGCGCAGTCGATCGGTGAGCCGGGTACCCAGCTGACCATGCGTACGTTCCACATCGGTGGTGCGGCATCGCGTGCGGCGGTGGCATCGTCGGTCGAAGCCAAGTCGAACGGTACGATCCGCTTCACGGCGACCATGCGTTACGTGACCAACGGCAAGGGCGCCCAGATCGTCATTTCGCGTTCGGGCGAAGTGCTGATCACGGACGACCACGGCCGCGAGCGCGAGCGTCACAAGGTGCCGTACGGCGCGACCCTGGCTGTCCAGGACGGCCTGGTCGTCAAGGCCGGCATGCCGCTGGCGACGTGGGACCCGCTGACCCGTCCGATCATCACGGAATACGGCGGCACGATCAAGTTCGAGAACGTGGAAGAGGGCGTCACCGTCGCTCGCCAGGTCGACGACGTGACCGGCCTGTCGACCCTGGTGGCGATCGACCCGAAACGCCGCGGTTCGGCCAGCAAGGTCCTGCGTCCGCAGGTCAAGCTGCTGAACGAACAAGGCCAGGAAGTCAAGATCGCCGGCACGGAACACGCCGTGACGATCGGTTTCCAGGTCGGCGCGCTGATCATGGTGAAGGACGGCCAGCAGGCATCGGTGGGTGAAGTGCTCGCACGTATCCCGACCGAATCGCAGAAGACCCGCGACATTACCGGTGGTCTGCCGCGCGTTGCCGAGCTGTTCGAAGCCCGTTCGCCGAAAGATGCCGGCATGCTGGCGGAAGTCACCGGTACGGTCGCATTCGGTAAAGAGACCAAGGGCAAGCAGCGCCTGGAAATCACCGACATGGACGGCAACAAGCACGAGTTCCTGATCACCAAGGACAAGCAAGTGCTGGTGCACGACGGCCAGGTGGTGAACAAGGGCGAGATGATCGTGGACGGCCCGGCCGATCCGCAGGACATCCTGCGCCTGCTGGGTATCGAAGCGCTGGCTCGCTACATCGTCGACGAAGTGCAGGACGTGTACCGTCTGCAGGGCGTGAAGATCAACGACAAGCACATCGAGGTGATCGTTCGCCAGATGCTGCGCCGCGTGCAGATCGTCGAAGCCGGCGACACCGACTACATCGTCGGCGAGCAGGTGGAGCGTTCGGAACTGCTGGAAGAGAACGACCGCATGACGGCCGCCAACAAGCTGCCGGCGACCTACGAAAACGTGCTGCTGGGTATTACCAAGGCATCGCTGTCGACCGATTCGTTCATCTCGGCCGCATCGTTCCAGGAAACCACCCGCGTGCTGACCGAAGCGGCGATCATGGGCAAGCGCGACGGTCTGCGCGGCCTGAAGGAAAACGTCATCGTCGGCCGCCTGATCCCGGGCGGTACGGGTCTCGCCTTCCACCGCGCCCGCAAGGAGAAAGAAGCGTGGGAAGCCGAAGAGCGCGCAGCGCTGCTGCAGCAGGAGAAGGCCAATATGGCTGCCGAACTGCAGGCGATGGAAGACCAGCAGCAGGCGGCGGCTTCGGTCGAGCAGCATCACGGCGACGGCGAGTAATCTTCGCTTTTGCTTTAGCCTAGTCGGCTAATGAAAACGGCACCTCGAGGGGTGCCGTTTTTTTTGGGGATGCCGTTCGCTCAGAGCGGAGGACGCGCCAGGTTCACCCAGGCCTGAACCGACGCTCGTTCCCATTGTCTTTTCGCATAGTCCGCGAGCCGCGCCGGTACGGCGTCGCCATTCAGGACGAGACGGTTCAGCATCAATGCGAGATCCACGTCCGCGATACACCAGGTGTCAAACAAGTGTTCGCGGCCCGGTGCCAGCAACCTGTCCGCAGCGTCGAACAGCTTTTGCGCGGCTTGCCTGGCGGCGATGGAAAGAGGCGCATCGGATGGGCGATAAAAAAGGACTTCTGTCGAACGTTCCTGCCGTATCGGCAGCAGATCGCTTCTCAGCCACGCCTGGATTTCTCGGGCGCGTGCTTTCGCTTTGGGGGCGGCTGGATACAGCGCGACGCCGGGATATACCTCATCGAGATATTCGGTGATCGCCGAGGACTCGGACAAAGAAAAATCGCCCTCGATCAGAGTGGGTACGCGTCGCGTCAGCGACGTAACGGCGTAATTAGGCAAGTGGTTTGCGCCCGCTCCCAGATCGAGCGTTTGCATATCGAAAGAGATATTTTTTTCCTTGAGTCCGACAAAAACAGACATCGCATAGGGACTGGCGTACTGGGCGTCGACGTAGAGAAGCATGAAGGTCCTTTGGCACTCTGTGTAATGTTGTTGGACCGACAACGATAACATCAGATTGCTGTTACTGCACGGACGCAGGCAATGATTGATGTATCAAAATTATGAAATAGACAAGGCCGGCAAATGCCCTCTATCGGTCTGGATGAGGCGCCCCATGAGCGTTGTCAGACATCTCGAGGGACGGTTCCGGTGGCTCGGCGGGGAAACGGTGGCGCCCGGGGTGTTAAGCTCGCGGGGCAGTGACGGCGCGCCGCGCCGCCTGCCCAGCCGAGGACATCATGGCCGTACGAACCGCCCTGCTCATCATCGACATGCAAAAAGGCATGCTCAGCCCAACCCTGCCGCCCCGCAACAACCCGCACGCGGAAGACAACATCGCCCGCCTCCTGGCCGCGTGGCGGGCACGAGATCAACCTGTCGTCCTGGTGCGCCACATCAGCCGCGCGCCGGCGTCGGTCTTTGCGCCCGGCCAGGGCGGCGCCGAATTCCAGGAACGCTTTATGCCGCTGGCGCACGAGCACGTCGTCGAAAAGAACGTCCCGGATGCCTTCATCAATACCGGGCTCGAACGGTGGCTGCATGCGCGCGGCATCCGCCACGTCGTCATCGCAGGCGTGAGCACGAACAATTCCGTCGAGGCGACGGCGCGCACGGCCGGCAACCTGGGATTCTCGACCATCGTCGTGGCGGATGCCTGCTTTACCTTCGACAAGGCGGACTTCGGCGGCACGCCGCGCAGCGCCGAGGATGTCCACCTGATGGCGCTGGCGAACCTGCACGGCGAGTATGCCGAGGTGCGCGCGACCGATGACGTCCAGGCCGTCAGTCCCGCCGCAACCGCGACTTGACCCGCGCCACCACGTCCGCGAAGCGCTGCTCGACAGATTGACCCGGCGTCCTGAGCCAGGCGTCGATGGCCGGCTGGCGATAAAAATTCGGGGCCGATGTTTCGTAGCGCAGGAATTGCATGATCGTCGCGCTGTCCGTGAACCCCAACACCACGGCATGCGCATACGCGCGCTCGAGCCGGTCCAGCAAGCTGCCGTCGCCGGCAAGCTCTGGATGGGCTTCGATGAGGTTGTTGTGAACCTCCTGGATGTACTGGTGTCGTTCCGGCAGGTCCGGTTGTGCGGGTTCAAGCATGATGTCTCCTCACCGTCGTGGCAGCAGCCACCGACCCGCCATTGTTCCTGCGGAACCCGCGATCTTTGTTGTGTCACCTCAAGCTTCCGATCCCGTTCACCTTGATCAATTTTTATCGAATACACTATCCCCGCGACACATTCCTAACCTGAAAGAACCCTGAAAGGAGACGGCATGACTTTGAAATCGCTCATCGCACTCGCATGTGCGCTCACCGCAGCCGCCGGCGTCCAGGCGGCCGACCAGTTGCAGGCCCCGATGACCCTGGTGAGCACGGACGGCACCGGCAAGATGATCGGCAGCGTGACGATCACCGAATCCGGCAACGGCCTCGTGTTCACGCCGCATCTGACGAGCCTGCCGCCGGGTGCGCACGGCTTCCACGTGCACGACATCGCCAGTTGCGGCGTCAACGAGAAGGATGGGAAAAAGGTCGCGGCCGGTGCGGCCGGCGGGCACTTCGATCCGACGGCATCCAAACACCATGCCGGCCCGTCCGGCGACGGCCACCTGGGCGACTTGCCGGCACTCGTGGTGTCGGACAACGGCGGGGCCAGCACGGCGGTGACGGCGCCGCGCCTGACCAGGCTGTCCGAGGTGAAGGGCAAGGCGCTCATGATTCACGCCGGCGGCGATAATTTCTCGGATCAACCGAAACCGCTGGGCGGCGGGGGCGCGCGCATCGCCTGCGGCGTCATCCAGTAACCGGACGATTCACAGGCCCAGGTCGGACAATCCCGGGTGATCGCCCGGCCGCCGTCCCAGCGGCCAGTGGTATTTGCGCTCGGATTCCTTGATCGGCATGTCGTTCAGGCAGGCGTAGCGCCGCTGCATCAGGCCGTGTTCGTCGAATTCCCAGTTTTCGTTGCCGAACGTGCGGAACCAGTTGCCGGAATCGTCGTGCCATTCGTAGGCGTAGCGTACGGCGATGCGGTTGCCGTCCACGGCCCAGAGTTCCTTGATCAAACGGTAGTCCAGTTCCTTCTTCCATTTGCGGTCGAGGAACTGGACGATCTGCTCGCGGCCGTCGACGAATTCCGTGCGGTTGCGCCAGCGGCTGTCCGGCGTGTACGCCAGCGCGACCTTTGCCGGATCGCGGCTGTTCCAGCCGTCTTCCGCGAGGCGGACTTTCTGGATCGCCGTTTCACGGGTGAACGGCGGGAATGGCGGGCGGGATTCGGACATGGATATTCCTTTCATGGGCTGAGGGAGACAGGCCTGTATCGTATGCGAATCCGTCCACGCGCGGTGTGTGAGGTGTGAGGGATGTCGGCGCACCGGCATCAGCGAAAGCGTAGCACGTCGGCCGCTACCGTGGTCCCGGTCAGCGGCAGCAGCAGCGGCGGCAGGCCGGCCGGGCGCGGCGCCTGCGCGAGCGCCCGCACGTGCGCCAGTGCGCGCTCGCTGCCGTAGCCCGGCAAAAAAGGGCCGGTCGGCACGGGCGCCGCATATGGCTGCAGCGCGAGCCAGGCGAGCAGCAGCGCCAGGCCGCAGGCCGCGCAGGCGGCTAGTGATGGTGCGTGACGCATCGTGCGTCTCCCGTCGTTCTTATGGTTTTACGCAAAAAAAAGCCCGCCGGAGGGAGCGGGCCAAGGAGGGGACGACAAACTAGTCGAGCTTCCAGACGAAGGCGAGTTTCGCCCATCCGGATTCCGCCACGCCGTTGTTCGTGGCGGGTTTGAACTTGCACAGGCTGAGCGCATTGATGGCGGCGCGGTCCAGGTCGCGCGAGCCGCTCGACCGGTCGATGCGCGCCGAACTCACGCGGCCGTCCGGGCCCACCAGCAGGGCCAGCGTCGTCGTGCCCGTGTCGCCCCGGCGCGCGGCGGCGGCCGGATAGTCGGGCAGGGCGCAGCCGTTGGCGTCCGCGAAGACGGCCGTGCGCATCTGGCCGGGGTTGGCGCTGGGCGTGGCCGGCGCTTCCGGCATGGGGTCGGACGGCATGGCCGGGAACGGCGACGGATCCGATGCCGTGGTCGCCTGCACCGGGTTCGGCAGCGGCGGCGGCGCGACGTCCACCTCGACCTTCGGCACCACGATATCCGGCGGCGCCAGCTGCTGTGTCGGCTTGGGCGGCTCGGGCGGTGGCGGCGGTGTCGGCCGTTCGGGTTCGATCATGACGAGCACCTGTTCCGGCAGGCTGGACAGGGAAATCTTCTTCGTATTCAGGCTGTGGATGAAGAGCGTGCCGACGACGACGTGCAGGCCCGCGATGAGGGCGAATTTCGCGGCTTTGCCGTCGGGGCGGTTGCCGCTCGAGAGACTCGTGAATTGCATGGCCATCTCCTTGTTGTTGTTGCCGGCATTGCCGGACGTAAATCGGAGTGAAGCGTAAAATCCAACGAACGGAATCAATATATGCTATGTCATAGCAATGCGTAAAGCGATTTCGTAGCAGTTTGTAATTCCACTTGTGCGACGTCCCCGTCCGGTCCTGTCGGAAAATGGTCGCAACCCGCCTCGCGCCCGTTGCTGTTGTGTGGAATAATCGTCTTTGTGCTTTCGCCTGAAAGCAGAGGTAGCCTGGAGAATCAAACGTGCAGAAAGAGCAAAAGCCGATCCGCGTGATGCTGGCGGACGACCACCCGATCGTGATGACCGGGTTCGCGCTGTCGCTGTCGGCGCAGGGAATGGAAGTGGTAGGCCAGGCCAAGAGCCCGAGCGAAGCGGCCGCGATGTATGCGGAATTCCGGCCGGACGTGGCGGTGCTCGACATCCGCTTCGGCACCGAGCTGACGGGGATGGACGCGGCGCAGAACATCCTCAGGAACGACCCCAAGGCAAAGATCGTGTTCCTCAGCCAGTTCGACCAGGACAGCCTGATCAAGGAAACCTACCGCCTGGGCGCGCACGCCTTCGTGACCAAGGATTGCGACCCGGCCGACCTGGCCGACGCCGTGCGCCACGCGCATGCGGGCAAGCTGTACTTCCTGCCGCAGATCGCGGAGCGCCTGGCCAGCCTGGCCGTGCGCGGCGACGTTTCGCCGCAATCGCAGCTGGACGAGCGCAGCCTGGAGATCTTCAAGCTGATGGCCGAAGGTCTCACCAATATGGAGATCGCCGAGCGCCTCAACCTGTCGACCAAGACCATCAGCAACATCAGCCAGTCCGTGAAGGAAAAGCTGGGGGTGCACCGGCAGGCGTACATCACCAAGCTCGCGGTCAAGCACGGCTTGATCGAGCCCTGAACCGTTTCGTCGCCGTGCTGTCGTCCGTGATCCGGTTTGCAAACTTGGGCTTCCGCTTGCGCGGGAGCGACGGGTATCGAGCGTCGTCCCCGCGCAGGCGGGGATCCGGTTGCCGCGCGCGCATCCGGCGCGGCCTGTTTCTGGCCGCCCTGGCGCTGACCGCGACCGCGCACGCCACCACCACGCACGAGATCAGGCCGGAACCCGTGCAGGGCTACCGCTACCAGATCGTCACGACCGACGACAGCGCCATCACGCGCCGCATCGTGGACGACATGGTGCGCCGCCTCGTGCCCGTGTTCGCCGTGTTCCGCACCGAGCTGGCCCAGCACCGGCGCATGCTGTATGTGACCGTCGGCCCGGCCGCGTTGCGCGAGGTCGCGCAGCGCCGCTGCGACTGCGTCGTCATTTCCACGTTCACGTCGAGCCAGGTCGTGCGCTCCATCGTCGGCACCTTGCCGGCGGCGCGCGCCGCCTCGTTCACGGCCGTGTATGCCGAACCGGCGCCGGACGACCAGCTGCGCCTCGTGGCCCTGCTGTACCGGCGTCCCGTGCGCGTGGCCGCCATCCTCGGTCCGGACACCGCGTTCCTCAAGCCGATCCTGGAAAACGAGCACGTGAACGTGCTGCAGGCCGAACCGGACGAGGACATCAACCGCCTGCTGGGCCAGATCGCCCAGACCGACGTGCTGCTGGCGCTGCCCGACAGCGTCGTCTACACCCCGGAAAACTTCCGCAACATCCTGCTCGCGACCTACCGCCACAAGCAGGGCGTGATCGGCTTCTCGGCCGACATGGTGAAGGCCGGCGCGCTGGCGACGACGTATTCCGAGGTCGAGGACATCAATGCGCAGCTGGCCGAGATCGTGGCCGGCTACGTGGCCGGCGGCGAGCTGCCGGCACCCCAGTTCCCGCGCTACTTCCACACCATCGTCAACGAGGGCGTCGCGCACTCGCTCGACGTCGAGGTGCCGGACAACGTGCGCAACTTCGCCCGGCCCATGCCGGCGCACCAGCCATGAAGCGGCCGACCGCCCTGCGCGACGCGTCGCTGCGCGCGGCCGCCCTGCGGTCGTCGACGCTGCGGCCCGCGAAGCTGCGGCCCGGCGCCCTGCAATTCTGGCGCGGCTGGAGCATCGGCCTGCGCATGGCCTTCATCACGATGCTGCCCGTGACCCTGCTGTTCACGTCCTTCGTCTCGTATTCCTGGTACGCGCACCGCGCCCAGGTCGACGAGGAGCTGGCGGAGCGCGGCCGCATCCTCGCTCGCGCGCTCGCGGAGACCAGCGAATACAACGTCATTTCCGGCAACCTGTCGGACCTGCGCCTGACGATCAATGGCCTCGTGCAGTCGGACAGCAGCGTGTACCGTATCGAGGTCGTCGACATGAACGGCCAGACCCCAGTGTCCGTCGCGTCCGAATACCCGATCGTGGCGGAGAGCCGCTCGTTCGAGGCCGCGATCCACAAGCAGGTCGTGTGGTTCAACCTGTTCTCGGACAATGGCACGCCGCACGTCTCCGCCTCCAGCGACACGCGTCCGCCCACGCTGACGACGGAGGTCGTGGGCCTCGTGCGCGTGACGATGTCGCCCACGAACATGCTGGCCAAGCAGCTGCACCGCTTCCGCGTCGAGCTGGCGATGGCCGCGCTGGCGCTGGCCGCGAGCGGCGCGCTCGCGTACATCCTGGCGCGCAGCCTGACGGTGCCGCTGCGCGAGGCGATCTCCGTGCTGCGGCGCATCCGCGGCGGCAACTACCGCGTGCAGCTGCCCGTCACGACGGGCGGCGAGGTGGGCGAGCTGCAGGCGTCGATCGGCGACATGTCGGTGGCGCTGGACCAGTCGAAGCAGGACCTGGAAAACAAGGTGGCCGAGCGCACGCGCGACCTGCTCGCGTCGCGCAACGAGGCGCTGCGCGCCGACGCCGACAAGCGCAAGCTGATCCAGAAGGTCAACAGCATCATCGAGGACGAGCGGAAATCCATCGCGGTCGAGATCCACGATGAACTGAACGCATCGCTGATCGCGGTGCGCCTGGAATCGCAGACGATCCAGCAGCTCGCGGCCAAGGCCACGCCGAGCGAGGAGATCGACCAGGTGCGCGCCAAGGCCCAGGCCATCACCAAGCTCGCGCTGGACCTGTACGCGAACGGCCGCCGCCTGGTGCGCCGCCTGCGTCCAGAAGTGCTGGACATGCTCGGCCTGCACGGCGCCGTCGAGGAGATGGTCAGCCACTACCGCAGCAGCTCCGGCGTGCACTTCGAATTCGAATCGCAGGGCGACTTCTCGAAGATCGGCAACGAGCTGGCGATTTCCGCCTACCGCATCGTGCAGGAAGCGCTGTCGAACATCATGAAGCACTCGGAAGCCGGCTTCGCGCGCGTCAGCCTCACGCTGTCGGACGAGGACGGGGCGCTGCACATCGAAGTGCAGGACGACGGTGAAGGCTTCGATCCGGCCGTGGCGTCGGAAGGCATCGGCATCATCGGCATGCGCGAGCGCGTGTTCGCCCTCGGCGGCAGCATCCACATGCAGTCGCGCCCCGGCGAGGGCACCCTCGTCGCCATCACCCTGCCGCTGAACGACGTGGCGACTGCCTGAAAGCAGTCTTCTGGGGTACAGTAGCGACCTCAGTCTTCCACTCGCTAGCAAACAACCATCATGCTCAACGCATTGCAGACGCCTTTCGAGAAGGGCAACCAGAATCAGACCACGACCTGGTCCGATTGCATCGCCTGGTACGAGAACCTCGCGCACCAATATCCCCAGGTGCTGCGCTTTTCCGTGGTCGGGACCTCCGACGCGGGCGTGCCGATCCACGCCGGCGTCATCTCGGCCGACGGCGTGTTCGACCGCGCGCAGATCAAGGCGGCGCAACGTCCCGTCTTCTTCAACAACAACGGCATCCATCCGGGCGAACCGGAAGGTGTCGATGCGTGCATGGCGCTCGTGCGCGACTTTTGCCAGCAGCCGGACCGCCTGGCCGCGCTGGGTCGCACCGTGTTCCTGTTCGTCCCGCTGTACAACGTGGACGGCGCCTTTAACCGCGCCAATACGTCGCGGGTGAACCAGGACGGCCCGGAAGCGTTCGGCTTTCGCGGCAATAGCCGCCACCTCGACCTGAACCGCGACTTCGTCAAGTGCGACACGCTGACGGCGCAGACATTCAATAAACTGTTCACGGAATGGGACCCGGACGTGATGGTCGACACGCACACGTCCAACGGCGCCGACTACAGCTACACGATGACCCTGATCCCGACCCAGGCCGACAAATTGGGCGGAGATCTCGGCGCCTTCCTGCGCGACACCATGCTCCCCGCGATGTACGCGGACATGGACAAGCGCGGCTGGCCCATGTGCCCGTACGTGAACCCGGTCAAGACGAGCCCCGACGAGGGCATCGCCGACTTCCTCGAGACGGCGCGCTTCTCGACGGGCTACGCGGCGCTGCACGACACGATCGGCTTCATGCCGGAAACGCACATGCTGAAACCGTTCGCCGACCGTTACCACTCGATGCGCGCGCTGGTCGAGACGGCGCTGGACTTCACCGTCGCGAACGGCGACAAGATCGTCGCGCTGCGCCATGCCGCGCGCGCGGCCGGCCGCACGCGCCGCGAATGGCCAGTGCACTGGGCGATGGACGAGGCGCATCCGTCCACCTTCCGCTTCAAGGGTTATGCGGCCAAGTACAAGGCGAGCGTGCTGGGCGACTACCAGCGCCTCTACTACGACCGCAACGAACCGTTCGAGCGCGACATCGCACACTACAACCGCTTCCCGGCCGACGTCGTCGTCCCGGCGCCCAAGGCCTACGTCGTGCCGCAGCAGTGGCGCGAAGCGATCGAGCGCCTGCGCTGGAACGGCGTCAAGCTCGAACGCGTCGATGCGGAGCATACGCAGGAGGTGTCCGCGTACCGCATCGCGGAAGTAGCGTCGCGGGCGCACGCGTACGAGGGACACATGTTCCACGACGACGTGCAGCTGGAGCGCGTGCGCGAGACGGTCGTCATCCGCGCCGGCGACTACATCGTCCCGCTGGCGCAGGACCAGGCCCGCTACGCCGTCGAGACGCTGGAACCGCAGGCCCACGACAGCTTCTTCCGCTGGGGCTTCTTCAACAGCGTGCTGGAAAAGAAGGAAGCGTATTCGGATTACGTGTTCGAGGACGAGGCCGAGCGCATGCTGGCCGCCGAGCCCGAACTCGCGGCGCAGTTCGACGCGTGGAAGGCCGCGCACCCCGACCTGCTGCGGGACCAGGGCGCGGTGCTCGACTTCATTTTCGCCAACTGCGCGCGCTGGCGCGAGCCGGAGTGGCGCCGCTATCCGGTCTTCATGATCGACTGAATCGACTGAACTGCCCACGGGAGGGGAAACATGCATAACAAGATTGCCGCCGCGCTGGCACTGCTGGGTGCCGCATCGATGGCAACGGCCGCGCCATCCGCCGGCCAGACCTATTTCGCGCAAAACTGCGCCAGCTGCCACACGGCCGATGCCGCCATGGGCTCGCGCGCGGGGCCGCCGCTGTTCAACGTCGTCGGCCGCAAGGCCGCGGCGGCGCCGGGCTATAACTATACCGACGCGCTGGCGAAGGCCGGCGCCGCCGGCAAGACGTGGACGCGCGCGGAACTCGACATCTTCCTGCGCGACCCGGGCAAGGACGTGCCGGGTACCGCGATGCCGGTCGCGATCGCCGATGCGAAGCAGCGCGCCGCCGTGATCGACTATCTCGCGGCGCAGAGCGGCAAGACGGCCGCCCCGGCCGCGCCGAAGGCAGCGACCGGCGAACGCGCCGGCGCCTGGACCGACGACAAGCCGGGCGACGTGCACCACATCACGGTCGGCCAGCTGGTCGCGCCGTTCGCCAGCGAGAGCGCGGGGAATGGCCCCAAGCTCGCGAAGCGTCCGGACGGCGCGCTGCCGGCCGTGCCGAAAGGCTTCAAGGTGAGCATGCTGGCGGAAACCGGCAAGGCGCGCTATGCGCTGCGCGCGCCGAACGGCGACATCATCCTGGCCGACTCGGGCAAGGGCGAAGTCCGCATCCTGCGCCTGGGCAGCGATGGCGACAAGGTGGCCTCGAGCAGCGTGTTCGCGACCGGCCTGTCGCGCCCATACGGCCTCGCGTTGTGGCCGGCCGCGAATCCGACCTACCTGTACGTGGCGAACGCGAATTCCGTCGTGCGTTTTCCGTACGCGACGGGCGACCTGAAGGCGAAGGGGAAGGACGAGACGATCGTCGATAAGCTCGTCGACGGCATGGGCAACCACATCACGCGCACGCTGGCGTTTTCGCAGGATGGAAAAACCTTGTTCGTGTCGGTCGGCTCGGCCACCAACGTCGCGCAGGGCATCGGCAGCAAACCGCCGCAGCCGCTGGCGCAATGGGAGTCGGAACACGGCATGGGCGCCGCGTGGGGCGAAGAGACCGACCGCGCCACCGTGCTCGCGTTCGACCCCGACGGCAAGCACCGCCGCAACCATGCCAACGGCCTGCGCAACTGCGTCGGCATGTTCGTGCATCCGGACACGGGCGACCTGTATTGCAGCGTCAACGAGCGCGACGAACTGGGCGACAACCTGCCGCCCGACTACGTCACGCGCGTCAAACGCGGCGGCTTCTACGGCTGGCCGTGGTACTACCTGGGCGCGCACGAAGACCCGCGCCTGAAGGGCATCCGACCGGACCTGAAGGACAAGGTCACGGTGCCCGACACGCTGATCCAGGCGCACTCCGCGCCGCTGGGCATGACGGTGTACCACGCCCCGGCAGGCGCGCGGCACGCGTTCCCGAAAGAGTACGACGGCGACATCTTCCTCGCGCTGCACGGCTCGTGGAACCGCGGCATCCGTACCGGCTACAAGGTCGTGCGCGTGATGATGAAGAACGGCGCGCCGACGGGCCAGTACCAGGATTTCATGACCGGCATGGTGCTGTCCGACCGCGACGTGTGGGGACGTCCGGCCGCGGTGACGGTGGCGGCGGATGGGGCGTTGCTGGTCGTCGATGACGGCGGCGGCGTCATGTGGCGGATCGTACCCGACAAATGATGCCGTGGGGTGGGCACCCTGTGCCCACCCCACGCGCTTTACCTGGTCTCAGCGATCCAGCGATCCACCTTCTTCTCCAGCAGTGCCAGCGGCAGCGTGCCTTCACCCAGCACGATCGCGTGGAATTTCGGCAGGCTGAATTTCGGCCCGAGCGCCTTCTCCGCGCGGGCGCGCAGTTCCTGGATCTTGAGGGCGCCGATCTTGTAGCCCAGCGCCTGGCCCGGCCATGCCATGTAGCGCTCGGTCTCGCTGCGTGCGAGCGATTCCGGATAGCCCAGCGTCTCGCGCATGTACTGGATCGACTGCTCGCGCGTCCAGCCTTTCGCGTGCATGCCGGTGTCGACGACGAGGCGCACGGCGCGCAGCATTTCGTCGTTCAGGTGGCCGAACCAGTCTTCCGGCTTGTCGTACAGGCCCATCTCCGTGCCCAGCGTCTCGGCGTACAGAGCCCAGCCTTCGGTAAACGCGTTGTTGCCGCCGAACTTGCGGAAGTTCGGCAGGTGCAGTTCCTGCATCAGCGCGATGTGGAAGTGGTGGCCCGGCTGGCCCTCGTGCAGGAACAGGGTGACCATGCCGGTGCTGCCGTACTGCGTCGGATCGTTCACGACGGACCAGAACACGCCCGGACGCGAGCCGTCCGCGGCCGGCGGCGTGTAGTGGTCGGAGGCCGTCGCGCGCGACAGTTCCGGTTCCAGGCGCAGGTCGAGCGGCGTCTTCGGACGCAGCGAGAACAGCGCCGGCAGCTTGGTCTGCAGCTGCGCGTTCAGCTTGCGGTAGACGTCGATGATCTCGCCCTCGGTCTTGAACGGCTTGTACTTCGCCTGTTGCGAGACCCACACCGGCAGCCCGGCCGCCGGACCGTTGTAGCCCATCTTCGGACCGATGCGCGCGTATTCGCCCTGGATGCGCGCGACTTCCTTGAGGCCGATCTGGTGGATCTGTTCCGGTTGCAGGTCGGTCGTCGTCTGGCTGGCGACGCGCGCGAGATACCAGTCCATCCCGTGCGGCAGCGCGCTCCAGCCGGTGCTCGTGCGGCAGGCCGGCAGGTAATCGTGCTCGATGAAGTCGGCCAGGCGCTTCAACGCCGGATCGAGCTTGCTATCGATGGTGCTGCGATAGCTCGCGGTCAGCGTCTTCTTGTCGGCATCGGAGAATCCCGCCGGGAAGTGCTTCACCGGCGTGTAATAGATGCTGTCCTCGGCCTTGGTCGCCACCAGTTGCTTGAACTGGGGCAGGGCGGCTGCCATGATCGCCTTCGGCTGCACGACGCCGCGCTTCATCCCTTCGCGCATGTTGGCGATGGCCTGGTCGATCCACGGACCGAGCTGGTTCAGGCGGCTCAGATAGGCCTGGTAATCCTTCACGGTCGCCAGCGACTGCGCCTGCTGGCCGCTGCTGTAGTTCGCGAGCGTGACGGGCAGCGCGTCCATCTGGTTCAGCGGCAGCAGGTGCTCGGGGAACGGCTCGAAGCGCAGCGCGGTCTTCAGTTCGTAGTCGAGGATGTCGTAGCTGGTCTGGTCGCGCTGGGCGAGGCCGTCGCGGCGGATCGTGTGCAGGCGCTTGAGGTAGTCCTTGTACAGCGCGAACTGGTGCGCGCGGTTCTGCGGCGCGATCGACATCCCGATCTGGTCGGCGAAGCGGTTGTCGCCGCTCTCGCCGGCGGAGATGGGATCGAAGCGCGCCTGCGCGTCCCAGTATTCGTCGGCCAGCTTGTTCAGCTTTTTCGATTCGGCGGTGGTGGCGGCGGTTGGGGCGGCGTTCGTGGCGCCGGCGGTGGCCGCGGGCTTGGCGGCGTTGTCGGCGATGGCCGGCGCGCAGGCGATGAGGCAGGCGGCGGCGATGGTGCCCAATTTGAGGATCGGTTTCATATGTGTGTCTGCTTGGTGGAGATGAAAGAAATGCGGGTGGGCACACGGTGCCCGCGCGAACGTTCGCGGATCGCGTACGTCACGCGTGGGCAGGGCCGCCCACCCTACCGGGATTCAATAATTGGCCAGCGGCGCCAGCTGGCCGCCCTTGAAGGTATAGACCGTGACGGCCGTCTTCCTCAGGTTGCCGTTCGCATCGTAGCCATAGGTGCCGGACACGCCCTGGTAAGTCATCGTGTGCAGCTGCTTGCCGACGGCGGCGGCGTCCGTCGTGTTCGCGGCCTGCATGGCGCGGGCGATGAACATCGTCTGGTCGTAGAATGCGGGCGCGTACACGTCCGGGTCGTGCTGGAAGCGCTGCCTGTAGCGGGCTTTGAACGCGGGGCCGCCGGCCTGCTTGTCGAGCATCGCGCCGGCCTGCGCGCACATCACGTTGGCGCCGACGGCGTCACCGCCCAGCTTGGCCATCTCCGGGCTGCACAGCGTGTCGCCGCCCAGCAGGCGCACGTTCGCCATGCCGAGCTGCTTCATCTGGCGCGCCATCGGGGCGGCCTGCGGCGCATAGCCGCCGAAGAAGATGGCGTCGACCTTTTTCGCGCGGAACGCGGTGAGGATGGCGGAAAAGTCGCTCGCCTTGTCGTTGGTGAACTCGCGGCCGGCGACGGCAACGCCGGCGGCGCGCGCCTGCTTCGCGAATTCGTCGGCGATGCCCTGGCCGAACGCGGTGCGGTCGTCGATCACGCCGACCGTCTTGAGTTTCAGTGCCCTGGCGGCGTACGCCGCCATCGACGCGCCCACCTGCGCATCGCTGGCGACGATACGGAATACGTTCGGGTAGCGCGACTGGGTGATCTTGGGGCTCGTGCCCACGGTGGACATCAGGATGCCGGCATCGTTGTAGACGCGCGCGGCGGGAATCGCCACGCCCGAGTTGTACGGGCCGAGCACGAACTTGACGCCGGCGTCGGCGAATTTCTGCGCGACGTTCACGCCCGATTTCGGATCGCCCTGGTCGTCTTCGGACAGCAGTTCGAATTTCAGGGTCCTGGCGCCCACCTTGGGCTTGTGCGCGTTGAGTTCCTCGACCGCGAGGCGCACGCCGTTCTCGTCATCCTTGCCGGCGAAGGCATTGGCGCCCGACAGCGGGCCGCTCACGCCGATGCGCACGACCTGGTCCTGGGCGAGCGCGGAGGTACCGGTCGCCAGCAGGATCGCCGCCAGCGCCACGGTTTTCATCGTTGATGCCATGTGTATGTCTCCGTTGTTGTGCAACGGTCGCCATCATCGCATGATAGTCGTGGCGTGCAAACAGGTCAGGCCGGCAGCCCGTGCGAGATCAGTTCCAGCGGCAGCGCGGTGGTGCACTTGATCTGCTCCATCGAGAACGCGGAGGAGACGCCGGACAGCTGGGCTGTCCTGATCAGTTTTTTGTAGAAGCGGTCGTAGCCGTCGATGTCGGTGGTGACGACCTTGAGCAGGTAATCGACGTCGCCGCTCATGCGGTGGAATTCCAGGACTTCGGGCAGCGCGACGACGGCGGCGGCGAAGCGCTCCAGCCATTTTTCGTCGTGCTCGTTGGTGCGCACGCTGACGAACACGGTGACGGGCAGGCCGACCTTGTTCCGGTTGACGATGCTGACCCGGCTTTCGATGTATCCCTCTTCTTCCAGGCGCTTGACCCGTTTCCAGCACGGGGTGCTGGACAGCCCGACTTTCTCGCTCAAGCCGGAGATCGACAGTGTCGCGTCCGCCTGCAGGGCTGCCAAAATCGCGCAGTCGTATTTGTCGAGTGAATTCATCTTGTCCATGTCGCGGTATCTAGAATGTTCGTTCTTCAGCCCAGGAAAAAGAAAAGATTCTTTAGTACGTCATTTTCGGCACTAAACCGTAACATATTACTCAACAATCGCGCTCATGGCGCATTTATTTTTGGACTTTTAGCAATTATTTCATGGCCCCCGACATCTACCTCGACGCAAACGCCACTTCGCCGGTCCTGCCTTCCGCCATCGCCGCCGCCGTCGACGCGATGCAGGCCTCGTTCGGCAATCCGAGCAGCAGCCACGCCACCGGCCTGCGCGCCAGACGCATCCTCGACACGACCCGCGCCCGCGCGCGCCGCGTGCTCGGCGCCGGGCCGGGACGGGTGCTGTTCACGAGCGGCGCCACGGAAGGCATCCAGACCGCCGTGCTGTCCGCGCTCGTCGCCGTGCGCGAACGCCGCGCGGCCGGAGAGGTCTGCGGCGACCTGCTGGTCTACGGCGCCACCGAGCACAAGGCCGTGCCGGAAAGCCTCGCGCACTGGAACCGCCTGCTCGGCACCGGCCTGACGTTGCAGCCGCTGCCCGTCGACGCCACGGGACGCCACCGCCTCGACGTCCTGCGCGACCTGGCGCCGCGCGCCGCCATGGTCTGCACGATGGCGGCCAACAACGAGACGGGGGCGATCTCCGACCTCGACGGCATCGCGCGCGTGCTGCGCGAGGGCGGATCGAAGGCCTACTGGATGGTCGATTGCGTGCAGGCGCTGGGCAAGCTGCCGCTCGCCCTGGCGGACACGCGCATCGATTACGCGCCGTTCTCCGGCCACAAGCTGCATGCGCCGAAGGGCATCGGCATGCTGTACGTGCGCGACGGGGCGCCCTGCACGCCGCTGATGATCGGCGGCGGCCAGGAAGGCGGACAGCGGTCCGGCACCGAGAACATGGCCGGCATCGCCGCCCTCGGCGCCGTGCTGGCCGCGCTGGAAGAGGGGACGACGTTCCGCGGCCACGCCGAACTGGCGGCCATGCGCGACCGGCTGGCCGCCGCGCTGCGCGACGCCTTTCCCGCCATCGCGTTCAACGCACCGTTCGAACACACCTTGCCGACCACCCTGAATTTCTCCGTGCCCGGCGTGTCCGGCAAGGACCTGCTCGACCTGTTCGACGCGGCCGGCGTGCGCGTCAGCGCGGGTTCGGCCTGTTCCGCCGCCAAATCCACGCCCAGTTATGTGCTGGACGCGATGGGCCTGCCCTTGGCGCGCAGCGGGGCCGCCGTGCGCCTGTCGATCGGGCCGCTCGCGGACGACGCCTTCATCGACGCCGCCTGCGCGCGTATCCGCCGCTGCGGCGCGGCGCTGCGCGCATCGCCACTCGGCGGCGGGCATCCCGGCGTCATGCAGGTCAGCGGCGAAGGGCGGCACGGCTGGATCGTGTTCGATGCCGCAAGCTGCGTCGTGCTCGATCCGCCGCGCGGACAGGCGGACCGCATCGCCGCGCTCGTGCGCGACGCCGGCCTGCGCGTGCGGGAATTCGACGCGGATTGCGCCGCCGTCGCGCTGGACGACGGCAGTCATGCACCCTGCATTGCCATCGGCGGCGCCGTGCTGGCCCGTGTGCCGGACGGCTACCTGCTGGGCGCCGCGGACGCGGGCCGCCTGCCGCGCACGAACGTGCGCCACGTCTTCGGCGCCGTCGACCCCGAGCGCCTGACGCGCATCGCGCCCGCGGGTGCCGTCCAGTGCCACGGCGCCGACGTCGATGGCATGGCCTGCGCCACGCTGGCCGCGCCATGCGGACGCGAACGCGAACGCGAACGCGAACGCGATGCCGGTGCGGCCTGGCAGCTGCATCCGGAAGCGCTGGAAGGGTTCCTGCGCCGCCACGCGGACGCGCTGCTCGTCGATGTGCGCGAAAGCGTCGAGGCGGCGGCCGGCGCGGTGACATTGCACGGCCGCGCGGCGCGCAACGTGCCGTTGTCGCGCCTGGCCGAGCATGTGGCGGCGTGGTTGTCCGAACCGGCGCGTCCCGTCGTATTCGTGTGCCGCAGCGGCAATCGCAGCGCGAAGGCGGCCCAATGCCTGCGCCGGGCCGGGCATGCGCAGGCGTGGACCCTGGTCGGCGGTCTCGCGCTGGCCTGAACATACCGATTGTCAACCTGTGTTCGCTACCGCACAGTTTGCAGGCACATGATCTCTTAGCATGGCAAAAGCCGTGCGCCCTCGAGTCTTTTCGCTCTCACCCGAATGGTCGCGTCCCGCGTCAGCCGGCGGTCGGTTGCGCACGCCACCATGAGGTTCCTGTTGAAAGAAGAAAAAGCGCACGCGCCCGCAGCCCGCGGCCTCGCCAACGACGACGCACCGCTGCGCGCCGAACTGTTTTCCGCCGCCCAGATGGCCGTGCATGGCCGCCGTCTCGCCGCGCGCCATCAACTGGGCAGCCAGCCGGGCAGCGACCGCCTGCTGGCGCGCCTGGCCGATAATGCCGCCGTCATCGCCGACGCGTGCGCCGGCCTCGCCCTCGCCGCCAAGGCCGGCGTGCGCCTGGCGCCGGCGGCCGAATGGCTGCTCGATAACGACTACCTGATCGAGGAGCACGTCCGCCTCGCGCGCAGCCACCTGCCCGGGGATTACTGCCGCGAGCTGCCCTGCCTGCAGGATGCCGATGCGTGCGGCAGCCCGCGCGTGTACCAGCTGGCGCTGGAGCTGATCGCGCATGGCGACGGCCGCCTGGAGCCGGAAAGCCTGGCGCGCTTCGTCGCCGCCTACCAGGAGGGCGCGCCGCTGGCGCTGGGCGAGTTGTGGGCGATCCCGATCATGCTGCGCCTCGCGCTGATCGACAACCTGCGCCGCATCGCCGTACGCCAGGCCGACAGCCGGCGCCAGCGCGAACTGGCCAACCGCTGGGCCGACCGCATGACGGCCAAGGCCGACGAGCGCCCCGGTGACCTCATCCTCGTCGTGGCCGACATGGCGCGCGACGTGCAGCCGATGGGCTCCGGCTTCGTGGCCGAACTCACGCGCCGGCTGCAGGGCCGCAGCGGCCCGCTCACGCAGGCATTGCAATGGATCGCCACGCGCCTCGCCGACGAAGGCCGCACGATCGACCAGGCCGTGCAGGCCGACGTCAAGCAGCAGGCCACCGACCAGGTCTCGGTCTCCAACTCGATCGCCAGCCTGCGCCTGCTCGGCAGCATGGACTGGCGCGAATTCGTCGAGACGATGAGCGCCGTCGAGCAGGCGCTGCGCGGCGACCCGGCCGGCGTCTACGGCAACATGGACTTCGCCACGCGCGACCATTACCGCCACGTGGTCGAACGCCTCGCGCGCGCCAGCGGCCGCAGCGAGGCGGAGGTCGCGGCCGAGGCCCTCGCGCTGGCCGCGGAACCGCGCACGGTCGGCGAGGGCGGCCTGGACGCGCGCCTGCGCCACGTCGGCTACTACCTGGCCGGCAACGGCTTGTCGCGCCTGGAAGCGCGCCTGAACCTGCGTCCGCGCCTCGATGCCGTGCTGCGCCGCGCGGCGCGTGCGCGTCCGCTGCTGGCCTACCTGGGCGCCATCGGGGCGCTCACGGCGCTGTTCGCGGCGGCGGCCGTCGTGCATGCGGCGCAGGACGGCGGCGGCCCCGGCGTGCTCGTCGCCCTCGGGGTGCTGGGTGTGCTCGGCGCGAGCCAGCTGGCGCAGGCCCTCGTCAACCTGATGGCCAGGCGGCTGGTGGCGCCGGCGCCGCTGCCGCGCATGGATTTCAGGTCCGGCATCCCGTCCGATGCGCGCGCCATCGTCGTCGTGCCGGCGTTGCTGTACAGCCGCGACAACGTGGCGGCGCTCGTCGGCGCGCTCGAGGTGCGCTACCTGGCCAACCGCGATCCGCACCTGCGCTTCTGCCTCCTGACCGATCTGGCCGACGCGCCGCGGCAAGAGGTGTACGGCGACGCCGAACTGATCGAACAGGCGCGCGCCGCCGTCGCCGCGCTGAACGCGAAGTACGGCGCGGCCCAGCCGTTCCTGCTGCTGCATCGCCAGCGCGTGTGGAGCGAAGGCGAGGGCGCCTGGATCGGCCGCGAGCGCAAGCGCGGCAAGCTGGAAGACCTGAATGCCTTCCTGTTGCGCGGCGAGCGCGCGCCGTTCGCCGTCATCGAGGGCCCGGTCGACGGCCTGGACGAGATCCGCTACGTGATCACGCTCGACGCCGACACCCGGCTGCCGCGCGACGCCGCGCGCGCCTTCATCGCCGCGATGGCGCACCCGCTCAACCATCCCGTGCTCTCGGCCGATGGGCGGCGCGTGGCGGAAGGCCACGGTCTGCTGCAGCCGCGCGTGACGGCGGCGCTGCCGCTGGAGGATGCGTCGCGCTACGAACGCATGTGCGGCGGCGAGCCGGGCATCGATCCGTACACGCGCGCCAATGCCGACGTCTACCAGGACCTGTTCGGCGAAGGCTCGTTCACGGGCAAGGGGATCTATGACCTGGAAACGTGCGAGCGCGTGTTGCGCGGGCGCTTTCCGGACGACCGCGTGCTGTCGCACGACCTGCTGGAAGGCTGCTATGCGCGTTCCGGCCTGCTCGGCGACGCCGTGCTCGTCGAAGCCGGCCCGGCGCGCTACAGCGACGACGTCAGCCGCCGGCACCGCTGGATCCGGGGCGACTGGCAGCTGGCCGGCTGGCTGCGTGCGCGCGTGCCGCTGGCGGACGGCCGCACGGAACCGAATCCGCTGCCGCCGCTGGCGCGCTGGAAGCTGTTCGACAACCTGCGCCGCAGCCTCGTCGCACCCACGCTGACCGTCGCGCTGCTGCTGTGCTGGACCGTGCTGCCGGCACCCGCGTTCTGGAGCGCGGCCGTGCTGGCCGTGTTCTTTCTGCCGTTCGCGCTGGGTGCGGCGATCGATCTCGCCGACAAGCCGCACGACCTGCCGCTGGGCCAGCACCTGCTGAACTGGGCGCAGTGCGCGCGCATCGGCCTGGGCCACGCGCTGCTCGACACGGCCTTCCTGCCGCACGAAGCCAGCTACAGTGTCGACGCGATCGTGCGCGCCGCCTGGCGCATGCGCGTGTCGAAACGGCGCCGGCTCGAGTGGCGGGCGTCGAGCCTGTCGCGCTCCAGCACCGACATGGAATCGAACTGGCAGAACATGTGGTTCGCGCCCGCGTTCGCGGTCGGTGCCGCCGTCCTGCTCAGCTTTGCGAATCCGTTCGCGCTGTTCGCCGCCGCGCCGCTGTTGTTGTTGTGGTTTCTGTCGCCGGTCGTGGCGTGGTGGGTCAGCCTGCCGGCCGCGCGTCCCGTGCCGCACCTGTCGGGCGACCAGCGCCGCTTCCTGCGCGTGCTTGCGCGCCGCACCTGGGCGTTCTTCGAGGACCACGTCACGGCGCAAGACAACTGGCTCCCGCCGGACAATATGCAGGAACATCCGGCGCCCGTCGTTGCGCACCGCACGTCGCCGACGAATCTGGGGCTGGCGCTGCTGGCCAACCTCACGGCCTGGGACTTCGGCCATGCGGCCACGAACGAACTGCTGGCGCGCACGCGCGCGACCTTGGGCACGATGGCCCGGCTGGAACGCCACCGCGGCCATTTCTACAACTGGTACGACACGCGCACGCTGGCGCCGCTGGCGCCGCAGTACGTGTCGGCCGCCGACAGCGGCAACCTGGCCGGCCATCTGCTCACGCTCGCCGCCGGCCTGGAAGGCCTGGCCGACGAACCCATCGCGTCCAGCCGCGCGCTGGACGGCATCCGCGACACGCTCGACGTCGTCGAGGAACATGCGACACCCGCCATGCCCGCCGTACGCGAGGCGATCGCCGCGCTGCGCCACCAGCTGACGCCCGAGCGCTGCCGCAACGCGGGCACGCTGCCGGGTCTGGCCGAGTGCCTGCAGGCGCTGGCGCGCCAGGCCGAGGCGCTGTGCACCGTCGTGCCGCCCGAGGCCGACCCGCTGCTGCGCGACTGGGCCGGCAAGCTGGCGGCGCAAACGGCAGCCGCCCAGGCCGACCTGCTCCTGATGGCGCCGTGGATGCGCGTCGTGCAGGAATACGTGATCGATTCGAGCCTCACGCGCATCCCGACCTTGCGCGAGCTGGCCGGCTTCGGCATGAAGGCGCCCGGCGACGACCTGGCGCCGGAAGAGCGCGCGCGCCAGCTGCTGCTCGCGCGCCTGGTGGCGGAGGGTTGCGTCGGCGCGCGGGCGCGCCTGCAGGAGATCGCGCAGCTGGCCCGCGACGCGCGGGCGTGCGCCGACATGGATTTCCGCCTCCTGTACAACGACGACACCGGCCTGCTGGCACTCGGCTACCACGTCGCCGAGCGCCGGCTGGACGCGGCCAGCCTCGACCTGCTTGCGTCGGAAGCGCGCCTGGCCAGCTTCGTCGGCATCGCGCAAGGCCAGCTCCCGCAGGAGCACTGGTTCGCGCTGGGTCGCCAGTTGTGCCTCGTGCACGGCCAGCAGCTGCTGCTGTCGTGGAGTGGATCGATGTTCGAATACCTGATGCCGCTGCTGGTGATGCCGGCGTACCGCGATACCTTGCTCGACCAGACCTGTCGCGGCATCGTGCGTGCCCAGGCCGAGTATGGGCGCCGGCGCAACGTCCCGTGGGGCATCTCCGAGTCCGGCTACAACGCGGTGGACGCCGCGCTGAATTACCAGTACCGCGCGTTCGGCGTGCCCGGCACGGGCGCGAAACGCGGTCTCGGCGAAGACCTCGTCGTCGCGCCGTACGCCACGATGATGGCGCTGATGGTCGAGCCACGCGCCTGCGCCAACCTGGAACGCATGGCGAAGCTGGGCTTCACGGGCCGCTACGGCTTCTACGAGGCCGTCGACTACACGCCGGCGCGCCTGCCGCACGGCCAGGCCTGCGCCATCGTGCGTTCGTTCATGGCGCACCACCAGGGCATGGGATACCTCGCGCTGTCGTACCTGCTGCACGACCGGCCCATGCAGCGCCGCTTCGAAAGCGATCCGCAATTCCAGGCCACGCTGCTGCTGTTGCAGGAACGCGTGCCGGCCGCGGGCGCGCATGCGTCCGCGCGCGCCGAGGCCGAGGAACTGCGCCTGCCGACGCCGGACGCCGGCACCACGGCGCGCACCGTGGCGCGGCCGGATGCGGCGCCCCAGGAACTGCAGCTGCTGTCCAATGGCCGCTACCACGTGATGGTGACGGCCGGCGGCGGCGGCTACAGCGTCTGGCGCGACCTGGCCGTCACGCGCTGGCGCGAAGACCCGACCGTCGACGACCGTGGTCACTTCTGCTACGTGCGCGACCTGGACGACGGCACCGTGTGGTCGAACACGTGGCAGCCCACCCTGGCGCGGCCCGAGCACTACGAGGCCGTGTTCTCCGAAGCCCGCGCCGAGTTTCGCCGGCGCGACCACGGCATCGAGCTGCACACGGAGATCGTCGTCTCGCCCGAGGACGACATCGAACTGCGCCGCCTGCGCGTCGCCAACAAGACCGGGACGACCCGCACGATCGAGCTGACGAGTTATGCGGAGGTGGTGCTGGCGCCAGCCGCCGCCGATGCCGCGCATCCGGCGTTTTCCAAACTGTCCGTGCAGACGGAGATCCTGGCCGAGCGCGGCGCGATCCTGTGCGCGCGCCGCCCGCGCCACAAGGACGACGCCGTGCCGTGGCTGCTGAACCTGATGACGGTGCACGGCGAGAACGTGGACGCGTCGCTGCCGGAATTCGAAACCAGCCGCGCGGCGTTCATCGGCCGCGGCCGGAGCACCGCGCGTCCGGCCGCGCTGGAAGGACGCGCGCCGCTCGGCGGGTCGGCCGGCGCCGTGCTCGATCCGGCGGCGGCGATTCGCCGCGTCGTGCGCCTTGCCCCGCACCAGGAAGTGAGCGTCGATATCGTGCTGGGCGCGGCCGACACGCGCGCACAGGCGCTGCGCCTGATCGACAAATACCAGGTCCGCCACCTGGCCAACCGCGTGTCCGAACTGGCGTGGACGCACGGCCAGGTCGTGCTGCGCCAGCTGAACGCGAGCGAGGCGGACGCCCAGCTGTACGCGCGCCTGGCCGGCAGCGTGCTCCACCCGCAGGCCGCGTTGCGCGCCGACCCGGCCGTCATCGCGCGCAACCAGCGCGGCCGGTCGGGCTTGTGGCCCTACGCGATCTCGGGCGACTACCCGATCGTGCTGCTGCACATGCGCGCCGCCGCCAACATCGAACTGGCGCGCCAGCTGATCCAGGCGCACGCGTGGTGGCGACTGAAAGGGCTCGTCGTCGACCTCGTGATCTGGTGCGAGGACGGCGGGTCGAAGACGGACGGCGCGCGCCAGGCACTGCACGACCAGATCATGATCCTGATCGCGTCCGGCCTCGACGCGCAGTCGATCGACCGGCCGGGCGGCGTGTTCGTGCGCCTGCCCGACCAGATCCCGAACGAGGATCGCGTGCTGATGCAGGCCGTGGCGCGCGTGATCCTGTCCGACGAACATGGCGGCCTGGCCGAACAGCTGCGCCGCGCGGCCGCGCGCAAGGTCGAGCTGCCGCCGGCGTTCGTGCCGACGTTGCCCGCGCGGCAGCACGCGCCGGCAAAGCCGGTGGTCCCCGCGCTGGTGCTGGACAACGGCATCGGCGGTTTCAGCGAGGACGGGCGCGAATACATCATCCGCACGGGGCCGGGCCGGCCCACGCCGGCGCCCTGGGCCAACGTGCTGGCCAGTCCCATGTTCGGCAGCGTCGTGTCGGAAAACGGCCAGGCCTACAGCTGGAACCAGAACGCCCATGAATTCCGCTTGACGCCGTGGGACAACGATCCGGTGGCCGACCGCGGCGGCGAAGTGTTTTATGTGCGCGACGAACAGACCGGCGTGTTCTGGTCGCCGACCGCGCTGCCGGCGCCGTCCGGCGGCGACTACGTCACGCGCCACGGCTTCGGCTACAGCGTGTTCGAGCACGCGGCGCACGGCATCCACAGCGAGCTGCTGACGTATGTGGCGCTGGATGCGCCGCTCAAGCATGTCGTCGTCAAGCTGCGCAACGACGATGCCGTCCCGCGCCGGCTGTCCGTGACCGGTTACGTCGAATGGGTGCTGGGCGACCTGCGCGCAAGATCGGCGCTGCACGTGGTGACGGAGCAGGACCCCGTCAGCGGCGCGCTGTTCGCCCGCAATGCCTACAACGCCGACTTCTCGGGCCGCGTCGCCTTCTTCCACCTCGATGCCGAGCACGTGGCCTTCACGTGCGACCGCGCCGAATTCATCGGCCGCGACCGCAGCCTGGCCGATCCGGCCGCGCTCGGGCGCTCGACCCTGTCCGGCCGCGCGGGTGCCGCGCTCGATCCTTGCGCGGCGCTGCAGACCGTCGTCGAGCTGCAGCCGGGCGAGGAGCAGGAACTGGTGTTCATGCTCGGCGTCGGCGGCCGCCGCAACCTGGACGCATCCGGCATGGTCCAGCGCCACAGCGGCGCCGCCACGGCCGCCGCCGACCTGGCGCGCGTGCGCGACTTCTGGGACGATACGCTGGGTGCCGTGCGCATCGAGACGCCGGAGCCGGAATTCGATGCGCTCGCCAACGGCTGGCTGATGTACCAGACGATCGCCTGCCGCATGTGGGCGCGCAGCGGCTATTACCAGTCGGGCGGCGCCTACGGCTTCCGCGACCAGCTGCAGGATGCGATGGCCACCGTGCACGCGCGGCCCGAACTGCTGCGCGACCACATCCTGCTGTTCGCCGGCCACCAGTTCGTCGAAGGCGATGTGCAGCACTGGTGGCATCCGCCGACCGGGCGCGGCGTCCGCACGCGCTGCTCGGACGACTATCTGTGGCTGCCGCTGGCCGTGCATCGCTACGTCGGCGTCACCGGCGACCACTCCCTGCTGGACGAGATCGCGCCGTTCATCGAAGGCCGCGCGCTCAAGCAGGACGAGGCATCGTGGTTCGACGTCCCCGGCCAGTCGCGCGAACAGGCCAGCATCTACGAACATTGCGTGCGCGCGCTGCGCCGCGCCCTCGCGTTCGGCCCGCACGGCCTGCCGCTGATCGGCACGAGCGACTGGAACGACGGCATGGACCGCGTCGGCGACGGCGGCCGCGGCGAGAGCGTCTGGCTCGGCTTCTTCCTGTACGACGTGCTGTGCCGCTTTGCCGACCTGGCCGACCGCCGCGGCGACTACGGCTTCTGCACCACCTGCCGCAGCGCGGCCCAGGTCCTCGCGCACAATATCGAGGACAACGCGTGGGACGGCGAATGGTACCGGCGCGCCTATTTCGACGACGGCACGCCGCTCGGCTCGCGCGACAACGACGAATGCCGCATCGATTCGACCGCGCAGAGCTGGGCCGTGCTGTCCGGCGCGGCCGACCGCGGACGGGCGCGCATCGCGATGGACGCCGTCGACGCGCATCTCGTGCGGCGCGACGCGGCCCTGGTCCAGCTGCTCGATCCGCCGTTCGACGAGGGCCGGCAGGACCCGGGCGATATCCGCGGCTACGTGCCGGGCGTGCGCGAGAACGGCGGCCAGCACACGCAGGCCGCGATCTGGACGGCGATGGCGTTCGCGCAGCTGGGCGACACGGAACGGGCCTGGGAACTGGCACGCATGATCAACCCGCTCAATCACACGCGCACGGGCGCGGCCTGCGACGTCTATCAAGCCGAACCGTATGTGATGACGGCCGACGTGTATGCGGCCGCGCCGCACGTGGGACGGGGCGGCTGGAGCTGGTACACGGGGTCGGCCGGCTGGATGTACCGCCTGATCGTCGAATCCCTGCTCGGCGTGACGCGCGCGGGCGACACGCTGACGCTCGTGCCGCGCCTGCCCGCCGGCTGGAACGGATTCCGCCTGCACTACCGCTACCGCGGCAGCCACTACACGATCGCCGTGCGCCGGGCCGACGCGCCGCTGCTCCGCGTGGACGGCGTGGCGCAGCCGGGCAGCACGATCGCGCTGGTGGACGACGGCCGGACCCACGAGGTGGAGCTGCACGTGACCGGCCGCCACGACGCGGCCGCCAGCGCGCCGCATGCGGGCAGGACGGCGTTCGAACAGATGCGGCCTTAAAATTTGTCAATAAATTAATATCGATATGATAATTTTATGAGCCATGGATCAAGGTGGACATGCGTGCAATTGCAAAAATTGCATCATGAAAACCCCGATCCCCGCTCTTTCCCTGGTGCTGGTCGCGGCCGGCGTGTTCAACCCCGCGGCCGCCGTCACGCACGAGCACAGCGAATTCGATGCGACCTTGCTCGCGCCGTACCACGGTGACGCCGGCGCGCGTCCGGATGCGCGTACGTTCGCGCTGTCGTTCGACTATCCCGGCCTGCGCGGACGCGTTCCGGTGACGTGGCGCCTGGACCTCGTCGCGCCGTCCGGCCGCCGCGTCGCGCAGTGGCGCGGGCACCTGGCGCTGGGCGGCAAGCCGCTCGATGTGGCCGTGCGCTGGACCGGCAGCCTGGCCGGCCGCCGGCCCGCGCCCGGCATCTATCACGTGCGCCTGCATGCCGCCGCCGGCGGCGCGACGGCCGACCAGTCGTGGGACATCGCCGTGGGCGCGCCGCCGGCACCGGCGCTGCCGGCCTTCGGTCCGCTGGCGACGGGGCACGCGCACATGATGGCCGCGCCGGCGCCGGGCGCGCTGCCGTACACGGTCTACTACGGCAACCTGCACAGCCAGACGCGCGACAGCGACGGCGGCGGTCCCGTCGCCACCTGCCACGGCGCGCAAGATCCGCAGACGGCGCCCTACGGCCCCGACGCCGCCTACCCGTACGCGCGCAACCACGGCCTGGACATCCTGATGGTCTCGGAGCACAACCACATGTACGACGGCTCGGACGGCACGAACCCGGACGCCGATCCCGTGAAAGCCAAGGCCATGTACCAGGCCGGCCTGAAGACGGCACGCGACTATACCGCTGCGAATCCGGGCTTCCTGGCCTTGTACGGCATGGAGTGGGGCGTGATCGGCAACGGGGGCCACCTGAACATCTTCGACAGCGACGAGCTGCTCGGCTGGGAAAAGAACGCGAAGGGCGAGCTGATTGCGGACACGGAAACGCCCAAGAGCGACTACGCCGCGCTGTATGCCCTGATGCGCCGGCGCGGCCTGACCGGCCAGTTCAATCATCCGGCGCCGACGGGCCAGTTCGTCGTCAACGGCACGCCGCTCGCGTACACGGCGGACGGCGATGCCGTCATGGCCTTGTGCGAAGTGGTCAACAGTTCCGCGTTTTCCAGCAGCGAGAACGAAGGAGAAACCCGGCGCAGCAATTTCGAACAGGCCTGCAACAAGCTGCTGGAAGCGGGCTACCACGTCGCGTTCAGCAGCAACCAGGACAACCACTGCGCCAACTGGGGCGCGTCGTACAGCAACCGCAGCGCCGTCCTGATCCCGAACGGCGTGCCTCTCACGCGCGCCAGCTTCCTCGCGGCCGTGCGCGCGCGCCGCGTGTTCGCCACGATGGACAAGGATGCGCAGGTGGTCTTCACCGCGAACGGGCACCTGATGGGCGAGCGCTTCGACAACACGGGATCGCTGCGCCTGCAGGTGGCGTACGCCGGCGCGGCCGGCCGGCGGGCCGCGACCGTGGCGATCGTGGAAGGCGTCCCGGGTCGCAACGGCGCCGTGAGCCAGCTGTCCGACAAGGCCGACGTCACGACCGTGCCGGCGCCCGGCGCGCATTTTTATTATGCGAAGGTCACGCAGGACGACGGCCGCGTGTTGTGGTCGGCGCCCGTGTGGATCACGCAGGCGGCGCAGCCCTAGAACCCGAGGTTGCGTCCCGCGCCGAGCAAGGTCGCGATGCCGAGTACCGCGAAGATGAGCGCGGCCAGGCCGTGCACGAGTTTCAGCGACCCCGGGTTGGCGTTGAGGCGGGCGGCGATGCGGTCGCCGAAGTACACGGCCGGCACGTTCGCGATCATCATGCCGAGCGTCGTGCCGGCGACCACGGACACGGCGGCGCTGTAGCGCGCCGCCAGCGCGACGGTCGCGATCTGCGTCTTGTCGCCCATCTCGGCGACGAAGAACGCGATCGCGGTGGCGAGGAAGACGCCGAAGCGCGCCGGCGGGGTCTCGTCGTCGTCGACTTCGTCCGGCACCATGATCCAGGCGGCCATGCCGAGGAAGGCGATGCCCAGCACCCAGCGCATGACGTCGGGGCCCAGCAGCCTGCCGACGAGGGCGCCGACGGCGGCCGCGAAGGCGTGGTTGGCGATCGTCGCGACGAGGATGCCGCAGACGATAGGCAAAGGACGGCGGAAGCGCGCGGCGAGCAAAAAGGCCAGCAACTGCGTCTTGTCGCCGATTTCGGCGAGGGCGACGATGCCGGTGGATACGAGGAAGGCGTCCATCTGGGAGCCGCGGCGAAGCGCGGAAGGTCGAGCGGTGAAAGGCGGATCATAGCAGAGCCCCGGGCGGAAATGCTATCCTGCTCGGCGCTCCCGCCATCCGGGACCGTTCACCATTCGAGGAACCCAAGAGTGCAATCCATGAACCGCATCGCGGCAGCGATCCTGCTCGCTTTCTCCGGCGCCGCCCTGGCGCAGGCGCCCGCCGTCCCCGCCGCATCCCCCGTTTCCGCTTCCGCCGCCGCCGCGTTCGACGCCGCCGCCGTCCTGAACGCCCACCTGGCCGACGACGTCGAACGCACGATGAAACTGTTCGACGTGCCCGGCATCGCGATCGCCGTCGTCAAGGACGGCAAGGTCGTGGCCACGCAAGGCTTCGGCGTGCGCAAGCTGGGCGCCCCCGGCAAGGTCGACGGCAAGACACTGTTCGAGATCGCGTCGAACTCCAAGGCGTTCACGGCGGCCGCGCTGGCGATGCTCGTCGACGAAGGCAAGCTGGCGTGGGACGATCCGGTCACGAAGCACCTGCCGGACTTCCAGATGTACGACGCGTACGTCACGCACGAGATGACGGTGCGCGACCTGCTCACGCACCGCAGCGGCCTGGGTCTCGGCGCGGGCGACCTGCTGTGGTGGCCGACGACGAATTTCTCGACCGACGAGATCATCCACAAGCTGCGCTACATCCGCCCGGCCACGAGCTTCCGCAGCAGCTATGCGTACGACAACCTGCTGTACATCGTGGCCGGCAAGATCGTCGCAAGCAAGTCGGGCAAGACGTGGGGCGAGACGATCCACGAACGCATCCTCGCCCCGGTGGGCATGGCGTCGACGACGACGAGCCTCCTCGAAAACGCGGGCAATCCGGACGTGGCGAATGCGCACAGCAAGATCAACGACAGGATAGCGGCCGTGAAGGCGATGCCGGTGCCGAACGCCGTGGGCGCCGTCGGCATCAACACGAATGCCGAGGACATCGCGCGCTGGATGAACGTGTTGCTGGCCGGCGGCCGCGTCGGGACGGGCGCCGACGGCAAGGAAGTGCGCCTGTTCAGCGCGAAGCAGGCGCGCGAGATGTGGACGGCGCAGACGCCGATGCGCATCAGCGAGCCCGATCCCCGGCTGGCCGGCACCCGCCCGAACTTCCTGGCCTACGGTCTCGGCTTCCAGCTGCGTGACTGGCAGGGGCGGCTCCTCGCCATGCACAGCGGCGCGCTGCAGGGCTTTTATTCGAAGGTGCTGCTGGTGCCGGAAGCGAAGGTCGGCATCGCGATCCTGACCAATGCCGAAAGCGGCGGCGCGCTGAACGCGCTGCAGTACCAGCTGCTCGACCGCATGCTGAACCCGGCCGCCGGCACCGACTGGATCGGCGCCGTCAAGGCCGTCGAGGACGAGAAGCACGCGAAGGAACTGGCGCGCCTCGCCACGGCCGGCGCGGCGCGCGCGGCGAAATCGCAACCGTCGCTGGCGCGCACGGCGTACGACGGCGACTACCAGGACCCGTGGTACGGCATCGCGACGATCAGGCACGTCGGCGGCAAGCAGGTGTTGACGCTGTCGCGCACGCCCGACCTCACGGGCGAGCTGGAACACTACCAGCACGATACGTTCATCGTGCGCTGGAAGGAGCGCAACTTCAACGCGGACGCCTACGTGACGTTCGCGCTGAACCCGGACGGCAGCATCGAGCGCATGAAGATGCAGCCGGTGTCCACCGAGACGGACTTCAGCTACGACTTCCAGGATCTGAACTTCACGCCCGTGAAGAAAAAATCCCCTTGATCCGTCGGTTCCGCGCAGGCGGGAACCTGATTTCGCGTGCGTGGCCGCGCAAAAACTTGGGGCCCTGCCTTCGCAGGGGCGACGGTATGAAAGCCGCGGGTCAGATGTAAAGCCGCACGTCAGATCGCCGGCACCGGCGAGAACCCGGAAATCGCGCGGTACTTGCCGTTGCCGTAGCGGAGCACCTGGCGCTGGTCGATCGCGGCCGGCGGCCCGGCGAACGCCTCGGCGCGGCTGATCGCGCCCTGGTAGTGGACGGTCAGGTCTCCCGGCTGGTCGTGCGTGGCGTCGATCGACCAGCTGCCCTCGATCGCGTAGCAGTCGTGCGGCTCCGGGCCGCCGCCATCGCCGTGCGCGGCCGGATCCTGGGCGTGCGGCTTGATGAGCGGCGCCAGGCGGCGCTGGCAATCCGCCGCGCTGTCGGTGTTGATGCCGGACAGCGCCAGTTCCACGGCGGGTTCGCGCCGGATCATGTCGCGGCCCACTTCATACACGGCGAGCCAGGTGCCGCAATAGCCCTGCCAGCAGCTGCCGTATTCGACGGCCACGGCCGGGTGCCGCGCGGCCAGCGCGACTTCGCGCATCGCGGCGGCGCCGGAAAAACCGCGCAGCGCGAAGATGCCCTGGCGTCCGCTCACGCCCCAGGTGCCGCGGCGCTGCTCGAACTGGTAGGCCGCCAGCGCCATCGGCGTCGCATGGACGGCGGCGGAGCGGTCGTCGTCGCCGGCCGGCACGAGGCCCGCGACGAGCGTCACGTGCGTGGCGTCGGTGCGCAGCACCAGCTTCGGTTCGACGAGCACCCGGTTCGTGCCCGTGTTCCAGCCGGCGTAGATGCCATGCGCCATGCCGGGAAGGGGCGGCAGCGTGGCGCTGTGCACGCGCCCGGCCGCGCTGTCGCTCCAGCCGGGGAAGGCCAGCGCCGCCAGCTGGGCCGGCGTGGGCAGGGGCGCCGCGCCCGCGCCGAAACACAGGGCCGGCACGCAGGCCACCATCACGACCGCGCCGACCGCGCGGCGCCAGGAAGTCGCGCGCCCCATCAGATCTTCTTGCCGTTCCAGACGGCCATCATGTCGGGCGAGCCCTGCGAACGGATGCCGTTGTCCTGCAGGATGCCCTCGGTCGCCTCGACCATCGCCTTGCGCGGCACGACCATCGTCTCGCCGACGCGCTGGTCGAAGCGCAGCACGACCAGGTCGTCCTTGAGGTCGCGCAGCAGGGCAACCAGGTGGCGCAGGCTGCGCACGGGCACGCCGTTGACCGAGTCGACGACGGAGCCGAACCGGTTGCTGTAGCCGGCGACGACCTTGTGCGGGAAGAACGGCGAGCTGACGACGACGAGTTCCTCGTGTTGCGCGTCCGGCTCGTCGCCGCGGCGCGTGACGAGCGGGCTGGCGTTGAAGCCGTACGCGTTCTGCAGCTGGACGTTGGCGTTGAGGAAGGAGAGGTATTCGGCCGTGGCGCGCGAGAACACGATCGGGCCGTACACGAAGTACGACGGGTAGCTGCCTTGCAGCGGCGGGATCAGGAGGGGCCGCGGGCCGCCGACGGGCACTTGCACCTGCATCGTCTTGCCGTCGCGGATGATGGTCAGCGGCGCCTTGCCGTCCTTCGCGACCTGCTGCACGCGATACTGGAAGCGCACGCGCAGGTTCGGGCCCAGCTTGACCATGCCCTGGTCGTCGATTGGATAGTCGCCGATGCGCGTGATGACGTCCCATTCCTTCAGCGGATACGCGGCATCGCCGCGGTAGGGGCGGTGCACGACGATGCCGTCGACCGACCTGTCGAGCTTGAGGTACTGGCGCAGGACCGGATTTTCCAGGGTCTGGACGTCGTCCAGCAGCAGCGGCTTGCCGTCGTAGCGGCCGTCGGCCACGTCGCGCAGGAACAGTTCCACTTCCTCGTTCGGGATCACGTAGCCGATGTTCTGGGCATTCGTCGCCACCGAGAACGCGAGGCCGATCATCTTGTCGCCGTCGATCACGGGGCCGCCGCTGTTGCCGGGGTTGATCGGCGCGTCGATCTGCACGCGCAGGCCCGCGCTGCCGTACCCGTAGTGGACGAATTCGACGCGCGAGACGATGCCCTTGGTGACGGACAGCGACGTGCCGCCGAGCGGGTAGCCGTACGCCATCACGGCCTCGCGCACGTCCGGCAGCACGCTCGAGCGCTTGACCGGATGATGCTTGTCGAAGAACGATTCGTCGTCCAGCTTCAGCAGGGCCAGGTCCATGCCGCGCGCGATCGCGACGACGGTGGCGCCGACCTTGTCGCCGTCCTGGCTCGCTTGCACCTGCACCTGGCTCGCGTAGCCGACCACGTGGGCGTTGGTCAGGATGCGCTTGCCCTCGATGACGACGCCGGATCCCGTGATGTCCTGCGGCGTGGCCTTGGTCCAGGGCTTGAACGGGTCCGGACGGCGCAGCGTGCTGAAGATCTTGACCACCGAGTTCTCGACGGTGGGAGACACGGACGGCGCGGCGGTCGGCGGGGCGGTGGCCTGGCTGATTTCCTGGGCGTGGAGCGTGCAGCTGGCCAGCGCGATCGCGGCGGCCGCGGCGAGGCGGACGATCTTCATGGATTCCCTGTTCCGGTATGCGAAATGTGACATGCAAGCGTTGCCGTCGCAATATACACGGTGAGTAACTGTAAAAATGCACGAAATGTCACGCGTAATCATTCCGTAATGTTGTACATGCATATATGTCGTGTCCGGTCACGGGGCGCGGACACTGGCCGGACGGCCGCGGACACCGCGAACCGCCGCAACGCAGCCAAATCCGCGGCCCCGTCGCGCCGCTTCCGCGCGAGCGACGTGGCGGGCGGCGCCGTCGTAACGCAAATAAACCGGGCCTGCGCCGGGGCGACGTTTTGGTTGCGACGGATCGGTAAATCCGCCACGTCGGCATGATTGTCCGGAACGTGCGATGATCGTTCATTGTCCGAGCGAACCGCCGCCGCCATGTCCGAACTTCCTGCCGCCGCCGCGCCCCGCCTCCCCGATGGCCGTTTTCGCAACGTCGTGCCGCGCCGCCGGCAGGGCATCGGCGAGATCCTGTCCCTGATCTGGAAGCTCGCCACGGCGAAGCCGAAGACGACGGTGCCTGGCCAGGCGCTGCCCGTACGTACGTTGACGACGGCCGACATCGAGTCCGCGCCCGACGCGAGCCTGTGGCGCCTGGGCCATTCGACCATGCTGTTCAAGCTGGATGGCCGCTACTGGCTCACGGACCCCGTGTTTTCCGAGCGCGCGGCGCCGGTGCAGTGGGCGGGGCCGAAGCGCTTCCACGCGCCGCCCATCGGCATCGAGGCGCTGCCGCGGCTCGCCGGCGTGATCCTGTCGCACGACCATTACGACCACCTGGACCACGCCAGCATCATGCGCCTGATACCCAGGACCGATCTGTTCGTCGCGCCGCTCGGCGTGGGCGACCGCATCGTCGGCTGGGGCGCCGACCGGGCCAAGGTGCGCCAGCTCGACTGGTGGCAGACGACGGAAGTCGACGGCATGCGCCTGACGGCCGCGCCGTCGCGGCATTTCTCGGGCCGGGGCCTGCGCGACGGCGACCGCACGTTGTGGGTGTCGTGGGTGATCGAGGCGGGCGGCCTGCGCCTGTTCTTCAGTGGCGACACCGGCTATCACGACGATTTCAGGACCATCGGCGAGCGTTTCGGCCCGTTCGACGTGACGTTCCTCGAGAACGGCGCGTACAACACGATGTGGCCGGAGGTGCACATGCATCCGGAACAGACGCTGCAGGCCCACCTCGACCTGCGCGGGCGCTGGATGGTGCCGGTCCATAACGGCACCTTCGACCTCGCGCTGCATCCGTGGTACGAACCGTTCGAGCGTATCCGCGGCCTCGCGCGCGCGGCCGGCGTGCAGGTGGCGACGCCGCTGATGGGCGAACGCCTGTCGCTGCTGCAGCCGCAGGAGGGCGGCGCGTGGTGGCAGGAGGCGATGCAGGCGCCGGCGGAACCGGTCAGTCCTGGTGATCGCGCATCCACTCCTTCAACCCGTTGACCCAGTTCTTGGCCGGCAGGTTGTAGCGCCGCTTGATGTCGCCCGCGCGCTCGTACAGCACGGAGAAATCGATCTGCGGCGCGTCCTTGAAGGCGACGACGACGATGTTGGCGTCGTGGACCTCGGGCAGCCAGACGACGGCGTCGAACGCGTCCTCCATCGCCTCCAGGTTCTTGTCGTAGCTGGAAAAGTCGCCGAACACGTTGGCGGTCATGATGCCCCCGGTCTTGAGGCAGGCGGCGCAGGCCGCGTAGAACTCGGGCGTGTCGAGCACTGGGCCGCGCGCTTCCTCGTCGTACAGGTCGACCTGCAGCACGTCGACCGTGCCGTGGTTGGCCGGGTCCAGCACGAAGTCGAGGGCGTCCATCTCGCGCACGTCCAGGCGGTCGCCGTCGGGCGGCAGGCCGAAATGCTCGCGGCAGATGGCGATCACGTTCGGATTCAACTCGACGGCCGTCACGCGCGCCTGCGCAAAGCGCTGGTGGCAGAACTTCGTCAGCGCGGCGCTGCCGAGGCCCAGCTGCACGATGCGGCGCGGTTCCGGCAGGAACAGCATCCACATCATCATCATCTGCACGTATTCGAGCTCGATCGCATCCGGCCGCGCCAGGCGCATCGCGCCCTGCACCCACGAGGTGCCGAGGTGCAGCGAGCGCACGCCCTCGAACTCGGTGATGGTGGCCGGCGGGTGGCCGGGCCGGGAAAAGCGGGGATCCCTGGCGTTCGACATTACGGCAGCGACCAGGCGTATTGGACGGGTTGCCACGCCGCGACCGTGTGGCCGTTCTTCAGCGCGGGCTTGAAGCGGCACAGCCGGAGCGCGGCTTCGGCGGCCTGGTCGAGGATGGCGTAACCGCTCGACTTGAGCAGGCGCGATTCGCGCACGGTGCCGTCGCTGCCGACGAGGAAGGCCATCATCGACACGCCGCTCATGCGCGCCTGCAGCGCTGCGGGCGGGTAGACGGGGGGCGCGCAGTCCTGGCCCGGCAGCTGCTGTTGCGGCGGCTGCGGCTGCGCGGCGGCCGTGCGCGTGGCCGGAGACTGAACGCAGCCGGCCAGCGCCAGCGCGGTCATGCAAAACAAGGGAAGTCGCATCATCCTTCGAATGCTCCAAAGTCGACGAAACCGGAAGTATCGCACGATCGTGCGCTTCGACGGGAAATTGCCCAAAACCGGGCTCTGACCCCGAAGGGTCGACTTCAGGCGGGGAGGATCAGGGTGACGGCCAGGCCGCCGCCGTCGCGGTTGCCGAGGGTGATGCGGCCGCCGTGGGCCTCGGCGATTTCGCGCGCCAGCGCCAGGCCCAGGCCCGTGCCGCTGCGCTTCGTGGAGTAGAACGGGACCAGGGCGTTCGTCAGCACGGCGTCGTTCATGCCCGTGCCGCGATCGAGCACGTCGATGCGCACGACCTCCTGCACCCGGCGCACATGCAGTTCGACGTCGTCCGGGCGCGAGCCGGATTCGTGGGCATTCTTGAGGAGGTTGAGCAGGGCCTGCTCCATCTGCGCGCGGTCGATGCGGGCCGGCGCTTCGGGCAGGTCTCCCTTGGTCCGGAACTCCACCTGCTCCGCCAGCCCGGCGACGACGTCGGCCCAGGGAATGGTGTCGAGGCGGGGCGCCGGCAGCTTGGCGAAACGGGCGTAGCCGAGAATGAAACTCTCCAGGTGGCGCGTGCGCTCGCCGATGGTCTGCAGGATCTGCGGCAGGCGCTCGGTCTGGCCGCGCCGCACCAGCTCCGTGCCGGAGTGGGCGAGCGACGCGAGCGGGGCCAGCGAATTGTTCAATTCGTGGCTGATGACGCGGATGACTTTTTTCCAGGTCTGCACTTCCTGGCGCCGCAGTTCGGCCGTCAACTGGCGCAGCAGCAGCAGTTCGTGGCGCCGCCCGTTCAGGCTGAAGTTGCGGCGCGCCAGGTGGTACACCTCTTCCTCTTCGCCGGCGCCGGCCGTGAACAGGCCGTCGCCGCCGCGCGCCAGCGCTTCGACGAGCGCCGGCGTCTGCGCCAGCACGTCGTGCAGCGCGTGGCCCTCCAGCTTGTGGCCCGCGAACAGCAGCTGGCGCGCGGCCACGTTGGCGTAGACGATCACGCGCGCGTTGCGCTCGGGCGCGCCGGGCGGTTCCGTCACGAGCAGCATGGCGACGGGCGTGTTCTGCACCATCGTGTCGAGCAGCAGTTCGCGCTGCACGAGGCCGAGGCGCTGCTCGCGCAGGACTTCGCCGAGCGCGTTGTGGGCGGCGATGAGGTCCGACAGTTCGTCGTTCTGCGGCCAGTGCAGGCTGAACGAAAAATCGCCGTCGCGGTAGCTGGCCACGGTCCCTTCGAGGGCGCGGAACAGCGACAGGATCGGTTGAATCTGCGAGCGCAGGGTGATGATCGAAATGGGCACGACGCACAGCAGGCAGATGCCCAGCACGGCCAGCGGCCGGCCCGGCAGCAGGTGGTCGAGCGCCAGCGCGATCAGGATCCCGACCGCCAGCAAGGTGGCGACGAGGGCCGACCAGCGCGTGACGAGGGACAGCCGGAATTTCATGCAGCGCGTGCGATACCCAGCCGCTCCATGCGCCGGTACAGCGCCTGGCGCGACAGCCCGAGTTCGGCGGCCGCCTGCGCGATCACGCCGCCGGCGCGCGCCAGCGCCTGGATGATGGCGTCGCGGTCCGGCTCCGCATCGGGCATGCCGCCCGCCGGCAGCGGCAGGCCGAGGTCGGCCGCCTTGATCACGTCGCCCTGGGCCAGCAGGTTCGCGCGCGCCATCACGTTCTTCAGCTCGCGCACATTGCCCGGCCAGGCGTGGGCCAGCAGCGCCGCTTCCGCGCCCGGGTGCAAGGTCTTGCCGCGTGCGCGAAAGCCGTGCGCCAGCGGCAGGATGTCGCCGGGGCGCGCGGCCAGCGCCGGCAGCTTCAGTTCGATGACGTTCAGGCGGTAATACAGGTCTTCGCGGAAGGTGCCGGCGCGGATCATCGCGCCCAGGTCGGCGTTCGTCGCGCTGATCACGCGCACCTGCACCTGGCGCTCGCGGTTGGAACCGAGGCGCTCGAAGCGGCCGGTCTCCAGCACGCGCAGGAGTTTCATCTGCCCGGCCAGGGGCAGGTTGCCGATTTCGTCGAGGAACAGCGTGCCGCCGTCGGCCGCCTCGAACTTGCCCTCGCGCGCCTTCGACGCGCCCGTGTACGCGCCCGCGTCGGCGCCGAACAGTTCCGCTTCGATCAGTTCGGAGGGCAGGGCGCCGCAGTTCAGCACGACGAACGGGCCGTCGCGGACCATCGAATTCGCCTGGATGATTTCGGCGATGCGTTCCTTGCCGGTGCCGTTCGGCCCCGTGATCAGGATCGGCACGTCGGCGCGCGCCACCTGGCAGGCGAGGCTCAGCACGCGTTCGGTGGCCGGGTCGGCCCACACCAGGCCGCGCAGGTCGAAGTTCTGTTCCAGTTCGCGCCGCGCGCGGCGTTCGCGCTGCAGGCGCTGGCCCAGGGCGCGGTTGGCCTGCCCCAGTTCGATCAGGTTGGTCACGGTCGCCAGCAGGCGGTCGTCGTTCCACGGCTTCGACAGATAGTCGGCGGCGCCCGCCTTGATCAGGTCGACGGCCGCGTCCAGGTGCGTCCACGCCGTCAGCAGGATCACGGGCAGGTCCGGATGCCGCGCGCGGATCTCCCGGAACAGCGCCACGCCTTCCTCGCCCGACGTGGTGTCGGCCGTGAAGTTCATGTCCTGGATGACCAGGTCGACCGGCTCGCGCGCGAGAATGGCCAGGCCCTCCTCGGGCGAGGCGGCACGCAGCGCGGCGATGTCGTGCAGCGAGAACAGGACGTCGAGCGCGATGCCGACGGCGGCGTTGTCATCGATGATCAATACGGTAGGCATGCCCGCTAGCATATCACTGCCGGGTCAGACGCTGCGGGTGGCCGTCGCCGGCGAAATGCCGGCCGCGCGCCACGCCGGGCCGTAGGCCGCCAGCACGCCCAGCAGCCAGAAGCCGAGGGCGCCGGACACGAGGTAGCCGGCCGGCAGGCGCGCCATCTCCAGCTTGCTGACGAGGAGCTGGTTCAACGCGAGTCCCAGCGCCACGCCGCCGAACACGCCGGCGCTCGTGATCATGAAATTCTCCATGATGAAGTAGCGCAGGATGTCGGTCTTCTTCGCGCCCAGCGCGCGGCGCACGCCGATCTGCTTGCGGCGCTGCGTGACCCACAGGCTGGCCATGCCGACGATGCCGCTCGCGGTGATCAACAGCAGCAGCACGCCCACCGTGATCAGCATCCACTGCAGCGCGACGTCGGCGCGGTAGCGGTCCTTGCGGTCTTCGTCGGACGTCTTCATCCTCGTGATCATCGGCGTGGCCGACGACTTGCGCAGGGCGTCGTCGACTTCCTTCATCACGCGGTCGCGCTGGCCCGGCTCGGTGCGGATCGCAAACAGCTCGACCGGTCCGCCGCCGTACAGGCGCGCCGGGCTGATGACGGAATACATGCCCGATTCGCCGACTTCGGCCTGGGTGCTCATCAGCGTCTCGACGACGCCCACCACCTGCGCCGGCTGGGCATCGGTGCCGGTGCCGAAGAACATCGTCTTGCCGACCGCCGACTGGCCCGGCCACATCTTCTCGGCCAGCGCCCTGGTGACGATGACCTGCGGCGGCGCCTGGGTGCTCGTGTCCTGGTTGACGTCGACGAGTTCCGCGGGCAGGAAGTCGCGGCCTTCGACCAGCTTCAGGCCATAAGTCTTGACGAGCGAGTCGCCCGAAAAATAGGTCGACGCGATGGCGCTGGCGTGGGTCTGGCGGCGGTCGACGGCCACGCTCGTGTTGCTGCCGCTGCGTCCCATGGGCATCTGGGTCGTGTGGGCGGCCGAGGCCACGCCGGGCACGGCGCGCAGCAGCGCGGTCTGGCGCTTGATGGCGGCCAGCTGCTGCTCGGGCGTGTCGTTCGACAGGGTGCGCACCGTGATGTAGAACGTCGAATGTTCGTCGACCAGGCCGGACGGGCGTGCGGCGACGGCCCGGCGTTCGTTGACGATGTGGGCGGCGTTGGACAGGATCGCCAGGCTCAGGGCGACCTGCAGCGCGACGAGGATCGGGCCGGTCTTGTTGCGCAACAGCGCGGACAGGATGGGACGGATTTCCATGGCGGTTTTCCTTACTGCGATTTGAGCTGGATGGCCGGCGTGACCTGGCAGGCGCGCCAGGTCGGCAGCAGGCCGGCGAGGATGGCGGCGCCGACCGACATCAGGAATGTCAGGATCAGCATCTGCCAATCCATGTGCGCCACGGCGGCCGTCTGCTTGCCCTGCATGGCGATGAGGCCCAGCGCGCCGAAGGCCAGCACGAGCCCGAGCAGGCCGCCGACGAGGCCCACGACGCTCGTCTCGATGAGGAACTGGCGGAAGATCTCGCCGCGCGAGGCGCCCAGCGCGCGCCGCACGCCGATCTCGGAGGCGCGCACGGAGAACTTCGCCAGCAGCAGGCCGACCGTGTTCACGAGGCACAGCACGAGGAAGCCGAATGCGAGCCAGGTCTGCAGCTTGCTGTCCTTGCCGACGACCTTCGTGTACTCCAGCCATTCCGGCACGTTGAACAGGCGGTTCGGCGCGTTGCGCTTCAGGCGCCCCAGCTTGCGCTGCTCGGCCGCGTAGTTGTCGAGCCACGTCTGCAGGTCGGCGCGGTCGCTTGCCGCCGCCGTCTCGAACCACGCCGTGATCCACGTGCATTCGGACGTCAGGCGGGCGGCGAAGCCGGCGCCCGAATTGCTCGAGCAGCTCATATTGCCGTTGTGCGTGACCTCGTGGCGGATGGCGGTGGCGAGCGGGATGAAGAATTCCTCGCCCTCGCCGTAGCGCACGCCGCCGGCCAGGCGGTAGAAGCGCGGCAGCGCCATCCACTTGTCGGTCACGCCCACCACGGTGAACGGCGCGCCCAGCAAGGTGAGGCGCTTGCCCACCGGATCGGCGCTGCCGTACAGTTTTTCGGCGATGTCGCGGCCGAGCACGACGACGTCGGCGCCGCGCGCATCGTCCTGTTCCGTCCAGGCCTGGCCGTTGATGAACGGGACGTCGAGCATGGCGAAGAAGTCGCGCGTGGGCGCGAGGCCCGTCATGTTGAACGGCGAGATGTCGGTGCGCGGCGGCTGCACCGGCGCCTGCAGGCCATACAGCGCCGTGCGGCGCACGCCCTGGCCGCTTTTCAGCATGTTCTGCGCGTCCTGGTACGTGATCTGGATGTCTTGCGGCTCGTCGCCCGGCGCGTAGTCCTCGGGATTGCCCGGGTCGAGCAGCGGCACGAACAGGCGGCTGCTCTTTTGCGGGATCGGGTCGCTCGACATCATGTGCAGGATCGTCAGCGTGGACACGCTGGCCGCGACGCCGACGGCCAACGTGAGGATCATCAGCGCGGTGAGGGCAGGGTTGCGGCGCAGGCTGCGCACGCCAAGCCTGAAGTAATAGCCGAACATGGTGCGCTCCTTATGCGGTGGTGGCGGTGGCCTGGCTGTCGACGAGCGTCGGGCCGCGGCGCACGAGGTCCGACACCTGGCCGTCGATGATGTGCACGTTGCGCGTGGTGCGCACGGCCAGTTCCGGGTCGTGCGTGACCATCAGGATCGTCGTGCCGGCCGCGTTGATTTCTTCCAGCAGTTCCATCACGCCGCGCGCCATCTGTGTATCGAGGTTGCCGGTCGGTTCGTCCGCCAGCAGCAGCTTGGGCGAACCGGCCAGCGCGCGCGCGATGGCCACGCGCTGCTGCTGGCCGCCGGACAGCTCGGCCGGATAATGCTTCATGCGCGAGGCCAGGCCGACCTTGGCCAGCGCGTCCTCGATGCGCCTCTTGCGCTCGCTCGTGTTGAAGCCGCGGTAGCGCAGCGGGACGTCGACGTTGTCGAACAGGTTCAGGTCGGGGATCAGGTTAAAGCCCTGGAAGATGAAGCCCAGCTTTTCGTTGCGCAGGCGCGAGCGGGCGTTGTCGTCCAGGCCCTTCACGTTGACGCCGTCGAGGATGTATTCGCCCGCCGTGAATTCCTCGAGCAGGCCGGCGATGTTGAGGAAGCTCGTCTTGCCCGAGCCGGACGGGCCGGTGACGGTGACGAATTCGCCTTCCTTGACTTCGATCTCGAAGCCGCGCAGCGCGTGCGTCTCGATCATGTGGGTGCGATATACCTTGGAGAGATTGGTCATGCGCAGCATGGCGGGTCCTTTGGATTCGTTATTGATTGATCGAGATGCGTTGTGCGTTGTTGAACGCGTCGGTGCCGGCGACGACGACCTTGTCGCCCTGTTTCAGGCCGGAGAGGATTTCGACGGCCGAGAGGCTCGTGGCGCCCATGCGGATCGGCGTGCGCGTGGCGATCCCGTCGCGCACGACGTAGGCATAGCGTCCGCCCTCGCTTTCGACGAACGGGCCGCGCGCCACCATCAGCACGTTCGGCTTTTCCTCGATGAGCAGGCGCGCCGTCACGCGCTGGCTCTGGCGCAGGCCCTTGGGCTGCGCGCCGTCGAAGCGCACGCGCGCCAGCACCATGCTCTTGACGACCTCCGGCGACAGCGCCGACAGCTTGCCCGTCGCGGTGCCGGAGGGCAGGGTGACCTCGGCGTTCATGCCCAGTCCCAGGTCGGCCGCATACGTCTCCGGCACCTCGACCTCGACTTCGAGCTTGGACAGATCGACGAGCGTCATCAGTGGCGCGTTGGCGGCGACGACCATGCGGTCCTGCACGTTCAAGGTGCCGATGAAGCCGTCGACGGGCGCGCGCACCGTCAGTTCGTCGACGCGGCGCTGCGCTTCTTCCATCGACAGGCGCGCCCGTTCCAGTTCATTGACCTTCGTCTTGAGCGCGAGCGCGACGTCCTCGCCTTCCAGCACGGACGCCTCGGCCGCGTGCCTGGCGCGGATCTGGGCCGACTGCAGCGCGTCCTTCGCCTTCTGGTAATCGATCTTGGCGATGACGCCCAGCTGGCCGACGCTGTCGTAGCGTTCCAGCGTGCGCTGGGCGGACAGGCGGTCGATCTCGGCGGTGTCCGCGTCCTTCTGCGCCAGCAGCTTCTGCTTGCGCGACAGGATATGCTGGCGCGCCACCTCGGCCTTCAGGCCCTCGTAGGCGGACGTCTCGCGTTTCAGCACGTCCGCCAGGTCGGGCGATTCCAGCACGGCCAGCACCTGCCCTTTCTTGACCGTGTCGCCGGCGGCGACCTTCAGGTTGACGGTGGACGGCGCCTTGGCGTACAGCGTCGGGCTGACGGCGGCGACGACGCGGCCGTTGACGGACGCGTCGCGCACGAGCGTGCCGCGCGTGACCTCGGCGATGCGCAGGCGCGCTGCGCTGACGGACGCCTCGCTGCCGCGCCAGGTGGACACGAGGCCGGCGCACAGGGCGGCCACGATGACGGCGCTGCCGACCCAGAGCGCGCGGCGCTTCAGCTTGTAACCTGGCGGCGGAGCGATGGTGGCGTCTTGTTGTGATGTATCGCGGATCATGATGTGGACACGGGTTGTGGACAGTGCCTGTGTTTGCACGATCCATGCCAGACGTTAACCCTTTGATTTCATTGGATGGCCGCCGGATATGGTTGCGTCCGCGGTTGTCCGCGCGCGGCTTGGCCGGACAGTGCGGACGCTCTTGATATTCTGGGAAGCGGCCATAGTTCCTTATTTACAATAATCCGGCGCCGCCGTGGAAAGTCGTGTATGCCCCCTTTCTTGTTTCGTTTGTTCGACAAATTGCGTTCCCTGGCATCGCGCGGCGTCCGGCTCATGACGCCGTCCGAATCCGACCCGGGCGACCAGCCGTTCACGCCGGACGAGGTGGCGGCCTTGCACGCGGCCGTGCCGCCCGATGCCGCGGATGCCATCGACGACGCGACCTGGCGCGACCTGCTGCTGCCGCATTATGCGGAGACGCTGGCGCCCGGCACGAGCATCTTCGGGCGCCAGGTGCTGGACCGCGATTTGCGCGGCGGCGCGGATGACGAGGCAGTGGCGGCGCGGCGTGCCCGCATCGAGGCGCTGCTGGACGATCCCGCGCAGCTGGACGCCCTGCGGCGCGCACTGGCCTGCCTGCGCCAAGCGGACGTCGACGTGGCCACGCTGCTGTTCGCGGACGCGCAGCCGGTCCGGCCGGACTGGGTCGGCAGGCTGTTCTGGCTGCCCGTATTGCTGGCGGCATCGATCGCGGCCGCGCTCCTCGTGTCGCCCTTGGGCTGGCTCGGCGTCGGCGTCGCGATGTATTTTCTGGTGATGGTGCACATGCGCTACCAGGACCGCATCGGCCGCTGGACACGCACGCTGCGCGCGCTGCAGATGCTGCTGCGCGCCTGCTCGCTGCTGGACGGCAGCGGCAGCGCGCAGGCCGCCCCGTTCACGGGCCGCGGCGCGCCGGCCGGGCGCCTGAGCCGATCGCTCGACCGCTCGCTGCAGGCCGCATCCGGCGTGCCCGGCATCGCCGTCGCGCGCGACTACGCGGACTGGTTCGCGGCGGCCGACGTGCGCCATTACTACCGCACGCTCGATCTCGTGTTCGGCCAGCGCGATTTTCTGCGCGAATGCTACCGGCTGTGCGCCGGGCTGGAAGCCGACGTGGCGCTGGCCCGCCATCTGCGCGATCGCCAGGGCTGGTGCTGGGCCACGCGCACGCGCACGGGCCCGCGCACGCTGGCGATCGAGGGCGGGGCGCATCCGCTGCTCGACGAGGCACGGGGCTTGTCGGTGGCGCTGGACGGCAAGGGCGCGTTCCTGTCGGGCCAGAACGGCGTCGGCAAGAGCACGTTCCTGCGCATGCTCGGCTTGAACCTCGTGGTCGCGCGCGCGTTCGGCTTTTGTTATGCGCGCAGCGCCAGCCTGCCGGCGCTGCCGGTGGTCGCCAGCATGCAGAACGAGGATTCGCTGCTCGGCGGCCAGAGTTTATATGTCGCCGAGCTGGCGCGCGCGCGGTCGCTGCTCGCACGCGCACGCGGGGAGCAACCCGTCGTCTGCCTCGTCGACGAAATCTTCCGCGGTACGAACCACGAGGAATCCGTATCGGCCGCGACGGCCGTCGTCGACGAACTGGCCCGGCACGCGCTGGTGGTCGTCTCGTCGCACAACCTCGTGCTGGGCGCCCTGCTGGCGCATGCGCTGGCGCCGTGGCGCATCGTGCGCGGCGCCGACGGGTTGGCGATGGAACCAGGCGTCCTGGGACGCACGAACGGTGTGGCGCTGCTGGCCGACCATGGTTTCGACGCCGCCGTCCAGCGCAAGGCCGAACAGGTGGCCGGCTGGCTGGCGCGGCAGCGCCGCAGCGACGCGGAGGCCAACCTGCTGGCGCCGTAGTCTGGGAGCATGGCCGGGGTCAGAGCCCGATTTTGGGAAATTGCTCAAAAAACGGCGCGGACCCCCGGGGAGGCGGCCGGCCGCGGCTTGCCCTTCGCGATCACTTCGTGGCAATCGCCCTTGATGGTGGCGTTGTCGTAGTCGGTCCAGCCGTAGCTGTCGACGTAGCGCTTGTGCTGCTTGAACGCGGCGTTCACGAAGCTCCAGTCCAGATGTTCGTCCGGGTAGCGCACGTCGCCCAGGTCGAGCAGCGTGTGGAACATGTTTTCCGTCGCCAGCTTCGCCTTGCGGTGGCGGCGCAGTTGCGTGACCTTGTCCGGGAAGCGTTCCGCGTACGCGTCGGAATACCAGGCGAACGCGGGGACGTGGAATTCGTATTGCGTGTTGTGGCCGTGGAAGGCGAGGCGGCAGCTGCCGTCGTACAGGGTCTGGCCGTGGTCGGCCACGTACACCATGGCGGCCGGCTGGTTGGCGTCCTTCAGCGTGTCGATGACATGGTCGAGGAACCAGTCCGTGTACAGGATCGAGCTGTCGTAGCTGTTGTTCAGCTGCTGCTTGATCCGGATGTCCGTGTACGCCGGCTTGTCGACCCCGAACAGCGACGGCAGCCATTTGTCGAACTGCTTCGGATAGCGGTGGCTGTAGTTCCAGTGGCTGCCCAGGGTGTGCAGCACGATCAGTTTTTTCGGCGCCGGGTCGGCCACGGCGTGTTTCAGCGGACCGAACAGCACCTCGTCGTAATTCGAATTGTCCGTGAAGCCGCCCAGGTTCAGGAACTCGATGACGTCCGCTTCCTTGGCGAACACGGAGACGGGCGTGTCGAACTTGCCGAACGAGATCTGGTTCGACAGCCAGAACGTTTTATAGCCCGCTTCCTTGAAGGCGGTCAGGAAGGATTTTTCCGAGAACCCGTCCTTGAGGCTTTGCGTGGCCGGCTTGCGCGAGATGATGACGGGTACCGACAGCCGCGTGGCGGACACCGACGTGATCACGTCGCGCAGCGGGACGAGGTTGGCTTCCTGCGACAGCAGCGGATTCGTGTCGCGGTCATAGCCGTTGATGCTCCAGCGGTCGTAGCGCGACGATTCGCCGATCACCATCACGACGATCTGCGGCGTGTCGTTCGGCTCGGCCAGGTGGGCGTGGAAGTGGAAATTGGCGCTTTTCCGGTTGAGGTCCGCCAGATAGACGCGCTCCTTGTAAAAATCGACGCCGCGCGCGGCCAGTCCGAACGGCCAGGAATGGGCGAACGTGTCCAGGTCGAACGGCAGTTGCATCCAGTGCGCCAGCGGCGGCAGCGCGGCGGGACGGGGGATGCTGGATGGATGCGGCGGGGCGGTCTCTTCGCTGGCGGCCTCGACGCTGTCGGACGGCACGGACTGCGCCTTGACCAGCCGCACGCTGGCTGCGGCCGGGGCCGCCGTGCCCACCTGCGGCGGGGCGACGCCGTATTTGAGGCCGTAGCCGAACACGGCGGCCACGAGCGCCAGCACCGCCAGGACGACGGGCCGCGAGACGTCGGCCCAGTCGAGGTCGCGCGTGCGCCAGGCCGCGATCCAGCTCGTGACGAACCACGTGAGCACGCCGATGAACACGCCGATCAGCACCCAGACCTTGTTGCCGAGGAATTCCATCGCCTCGGCCGGGCTCGTCTCCGCGATGATGCCGAGGTGGTGTGTGGAAATGCCCTGGCCATAGAACGCATATAAATAAAGCTCGATGGGCAGGCCGAGGAAGGCGGGCAGCAGCAGCCAGTGGAAATAAGCGGGGCGCTTGAACACGGACCACACACCGAGCCAGGCCAGCAGTTCGAGGCCGGCCAGCTGGCCCGGATGCGCGAGCGGCGTGCCGTACAGCGGCGCCACGTAGGGCACGCAGGAGAGCAGCAGATAAGTGAGCGCGACGTACAGGTTGCGCGGGCGTAGCAGAAATGACATCGAAGCGTGCGTGGGCGGCAGGGCAGGGGCGAAGTCCGCTATTATCCGTTTTTTGCCATAGGTAACGCTATTCCCTCTGCACAATGGATGAAATCCGGCGTACACTGGTTGTGTCGTTATCACGACAAATCACCTCGGGTTTACCCAGACGTCCGCCGCTGTCGCGGTGCCCAGTCAGCAAGTTTGTTGACCCGGCCCGGCTTCAGGTCTATACTTGCGAGTTCTCGAATTATTCTGCACATGGTTTACGCATAACAGCCGCTCCCGCTGGTGAGTGGCTGTCGTCGCCTGTGCAGACTGTGTCGGGACTCGGTTTCAGTCCCCGGGAAGCAAGAGCTCCCGGGTCATCAACGTAGCAGTAATTTTGTTGGATTTAGAACGATGCCAACCATCAATCAACTGATTCGCAAGCCGCGTGAAGCTGCGGTTGTGAAGAGCAAGTCGCCGGCACTGGAAAACTGCCCGCAAAAGCGCGGTGTCTGCACCCGTGTCTACACGACGACCCCGAAGAAGCCGAACTCGGCACTGCGTAAGGTCGCCAAAGTTCGCCTGACCAACGGTTTCGAAGTCATTTCGTACATCGGCGGTGAAGGCCACAACCTGCAGGAACACTCGGTCGTGCTGCTGCGCGGCGGTCGTGTGAAAGACTTGCCGGGTGTGCGTTACCACATGGTCCGCGGTGCACTGGATACCCAGGGCGTGAAAGACCGTAAGCAGGCCCGTTCGAAGTACGGTGCCAAGCGTGCCAAGGCTGCCAAGAAGTAATCTTCTTGCAATCCGGGTAAATTAATATTGAGTTAGTTGAGGCGGCCGGAAGGCCGAGTAAGTGAAGGGTCATGATGGCCTTTCGCGAGTGCGCAAGCACTCAACTGAAGACAGGAAGGAATTGAAATGCCACGTCGTCGTGAAGTACCCAAGCGCGAAATTCTGCCGGATCCGAAATTCGGCAACATCGATCTCGCCAAGTTCGTCAACGTTCTGATGTTGTCCGGCAAGAAGTCGGTCGCAGAAAACATCATCTACGGTGCATTCGACTACATCCAGACCAAATCGGGCAAGGACCCGCTGGAAGTGTTCGCAACCGCCATCAACAACTGCAAGCCGATGGTCGAGGTGAAATCCCGCCGCGTCGGTGGCGCCAACTACCAGGTGCCGGTTGAAGTGCGTCCGGTCCGCCGTATGGCCCTGTCTATGCGTTGGTTGCGCGAAGCCGCAAACAAGCGTAGCGAGAAATCCATGCAGCAGCGCCTGGGTGGCGAGCTGATGGAAGCAGCAGAAGGCCGCGGCGGCGCGATGAAGCGTCGTGACGAGGTGCACCGTATGGCTGAAGCGAACAAGGCGTTCTCGCACTTCCGCTTCTAAGCGAATGGCCAACTTCCCTGGGAGGCAGAACGCCTTCGGGGTCGTGCGGCCATGCAGTATCAGTTGTTCAGGCCGAGCTCATTTTGATCACCAGAATGCTGCTCGGTTTTGTCCATTCAAAAGTTAGGAAAATTTATGGCACGCACTACCCCTATTGAGCGCTACCGTAACATCGGTATCTCCGCTCACATCGACGCCGGTAAGACCACGACCACCGAGCGCATCCTGTTCTACACCGGTGTGAACCACAAGATCGGTGAAGTGCACGACGGTGCAGCTACCATGGACTGGATGGAGCAGGAGCAAGAGCGCGGCATCACCATTACCTCGGCAGCGACGACCTGCTTCTGGAAGGGTATGGCGAACAATTTCGAGCCGCACCGCTTCAACATCATCGACACCCCGGGCCACGTCGACTTCACCATCGAGGTGGAGCGTTCGATGCGCGTCCTGGACGGCGCCTGCATGGTCTACTGTGCAGTCGGCGGCGTGCAGCCGCAGTCGGAAACCGTGTGGCGCCAGGCTAACAAGTACAAGGTCCCGCGTCTTGCGTTCGTCAACAAGATGGACCGTACCGGTGCGAACTTCTTCAAGGTGTACGAGCAGATGCGCGCGCGCCTGAAGGCCAACCCGATCCCGCTGCAGATCCCGATCGGCGCCGAAGACAACTTCCTCGGCGTGGTCGACCTGGTCAAGATGCAGGCGATCTACTGGGACGACGCGTCGCAGGGCATGAAGTTCGACTACCGCGAAATCCCGGCCGAGCTGCTGGAAACGGCCAAGGAATGGCGCGAGAAGCTGGTCGAGACCGCTGCTGAAGCGAACGAAGACCTGATGAACAAGTACCTCGAAGAAGGCGAACTGACGGAAGCCGAGATCAAGGCCGCACTGCGCCAGCGCACCATCGCTTCGGAAATCGTTCCGATGATGTGCGGCACCGCCTTCAAGAACAAGGGCGTGCAGGCCATGCTGGACGCGGTCATCGAGTACCTGCCGTCGCCGGTCGACATTCCGCCGGTCGGCGGTACCGACGAGGACGACCAGCCGGTCACCCGTCAGGCATCGGACGATGAGAAATTCGCCGCGCTGGCATTCAAGATCATGACCGACCCGTTCGTCGGCCAGCTGATCTTCTTCCGCGTGTACTCGGGCGTCATCAAGTCGGGCGACACCGTGTTCAACCCGATCAAGAGCAAGAAGGAACGCGTCGGCCGTATCCTGCAGATGCACGCGAACCAGCGCGAAGAGATCAAGGAAGTCCGCGCCGGCGACATCGCCGCTGCTGTCGGCCTGAAAGAAGCGACCACCGGCGAAACGCTGTGCGACCCGGCGGCACCGATCATCCTCGAAAAGATGGTGTTCCCGGAGCCGGTGATCCAGCAGGCCGTCGAGCCGAAGACCAAGGCCGACCAGGAAAAGATGGGCCTGGCCCTGAACCGTCTGGCTCAGGAAGACCCGTCGTTCCGCGTGCGTACCGACGAAGAATCGGGCCAGACCATCATCGGTGGTATGGGCGAGCTGCACCTGGAGATCATCGTCGACCGCATGAAGCGTGAATTCGGCGTGGAAGCGACCGTCGGCAAGCCGCAGGTGGCGTACCGCGAAACGATCCGCAAGTCGGTCAGCGACGTCGAAGGCAAGTTCGTCAAGCAGTCGGGTGGTCGCGGCCAGTACGGCCACGCCGTGCTGTCGATCGAGCCGCAGGAACCGGGCAAGGGCTTCGAGTTCATCGACGCCATCAAGGGCGGCGTGATTCCGCGCGAATTCATCCCGGCAGTCGAGAAGGGTGTGCGCGAGACGCTGTCGAGCGGCGTGATGGCCGGCTACCCGGTGGTCGACGTCAAAGTGACGCTGACCTTCGGTTCGTACCACGACGTGGACTCGAACGAAAACGCGTTCCGCATGGCCGGTTCGATGGCATTCAAGGAAGGCTGCCGTCGCGCCAACCCGGTCATCCTCGAGCCGATGATGGCCGTGGAAGTCGAGACGCCGGAAGACTACGCCGGTACCGTGATGGGCGACCTGTCGTCCCGCCGCGGTATGGTGCAGGGCATGGACGAGATCCCGGGCGGTGGCGGCAAGATCATCAAGGCCGAAGTCCCGCTGTCGGAAATGTTCGGTTACTCGACCGTGCTGCGTTCGGCAACCCAGGGTCGTGCGACCTACACGATGGAATTCAAGCACTATGCTGAAGCACCGAAGCATGTGATGGACGCCATCGTGACGGCAAAATCCAAGTAATTAGTCAGTCATAATCAGTTGAGGACAGAGCAGAAAGCGATGAGCCCTGCTCTGTCCCGCAAATAAAATAAATTGCTCTTTTAAAGGAAGATCGAAATGGCAAAAGGTAAATTCGAACGGACCAAGCCGCACGTGAACGTCGGCACCATTGGTCACGTTGACCACGGCAAAACCACCCTGACGGCTGCAATCGCAACCGTCCTGTCGAAGAAATTCGGCGGCGAAGCCAAGGCGTACGACCAGATCGACGCGGCGCCGGAAGAAAAAGCGCGCGGCATCACGATCAACACCGCGCACGTCGAGTACGAAACGGCCAACCGCCACTACGCTCACGTCGACTGCCCGGGCCACGCCGACTACATCAAGAACATGATCACCGGTGCTGCCCAGATGGACGGCGCGATCCTGGTGTGCTCGGCCGCTGACGGTCCGATGCCGCAGACGCGCGAACACATCCTGCTGGCTCGCCAGGTGGGTGTGCCGTACATCATCGTGTTCCTGAACAAGTGCGACCTGGTCGACGACGCGGAACTGCTGGAACTGGTCGAAATGGAAGTGCGCGAGCTCCTGTCGAAGTACGAGTTCCCGGGCGACGACCTGCCGATCATCAAGGGTTCGGCTCGTATGGCGCTGGAAGGCCAGCCGGGCGAGATGGGCGAAGAGTGCATCGCCCGCCTGGCTGAAGCCCTGGACACCTACATCCCGACCCCGGAACGTGCCGTCGACGGCGCCTTCCTGATGCCGGTTGAAGACGTGTTCTCGATCTCGGGTCGCGGTACCGTGGTGACCGGTCGTGTCGAGCGCGGCATCATCAAGGTCGGCGAAGAGATCGAAATCGTCGGCATCACCGACACTGTCAAGACCACCTGCACCGGCGTGGAAATGTTCCGCAAGCTGCTGGACCAGGGTCAAGCCGGCGACAACGTCGGTCTGCTGCTGCGCGGCACCAAGCGTGAAGATGTCCAGCGTGGTCAGGTCCTGGCCAAGCCGGGTTCGATCAAGCCGCACAACCACTTCACCGGCGAGATCTACGTGCTGTCGAAGGATGAGGGCGGCCGTCACACCCCGTTCTTCAACAACTACCGTCCGCAGTTCTACTTCCGTACGACTGACGTGACCGGTTCGATCGAGCTGCCGGCCGACAAGGAAATGGTCATGCCTGGCGACAACGTGTCGATCACCGTCAAGCTGATCGC
>NZ_JAXOFN010000040.1:0-61811 GCF_034420155.1 Massilia luteola
CCGGCGATTTACGGTCACCGACACCCGACGTGCGTCCTGAGTGCCGGAAGGCAAAAGAAATACTGCCGACTTGCTGAACAATTGCCTGTGGCCGGGCCAAAAACATCTTTCGAGGTGCCAAGCAACCTGGCCAGCAATCTCGTCGACTTTCGCGCGCGAAAGTGAATTAATCAGCGGCTCCTTAGGAGGCAATGCAGAGCCAAAAGTTTTTGTCATTTCGTTAGTTCATTTAGTAGACTTAGAGAAAAATGCTTTGTCTTGTCAGGCCGATATCTTGTAAGTTGCTCGCGAGAGATCATCCTAAGCCCTCTTTTAGCATCAGTACCTAGTTGTCAGCGTGAGAACACAATATAAATTATGGATTCAGAAACGTCGATTCACTGGCCATGATTTTGAATAAATATCTGTAAGTTTCAAAGAAAAAACAACATGCACGGTGGAATTTCTCGATGCATTACATCAACTATTTCTAATTCGTTCATCACGTGAAAATACATTACCAAGAGTAAAGTCGGAGCTCAACCTTGAGGAATCGGCATGAAACAAATTACGAAGGACGACCTGCGCCAGGCGCTGCGCGCTTGGGAGATCGCACGGGAAAAAGCGCTTCTGGAAACCGATCGCCATGCGGTGTTTCTCAAAAATCGACAAGAGGTGATCCGGTTGATGCGTGAAAACGGATGGACGTATGCTCAAGCCGTGACCGACGTCGAAGCTGTGTCGAATGACTCCGGCAAAGCGCTGCAAGCTGCATCGCAGGAAATGGACGATCGTTGCAACGACTACATGAAGCTCGAGGCGGAATGGATGAAGCAACAGCAGCAACCCTAGATCAGCAGCCTTCCCATGCCCCCGACCGATTCGGAAAACGCCGGCGCACTGCTGCCGGCCGCGCCGGCCGCGCGCTCGCTAACCACCCAGGACTTCCAGCAGCTCGCCGAAATCCCGCCCGAGATCGCCTGATTCGCCAACATCGATAACCCGCAGACTATGCGCGCGTACAGCAACGACGTGCGGGAGTTCAGGGCGTTCGCCGGCATCGAGGACCCGCAAGCTTTCCGCCACGTCGGCCGCGGCCACGTGCTGGCCTGGCGCCACGACCTGAAACAGCGCGCGCTGGGCGACGCGACGATTCGCCGAAAGCTGTCGGCCCTGTCGTCGCTGTTCGATGCGCTTTACGAAGCCAATGCCGTCACCGGCAACCCGGTCGACGGCGTGAAACGGCCGCGCATCGTGTTGAGGCCGACCGAAAACTGACCCAATGGGTCAATATTCGGTCGGCGCCAACAACTGCAAGGCTTGCGTCCATGATCGGGCTGCCCGCGGGTACGCGAATCTGGCTGGCGGCCGGCGCGACCGACATGCGCTCGGGCTTCAACGGCTTGGCCGCGAAGGTGGAGACGGCACTGAACGAAGACCCGTACAGCGGCCACGTGTTCGTGTTCCGAGGCCGGCGTGGCGACCTGGTGAAAGTGCTGTGGTGGACCGGTGACGGCCTGTGTTTGCTGTGCAAACGGCTCGAGCGCGAGCGCTTCGTCTGGCCGCAAGCCAGCGAAGGCACGGTGACGATGACGCAAGCCCAGCTCTCGATGCTATTGGAAGGCATCGACTGGCGCCGGCCGGAGCGTACTTGGCGGCCGCAGTCGGCCTTGTAAACGTGGCGCCACCCGCGTAAACTGGACCGCATGCCCGACGCCACCCACCTGCCCGACGATATCGCCGCCCTGAAAGCGATGCTGTTGGCGCGCGAGGCGGCATTGCAGGCCAGCGAGGCGCGAGTGGCCCACCTGTCCGCCGAACTCTCGACGCGCACCGCCGAGATCGAGCATTTGAAGCTGGTGCTGGCCAAGCTGCGGCGCATGCAGTTCGGCCGCCGTTCCGAGAAGCTCGACCAGCAAATCGAACAGCTGGAACTCAAGCTCGAAGACCTGGAGGCCGAAGAGGCGGTGGCCGAAGCGCAGGCACCGGTCGACGTGGCGCCACGCAAGAAGGCCGAGCGCAAGCCGCTGCCTGCCAATCTGCCGCGCGAAGAGCGCGTACTGCATCCGGCCGTGGATGCATGCCCGGACTGCAATGGCAAACTCGCGCCCCTGGGCGAGGACGTGTCGGAACAGCTGGAGTATGTGCCGGCGAGTTTCCGCGTCATCCGCCATGTACGTCCCAAGCTGGCGTGCACCTGCTGCGATCGAATCGTGCAGGCCCAAGCGGCCAGCCGTCCCATCGAGCGTGGCCTGCCCGGTCCCGGCTTGCTGGCCCATGTGCTGGTGGCCAAGTACGCCGACCATGTTCCCCTGTACCGCCAGAGCGTCATCTACGCACGCGAGGGCGTGGAACTGGAGCGCTCCCTGCTGGCCAGCTGGGTGGGTGCGGCCAGCGCACTGCTGCGCCCCTTGCTTGGCGCCTTGCGCCGCCACGTCTTCGCCGCCGCCAAGCTGCACGCCGACGACACGCCGCTGCCCGTGCTCGCACCGGGCAACGGCAAGACGCGCACGGCGCGCCTGTGGACCTATGTGCGCGACGACCGCGCCAGCGGCGCCGACGAGCCTCCCGCCGTGTGGTTTGCCTATTCTCCCGACCGCAAGGGAGAGCATCCGCAAGCGCACTTGGCCGGATTTACCGGCGTGCTGCAGGCCGACGCGTACGCCGGCTTCAACGCCATCTACGAGAGCGGACGCGTCGTCGAAGCGGCGTGCTGGGCGCACGCGCGCCGCAAATTCTACGACCTGCACGCGGCCCGCCCATCGCCCCTGACCACCGAGGCGCTGCGCCGCATCGGCGAGTTGTACGCCATCGAAGAAGCCATCCGCGGCAAGCCGCCGGACATACGCCTCGCCGAACGGCGGGCGCGCTCCAGGCCGCTGCTCGACGACCTGGAGCGCTGGCTACAGGCCTCGCTCGCCACGCTGTCGCGCAAGTCGGACACGGCGGCGGCGATCCTGTACGCGCTCAAGCTGTGGCCGGCCCTGACCCGCTATGCCGACGACGGCCGCATCGAGATCGACAACTCGGCCGCCGAACGGGCCTTGCGCGGCGTGGCCCTGGGCCGCCGCAATTTCCTGTTTGCCGGCGCCGACAGCGGCGGCGAACGCGCGGCCGCCATGTACGGGCTCATTGGAACAGCCAGGCTGAACGATATCGACCCCGAAGCCTGGTTGCACCACGTGCTGACGCATATCGCCGATCATCCCGTGAATCGGGTCGACGACTTCCTGCCCTGGAACTGTGCCGCCAACCTGGCCGGCTGAACTCCGCTTCCCAGCGGTGTGACGAGTATCATCTCGTATCGACCTCGATAGCTCAACACGGTGCTGGGAACACGCTTACACCTGAGCTGCCCAAAATTACTTACCAAATTACTTACCAGCTCGGCCAGAAACGAAAAAGGCCAGCTGCGAAGCTGGCCTAAGTCCTTGATTCTATTGGTCGGGGCGAGAGGATTCGAACCTCCGACCACGTGCACCCCATGCACGTACGCTACCAGGCTGCGCTACGCCCCGACTTGGTCCGGAATTATAACAGAGGCACGCGGGATGACTAGTCTTTTTGTCACCAGGCACCATGGGGGGAAACTTACTTCCAGTCCCCGCGCAGCGCCAGCACCTCGTCGTACAGGCCCTCCGGCGTCACCTCCTGCGGCGGCACCGGCTGCCCGACGGCCAGCGCCAGCCGCGAACGCAGCCCGCGCGCGAACGAGCGTTCGAATACGTTCGACGAATCGCGCGAGAACACGCTGCCCCACAGGCCGCGCAGCGCCATCGGAATCACCGGCACCTGGCTGCGCGCGACGATCTTGGCGATGCCGCCGCGGAATTCGTTCATCTCGCCCGTGCGCGTCAACTTACCTTCGGGGAAGATGCACACCAGTTCCCCTTCGTGCAGCGCATGGGCGACGTCGATGAACGCCTTTTCCATCAGCCACGGGTCGTCGTGGGCCGGCGCGATCGGGATCGCCTTACCCGTGCGGAAGATGAAGCCCAGCAGCGGCGTCTTGAAGATGCGGTGGTCCATCACGAAGCGGATCGGGCGCGGGCTGGCGGCCATGATGACGATGGCGTCGACATAGCTCACGTGGTTGCAGACGAGGACCGCGGCGCCCTCCTCCGGGATGCGTTCGACGTCCACGGTCGACACGCGGTGGATCGTGTGGATCAGCAGCCAGGCCAGGAAGCGCATCAGGAATTCCGGCACGAGCGAGAAGATGTAGATGGCGACGACCGCGTTCAGCAGCGCCGTCGTCAGGAACATCTCGGGGATGCTGAAACCGCGCTTGATGAGGAATACGGCCACGCCGGCCGATGCCACCATGAACAGGGCGTTCAGGATGTTCATGCCGGCGATGGTGCGCGAGACGTGGGCCGGATCGCAGCGCGTCTGGATCAGCGCGAACAGCGGCACGATGAAGAAGCCGCCGAACACGCCCAGCAGCAGGATGTCGGCCAGGATGCGGATCGTGCCGTGCTGCGCGAGCACGCCGGCGGCGTCCACGGGCATCGTGTTGGTGTAGCCGAGGCTCGCGAAATACAGGTCGATGCCGAACAGCGACAGGCCGATGGCGCCGAACGGCACGAGGCCGATCTCCACCTTGCGGCCCGAGAGCTTTTCGCACAGCAGCGAGCCGGCGCCGATCCCCAGCGAGAAGACGGTCAGCAGCAGCACGAAGACGCTGTGGTCGCCGTGCAGGTAATCCTTGGCGTACAGCGGGAATTGCGACAGCACGAGGGCGCCGTAGAACCAGAACCAGGAATTGCCCAGCATGGACAGGAACACGGTGCGGTTCTTGCGCGAGAACCCGATGTTGCGCACGGATTCGGCGACGAAGTTCGCGCTGATCTTCAGCGTGGGCGCGGGCGCCGGCGATTGCGGGATGCGCCAGCTCGTCACGAGGCCCAGCACGGCGACGGCCAGCGTCCCGAACGCGACGAGGTGCACGCCGATGGCGCCGTGGCCGGCCAGGATGGCGCCCATCACTTCGCCCAGCAGGATGCCGACGAAGGTGCCCATCTCGATGACGCCGTTGCCGCCCACGAGTTCTTCCGGCTTCAGGTGCTGCGGCAGGTAGGCGTATTTCACGGGGCCGAACAACGTCGAATGGACGCCCATGCCGACGACGGCGGCGACGAGCAGCCACAGGGTGTGCGTCAGCCAGCCGGCGGCGGCGATGGCCATGATGACGAGTTCGAGCAGCTTGACGAAGCGCGCCAGCCGGCCCTTCTCGACCTTGTCCGCGATCTGCCCCGCGGTGGCCGAGAACACGACGTACGGCAGGATGAACAGGCCGGGGATCAGGTTGTTCAGCAGCGCCGCGGGCACCGTCGTCCACGCCAGCGCGTCGTAGGTCAGCACGACCAGCAGCGCGGTCTTGAACAGGTTGTCGTTGAAGGCGCCCAGGAACTGGGTCCAGAAGAACGGGCCGAAGCGGCGCTGGGTCAGCAGGGAGAACTGGCTGGGGTGGTTCGGATGGCTCATGGTCAATGATGCGGATGTCGGGGATGCGACAATCTACAACACAACCGGCACGTTGAACACACAATGTTGCTGAGTGTGAATCAATGGTCGCGCATTCCGCTACCCGAACGGGCTGATAACGCGACTCGACGCATGGCGGGTCGCATTCGGCGTCACCCGCGCCGGGTCAGGCGACGCGCGTCCACGCCCGGTACAAAGGCCCGATCCCGAGCACCACGACGACCATGCGCGCGACGTGGAACGCCGTCACGACGGGCACGCCCAGGTGCAGCACGCGGGCCGTCAGCGCCATCTCGGCGATGCCGCCCGGCGACGTGGCCAGCACCATCGTCCCCGGATGCAGGCCCGTGATGGCCGCCACGCAGAACGCGAACAGGCCGGCGAGCAGCAGCGTCACGCAGGTGCACGCGGCCACGCTGGCCAGGTAGCGCGGCGCCGTGTGCACGAAGCGCGGCGTAAAACGCGTGCCGAGCGAGACGCCGATGAACAGCTGGCCGGTGCGGATCATCCATTCCGGCAGGCGCGAGAGCTGCACGCCGGCCGCCGTCAGCATGATCGCCACGATCAGCGGACCGATCACCCAGGCGTTCGGCAGGCGCAGGCGCTTCAATGCCAGCGCCGCGCACGACGTGAGGACGATGAGGACGCACAGGCCGGCGACGTCGACCCGGCCGGCCAGCGGCACGTACGGGTCCAGTCCCTCGCCCCAGCCGTGGGCGGCGATCCAGCGCACGGCGAACGGGATGCTGCCGACGACCATCATGATGCGCAGGCTGTGCGCGGCCGCCACGCGTTCGACGACGGCGCCGTGGCGTTCGGCCTGCACGGCCATCTCGGACGCGCCGCCGACGGCCATCGCGAAGAAGGCCGTCGCGTCGTCGCTGCCGGACAGCCGGCGCAGCAGCGCGCCGGCCAGCATGCCGAGGCAGACGGCGAAGGACACCGCCAGCGCGATCCAGCCGAGGTTACGCGCCAGCGCCGCCAGCACGGGGGCGCTGAAGTACAGGCCCAGCGCGGTGCCGATGGCCCACTGCCCCGCCTCGCGCGCCTGCACGGGCGCCGCCAGGCGCGCCCCCATCATGCAGGCGAGCGCGGTCGAGAACAGCGGGCCGATCATCCACGGCAGCGGCGTGTCGAGGGCGATGCAGAGCTGCGCGGCGCCGAAGGCCAGCGCCAGCGCGGGCACGAACGTGCGCACGAGCGCGCGCGGGAACGGCAATGGCAGCGGCAGGCGAATCAGAACACCCAGAGCTTATCGGCAGGCATCTCGAGCCAGTACTGTCCCGGGTCGACGCGGTGCTTGGAATAGGCGCGCACGTTCGAATTGCCATGCTTGAACAGGCATTCCCAGCGGTCGCCCAGGTACATGCACGTGGACAGCGGCAGCTGGATGCCGTTGTCCACGGGGTCGCGGCCGATCCGCACTTCTTCCACGCGGATCAGCGCGGCCGCATCGACGTCCGGATCGGACGCGCCGCTGCCGCGGGCCGTCGCGTTCAGCGCCATGCCTTCCACCTGCACGCGCGCCGCGCCGCCGTTGCGCGCCACGACGCGTGCCGGCAGGCGGTTGTTACTGCCCATGAACTCGGCGGTGAACAGCGTGTCCGGCGATTCGTACATCGATTGCGGGCTGCCCTGCTGCTCGATCTTGCCGTTGTTGAGCAGGAGGATGCGGTCCGAGATCGCCATCGCCTCGGCCTGGTCGTGCGTGACCATCAGCGCCGACAGGCCCAGGCGCACGATCAGCTCGCGCAGGAAGGCGCGCGCTTCTTCGCGCAATTTGGCGTCCAGGTTCGACAGCGGTTCGTCGAGCAGGATCACGGGCGGGTTGTAGACCAGCGCACGGGCGATCGCCACGCGCTGCTGCTGGCCGCCGGACAGCTGGTGCGGGAAGCGCTCGCCCAGGTGGCCGAGGCCCAGCTGCGCCAGCACTTCGCGCACTTTCGGCTCGATGTCGCGCGCGGACAGCTTGCGCAGCTTGAGGCCGTAGGCGACGTTGTCGAACACGGTCTTGTGCGGCCACAGCGCGTACGACTGGAACACGAGGCCCAGGTTGCGCGCCTCGGCCGGCAGCTCCAGCTTCTTGCTGCCGTCGAACACGCGGCGCTCGCCGATGTCGATCGTGCCGGATTTCGGGCTTTCCAGGCCGGCCACGGCGCGCAGCAGCGTGGTCTTGCCGCTGCCCGATGGGCCCAGCAGCGCCACGACTTCGCCGCGCTGCAGGTGCATCGACACGCCCTTCAGGATCGGGTTGGCGGTGGCGCCATGGCCGTAGTCGAGGTGCAGGTCGTTGACGGTCAAAACGTTCATGATATGTCTCGCGATTCGAATGGGTTGTGGAGCTCAGTTGTGAAGCTTGACGCCGAAGCGCAATGCAATGCCGAGGCCGATGGCGACGAGCGTGATGTTGATGAACGAGAGCGCGGCCACGAGGTCGGTCGAGCCGCCGGCCCACAGCGACACGAGCATCGCGCCGATCACTTCGGTGCCGGGCGACAGCAGGTACACGCCCGTCGAGTACTCGCGTTCGAAAATCAGGAACACCATCAGCCAGGCGCCCAGCATGCCGAACTTGATCAGCGGGAGCGTCACGTCGCGGGTGACGCGGCCGCGGCTCGCGCCGACGGCACGCGCCGCCTCTTCCAGTTCCGGTCCCACCTGCAGCAGCGACGTCGAGATCAGGCGCATGCCGTAGGCGAGCCACACGACGGAGTACGCGAGCCACAGCGCGAAGATCGTCGAGCGCACCTGGCGCAACGCGGGGATGACGTGCGCCGACAGCCAGGCGGCCACGCCGTTGTCCATGCCGTGCAGGAAGCTGTCCAGCCAGCTCGGCACGAACAGGAACACCCACAGGAACGACAGGCCGGCCAGCAGGCCCGGCACGGCGCGCGGCACGAGCACGCTGTAGTCCAGCAGGCGCGTGATGCCGTCGGCCTTGCGGTGCATGGCCAGCGCGATCGCGGTGTAGCAGGCCACGGCCAGCGCGCCGCCGATCACGCCGATCAGGATCGTGTTGACGATGCCGCGCACGAGCGACGGCTCGTCGAAGATGTCGCGGAAGTGCTGCAGCGTGAGCACGTCGGCCAGCTTGACGCCCTCGCCCCAGTACTGGACGAAGGAACGCAGCACGATGCCGGACAGCGGCAGCACGACGGTGACGAGGATCCATGCGCCCAGCACGGCGAGCGCAACCCACTTCCATTTGCCCAGCGGGAGCGGTTTCTGGCGCGCGCCCTTGCCCTTGATGGACACGTATTTGTTGGCCGACTTGAGCAGCCAGCGCTGCAGCATCACGAGCGGCATCGTCACGGCGACGAGGCACACGGCGACGGCCGCCATCAGGTGGTACGACGGCGTGCCCAGTTTATTGGTCAGCTTGTACAGGTACGTGGCCAGCACGAGGTGGCCTTCCGGGTCGCCCAGCACGAGCACGAGGCCGAACACTTCGAAGCCGAGGAAGAACACCAGCACGCCCGCATACGCGAGGGCCGGCATGATCATCGGCAGCGACACGTTGAACATCACCTGCCACGGCGACGCGCCGGAGACGCGCGCCGCTTCCTCGACGTCCGAACCGAGGCTCTTCAGCGCGGACGAGGCGTACAGGTACACGTGCGGCACGTGCGTGAGGCCGGCGATGACGACGATGCTCGTGAACGAATACACGTTCCACGGGACGAAGCCGATCAGCTCGTGCACCCAGGTCGAGTAGAAGCCCACGGGGCCCATCGACACGACGTAGCCGAAACCCATCACCATGGGCGACACGAAGATCGGCACGAGCAGCAGCGGCGCGATCCAGCCGCGCCCCGGCAGGTCGGTGCGCACCATCAGGAACGCGAGCATGCCGCCCAGCGGCACGGCGATGGCGGCCAGGCCCGAGGCCAGCAACATGCCGTTCTTGAAGGCGAGCCAGAAGTCGGGGTCGTCGAAGATGAAACGGAAGGCGCCCAGCCCGAGCACCTTGTCGGGCATGAAGAACGGCGCGCTCAGGACGCTCTGGTAGAACACCAGGAACAGCGGCAGGAAAATGGCCAGGCAGGTCAGCAGCACGACGAGGCCGCGCGTCCAGTTGAAGCGCGGCGCGCGCACGGCCGGCAGGCTGCCGGTGCCGTCGGCGCCCTTGGTGTCGAGTGGCATGGTTGAAGTAGGCATGGGAGTGTCCGATTGAGATGGAGCCTGAACCCGTCGTCCCCGCGAAGGCGGGGACCCACTTTGAGCGGACCAGGACACTCACTTGGGTTCCCGCCTCCGCGGGAACGACGGTCTTGGGGCTGATTTACTTCTTGCCGGCGTTGGCCTTCCACTCTTTCAGGAACGCGAGACGGAGGGCCGGGTCGAGGTACTCGGCCACGGCCGGGCTGACCGGCAGCGGCTTGACGTTCTTTTCGCCGATCAGCTTGATCAACTCACTCGACGTCGTTTCGCCCGTGACGTCGGCGCGGATCGCATACAGCTTGGAGGCGTTGGCGATGACGGTCTGGCCGCGCTTCGACAGCATGTAGTCGGTCCACAGCTTGGCGGCGTTCGGGTGCTTGGTCAGCTTGTTGATGAACTGGATGCGCGAAATGACCAGGGTGTAGTCCTTCGGCAGCACGACGCCCAGCGACGGATCGGTCTTGGCGCGCACCAGCGCGTACGAACCCAGCATGTTGTAGCCGATCAGGTTTTCACCCGACGAGATCCGCTCCAGCATGGTGCCGGTCGACGACTGCACGCGCACCCTGGCCACGCCGAATGCCTGCTCGAGCTGCTTGTATTGCGCGAAGTCGCGCGCATCCTGCGTCATGAACATGAAGCCGACGCCGGATTTCTCGATGTCGTAGGTGGTGACCTTGTCCTGGAACTTCGGCTGCTGGATGATGCGCACGAAGTCGGCGTGCGTCTGCGGCACTTCCTCGGGTTTCACCAGGCGCTTGTTGTAGACGAAGGCGGCCGGCTCGAACGTGGTGCCGTAGGCCGTATCCTTCCACACGGCCCATGCCGGGAGCTTGGACGCCTCGACCGACTTGTACTGCAGCGCGTAGCCGCCCGCGGCCAGTTTCATCTGCAGGTCCATCGCCGAGGACCACAGCACGTCGGCCGTGTCGCCGCCGGCCGCGTTCTCGGAAAAGAAGCGGTTGTACACCTCGGTCGAGTTCATGTCGTTGTACTCGACCGTGATGTCCGGATACATCGCGTTGAAATCCTTGATCAGGGGCTGGGCGGCCTTGCTGTCGGTGGCGCCGTAGATCACCAGCTTGCCTTCCTTCTTCGCGCCGTCGATCAGTTGCTGGTAGCCGGCCGGATAGCCCGCCGGGACCTGGGCCAGCACGGGGACGGCGAATGCGAACGCTGCGGAAGCAAAGATGGTGGCAACTGCGGTCTTCTTGAAATTCATGGTTGTCTCCTTGGTAGGTATTGTTGTCGGCCGATGGTGCCGGCCTCGGTGCTAGCGAACCAGGTTGAATTCCCTGGCCTGCCGGTTGTAATCCGTGATGGCCTGCTTCACCCAGCGCGTGAGCGCGTCGCCGGTGAGCGAGAACGGGTGCAGGCCGGCCGTCTGGCGCAGCTGCGCGAATTCGGGCGTCGCCTGCATGCGGGCGAAGGCGTCGACCCAGCGGCGGTAGTCTGCCTCCGGCACGTCGGGTCCCATCCACACGCCGCGGATCACGGGCCACACGATGTCGTAGCCCTGCTCGCGCGCCGTCGGCACGGCCGCCAGCACGCCGGCCAGGCGGTGTTCGGACAGCACGGCCAGCACGCGCACGTTGCCGGGGCCGGCGTACAGCACCGCTTCCGACGCGTCGCCCGAAATCACCTGTACATAGTTGGCGCTCATCGCCGTGAACGTTTCGCCGCCGCCTTCCAGCGCGACGAAGCGCAGCCGGCGCGGCTCGACGCCGGCACGGCGCGCCAGCATGGCGATCTTCATCCAGTCCTGGCTGCCGATGGTGCCGGACACGCCGATCAGGACTTGCTGCGGATCGCGCCGGATGGCATTCATCAATTCGCCGAGGCTATGCCAGGGCGAGTCGGCGCGCACCGCGATCATCCCGTAGTCGACGCCGAGCGCCGCGACCCAGCGCACGTCGTCGGCGGTCGCCTTGCCGAACTTGCCCTCGGCGAGGTTGAGCAGAGATCCGCCCGAGAACGCGACGAGGGTGTCCGGCTCGGCGCGCCGCTGCGAGATCAGCGTGTGCCACGCGACGGCGCCGATCCCGCCCGGCAGGTAGGCCAGCTTGAGCTTCGTGTCGGGCATGGCCTTCTGGGCCAGCTTGCACGTGAGGTCCATGGCCCCGCCGGGTTTGGACGGGATCACGCATTCCGCGCCGGCGCTGGCCGCGGCCGCGGCGGCGAACGACGCCGCGGCGATCAGGAGGTGGATGGCGCGCTTCATGATGTTGCGGCCGCGGGTCGTGGATCAGAACCGGTACTGGATGCCGGTCGTGATGCCGGTCTGCGTCGACGCGAAGCCCGGATCGTCACGCGACAGGCCCACCAGCTGGCCGTGGTCGGCCTTGGCGTGCGCCACCGATGCGTACAGCCAGACGCGCTTGGACAGCGAGTACATGGCGCGCGCCACGAGCATCGTCGGATCCGCATCCTTCGCGGACGACAGGTTCTTCGTGTCGATGTGGTAGACGGCGCCGGTCAGGGTCCACGGATAGACCGCGTAGGTCACGCCGCCCCAGTAGGTGTCGCCTTCCACGTCCGGCGTGGCGGCCTTGCCCGACTGGAGCTTGTAGCCGCGCATGGCCGCGGTGTACTGCAATGGGCCCTGCTTGTAGGTGGCGCCCAGGTGGAAGGCCGTGGTCTTGTCGCGGTTGCCGGTGGCGACGACCGTGTTGCCGTTGATCTGCTCGTACGACGCCATCAGGCCAAGGCCGCTGCCGAACCAGGAACCGCCGACGGCGTACTTGCGGCCATCCGACGAGTTGCCGGCCTGCTCGCCCATGCCGACGGTGGCGCCGTAGGTGAAGCCGCCCGTATGGCCCGTGTACTTGATCAGGTTGTCGAACGCGGTGGTCATGCCGTACTTCGACGGGCCCGTGGCGTTGCCCGACGTCGCCCACGAATAGTTGGGCGCGAAGCCCATCGGGTCGAACTTGATGACCAGGTCATAGGTCGTCGTGAACGAGCGGCCGATGATGACGCGGCCGAAGTCGCCTTCGAGGCCGACGTTGGCCTGGCGCTTGAACAGGTTGCCGTCCTGGGCGCCGGTGTCCAGCAGGATGCCGCCTTCCAGGTTGAACACGGCTTTCAGGCCGCCGCCCAGGTCTTCGGTGCCGCGGAAGCCCCAGCGCGACGTGTTCTTGCCGCCCGAAACCACACGCACCACGCTGCCGTCGTTGGCGGCGGCGTGATTCACGTACTCGACGCCGGCGTCCACCAGGCCATAGACCTGGACGTTGGTCTGTGCGGATGCGTTCAGGGAAAGCGCTGCCAGGACGGCGAGCGCGAGGGCCGATTTCTTCATAGTGTCTCCGTTGTTGTGATCAATGCGGTCGTTTGCCGCCTCGTGAAACCAAGGATAGGCGTGCCAAGCTTTCAATCAGCTTTCACTCAACCTTTCAATCACGGCATTGTGGAAATCACGTAGCAACCGGGCCACGGTGCTTTCGGCGCGCCCGCTTTGCGCTTACACTGACGCGATGCGAATCCTGTTAGTCGAAGACCACGTCGAGCTGTCCCACTGGGTATCGAAAGCCCTGCGCGACGCCAACCTCACCGTCGAATGCGCGTCCACCGGCGCGGATGCCGACGCGCTGCTGCACACCCAGGACTACGCGCTCGTGATCCTGGACCTGACGCTGCCGCGCATGGACGGCCTGGACGTGCTGCGCCGCCTGCGCGCGCGCGGCGGCGCGCGCGGGCGCACGCCGGTGATGATCCTGACGGCGCGCGGCGGGCTGGAAGAACGCGTGCAGGGCCTGAACCTGGGCGCCGACGACTACCTCGCCAAGCCGTTCGAACTGGCGGAACTGGAAGCGCGCGTGAAAGCCCTGTTGCGCAGGAGCGTCGGCAACGAGGCGGTCGTGCACCGCTGCGGTCAGCTCAGCTTCGACACCGTCGCCCGCATGTTCACCTACTGCGGCGAACCGCTGGCGCTCACGCCGCGCGAACATGCCGTGCTGGAAGCGCTGATCTCGCGCCCGGGCCGCGCGCTGTCGAAAGAAAAACTGTTCGACGACGTGTTCGCGCTGGACGACGACGCCAACCTCGACGCCATCGAGCTGTACATCCACCGCGTGCGCAAGAAACTGGACAAGCGTCCGGACGGCGGCGCCGCCATCGCCACCTTGCGCGGCATCGGCTACCTGCTGCAGGAACGGCCGCCCGCCGCGTCCTGATTCGCGATGCCGTCCGTCTTCGCACCGATCCCGCTACTGGCGCGCCTGTGGCCGCGCCGGCGCGCCGGCGGAGACGACGCCCCCGCACCGCTGGGCAGCCTGCGCGGCCAGCTGCTGCGCTGGCTGATCGTGCCGCTCGTGATCCTCGTGGCGGCCAATGCCGTGTCGCTGTACCGCGACGCCCTCGACGCCGCCGACATCGCCTACGACCGCTCGCTGCTCGCGTCCACGCGCGCGCTCGCGGAGCGGGTGTCGGTCCGCGACGGCAAGGTCGTGGCGGACGTGCCCTACGTGGCGCTGGACAGCTTCGAGACCGACACGCTGGGCCGCATCTATTACCGCGTGGGCGGCCTGCACGGCGAGACGGTGTCCGGCTACGACGACCTGCCGCCGGTGCCGAAGAACACGCCCCGCTCCGAACTGTATCCGGCCCTCGTGCGGTTTTATCATGCCGACTACAACGGCGAGCCGGTGCGCATCGCCGCCCTGCTGCAGCCCGTGTACGACGATTCGATGCGCGGCATCGCGCTGATCCAGGTGGGCGAGACGCTGGACGCGCGCCGCGCGCTGTCGCGCCGCATCCTGCTCAACACGCTGCTGCGCCAGGCGCTGCTCGTGCTGGCCGTGGCCACGCTCGTGTGGTTCGCTGTGCGCCTCGTGCTGCAGCCGCTGATGCGCCTGAAGCAGGTCGTCGAGACGCGCGCGCTGTCCGACCTGTCCGACGTCGACGAAGCCCTCGTGCACCGCGAAGTGCGGCCGCTGGTCGCGGCGATGAACGGCACGATGGCGCGGATGCAGAACCTGATCGCGAGCCAGCGCCGCTTCATCGCCGACGCGTCGCACCAGCTGCGCACGCCGCTGACGGTGCTCAAGACCCAGGCCGAGCTGGCCCTGCGCGCCAACGATCCGGCCGCGATGGAAGCCATCGTGCGCTCGATCGCGGCGACGACGGATTCGACGGTGCACCTGGCCAACCGCCTGCTGACCCTCGCGCGCATCGAGCACGGCGGCGCGAACGCCGCGCTCGCGCCCGTGCCGCTGGCCGACGTGGCGCGCCAGGTCGGCCTGGAGCTGGCGCTGCCGGCCGTCCAGAAAGGCATCGACCTGGCGCTGGAAGCGGAGGACGACGGCGCGACGACGGTGGACGGCCAGGCCCTGCTGCTGCACGAACTGGTGAGCAACCTCGTCGACAACGCGCTCCGCTACACGCCGCCGGGCGGCACCGTGCTGCTGCGCGTGCGCCGGCTGATCGGCGTCGTCGTGCTCGACGTGCAGGACAGCGGGCCGGGGCTCGATCCCGCCGAATACGACAAGGTGTTCATGCCGTTCTACCGGGCGGCGGCGGCGCTGGAGAGCAATCCGGGCGGCACCGGGCTGGGGCTGGCCATCGTGCGCGACATCGCGACCGTGCACGGGGCGACGCTCGCGCTGGACCGCGCCGAGGGCGGGTCCGGATTGAAGGTCAGCGTGACGTTCCCGGCGCGGGAGTTGCCCGCGGGGGTGTAGGCCACTGTCGAACCCGCGGCGCCGAAATGAAAAAGGGCGTTGCCGGTGTGAACCGAGCAACGCCCTCCTGCCTGCCGGGGTCGATTCGACCGTCGGGGCTTACCGCTTACAGCTTACAGCTTACATTTTCCAGCGCAAGGCAGCCGAGACCGAACGTCCGATCTGGAGCGTACCGAAATTGCTCACCTGCGCGTTACCCGCATCGCCGAAGTGGTAGTACTGCTGCTGCATTTCGTTGGTCAGGTTGACACCACTGATATCGAACGACATGTTGTCGTTGATTTTATAGGTGATCTGCATGTCCACGCTCTTTTCCGGATGACGCCAGATACCGATCGGATTGGCGAACAATGCCGCTTCGTTGGTGGCCAGGAAGCCGGAGCGCCACACTTGGGACAAGCGCGCGCTGATCGGGCCCTTTTCGTAAGCCAGGGTGGCGTTGTAGGAGCGGTTGGACACGCCGAAGAACGGTGTCTCGAGCTGCGAGACGATGTCGCCGGCACTATTGGTCTCGGGCACGTTCTGCGACGAGGTCAGATGCGTATAGCTGCCCTGGATGCCCAGGCCATCCAGCAGGCTCGGCAGCCCCTTCGGGAAGTAGATGAAGCCGAGCTCGGCGCCGCTGATCTTGCCGTTGGAGGCGTTGGTCGGCGAGTTGATGACGTAGTCATAGCCGTTCGTATGATCGCCACCCGAGGTCGAGTTGCGGAACGGGTCGTCCGCCGGATCGACGTGAATCTTGCGCGCCAGGTTCACGACCAGGCCGTCGATCTTGCGCTTGAACAGGGTGCCGTAGACTGCACTGTCCTTCTGGAAATACCACTCGGCCGTCAGGTCGAGGTTCTTGGATTGCGTCGGTTTCAGGTCCGGATTGCCGCCGCTGCCCGAGCCGTAACCGACCTTCGACACGTCGTCACCGAGTTGATACACAGGATTCAGGTCGCCGAAGTTCGGGCGGCGCAGGGTTTCGCCATAGTTGAAGCGCAGCACGACGTCCCTGGACGGGTCGTAAATCAGGGTCATGCTCGGCAGGAGCTTGCTGGTCGACTTGCTGGCACTGGTCGCGGTGACCGCCTTGGTGGTGGCATCGACCTTGTAGAACGTCATGCCAGTATTGACCTTGACGTAGCGCACGCCGAAATTGCCGCGCAGGCGATGGCCGAACAGGTCGTTCTGGGTATTCCCCATCAGGAACAGGTTGGTCGTCTTTTCATCGACGTCGAACGTCTTCTGCAGGCTCAGTTTGTCCGTCGTCAGGAAATTCGGATCGATCGAATTGAAGAGCGTACGCCAGTCGTCGATATGGTCGCGGATGTAGTAGGCATTCGGCTCCAGCCATGTGCGCGGAACGTCCGAGATGTCCGTGCCGAAGTTCGCGTTGGTGGAGGAATACGCCGCACCCAGCGAGGCGAGGTTGCGGTTCAAGGCACTCGATTGCGTCCGGTTCGCTTCCGACGCCTTGCGGTCGTCGAAGCGCGCGCCGAACTGGATCGTCTGCAGCGCACCCCAGTCGGCATCGAAGACGCCCGCCAGGCTGGCCGTCGCGGCGCTGCCCTTGTTGCGGTTGGCGTTATCGTAGAACTGCGCCACATTCCACTTGGACGGGTCGGTCAGGTCGGCATCGTTGTTGAAGTGGAACCCCGTGTTGTTGCTGCCGTCATTGAAGTTGACGTTGATGGACGGTGCGACGCGATCGATCCGGGTGGCCGTGAATTCCGAGTGATACGTGCTGGTCTGGTACGACAGGTCACCGTCCAGCTTCAGGCGGTCGCCAACGTCCCACTTGCCGTTTAGGGCATACACGTAGGAATCGGTTGCCGACGTGGTGAGGTCGCCGCTGTTGAAGCCGTAGACGCTACCGACCGTACGGCTCTTGATGATGTTCGTTCCCGGGAACGTCGTGATCGACCCCGCGGGGTTGCTGCCGAGATCCCCCCACCAGTCGACGAAGCTGAACAGCAACTTGTTGAAGGTCTTGTTGCGATAACCGTTGTACATCGATTCGAAGGTGTAGACCGAATCGCTGTTCGGTTTCCACTGCAAGGCGATATTCGCGGAAGGACGTTCCCGCTCTCCCTCGAGGTCGCTCTGGAAAACGGCGTCACGCGACAGGTAATACGGGTACGCCTTGCCATTGAAATTCAGCGTCGAACCCGCTGCGGTCGGCAGGCCGGTACGGGTGCCGGGCGTCCAGATACTGGTGTCGGTAATGCGCTGCAGGGGCGTGTAACCCGCCGGATCTTCGGCGGCATTCGGGCTGACGAACGGCACCATCGCACCCGGCGTCACGCTTTCGTTGCGGTATTTCGTCTTGGTATCCGACAGATTGACCAAGGCGCCGAATTCGCCGTAGCCGGTTTGCCAGCGGTTGCTCAACATGCCGCTGAGCTGCGGGTTCGCCTTTTTCGCGGGATCGAGATAGGTTTCACGTGCCGACAGCGACACTTTCGAACCCTTGAAATCGAACGGGCGCAGCGACTTGACGTCAATCTGGCCTGCGATCCCGGTTTCCAGCTGGCTGGCGTCGCGCGTCTTGTAGACGTCGATCTGGCGAACCAGGGTCGACGGAATGTCCTGGAGCGCGACCTGCGTGCCCGAGGCGGTGAAAATGGTGCGGCCGTTCCAGGTGGTTTGCACATCGGGCATGCCGCGGATCGACAGGGTGCCGACTTCGCCGCCGGCGCGATCGGTGACCTGGATGCCCGTCACGCGCTGCAGCGCTTCGACGACGTTGTTATCGGGCAGTTTGCCGATGTCGTCGGCAACGACCGATTCCACGACCTGGTCGCTGGTGCGCTTGATTGCCAGGCTCTTGATCAGGGATGCCTTGACGCCCGTGACGACCACGGTCGTGACATCAGCGGGCTGATCCGTCTTTTCGGCGGTGGTTTGCGCCCACACCGACGCGCTGCTGAGCAGGCCGGCGCCCATCAGTGCGGTCACGGACACCTTCAAGGCCAAAGGCCGTGCAGATACTTGCGATTTCATACGTCTCCTGTGTTTCTAGTTATAGGAAATTTGCTACTCAACTGGCATTTCTCAAAAGCCATCTTAGAGATCCGGCAATGATCGAGCCAATGATTTTTTCTGGGTTTCCCATACAGGTTTCGATATCACACCAGTCTTTTTGACAACAAAACCGGCGCGGTTCAGGCCTTTGGCGAACCGCAAGGATCCACGCTTCCTCATGGGCGCAGCAGGTGGTCTTGCTCGATGTCAAAGCCCATGCCGACGAGCCCGCGAGCACCGCAAAATGCCCCGGCCGGCGCCATCCGACGCCACTTCCAAAACCCGTTTTTCTCCGCACATTGCGCACAGAGAAGCATGTATTACGGCAAATTCCGGCGTTGTTGAGCGACCACAAACCCGCATCCGGACACGATTCTTGTGCGCCGCAGCACCGGTAGAATGCGCGGATGAAAACGACCGACACCCCTCCCCCGATGCCCGGCGCGGACGACGCGCTGTTCGACGAGATCGAGCGCCGCCTGCGTGCGCTCACCACCGCGTCCCTGCACGCGCCCGCCGCCATGCCGCGCCGCTGCGTGGACGAATTTGCGGACGGTTTCCTGGGCCATGCCGGCCATTCCGGATTGACGGCGAGGCAACTGGCGCGGCGCCGGGAAGATCCGTCGCGCGGCTATCTGTGATCGGCTATCTGTGATCGGCTATTTGTAGTCGTCCGGGCTCATGCCGTACTTCTGCATCTTGTAGTACAGCGTCTGCTTGGGCACGCCGAGCGCGACGCTGACTTCGCTGATGCTGCCGGCCGCCTTGCGCAATTCCTGCTCGATGACGGCGCGCTCGAACGCGCCGACCTGCTCGGCCAGCGGCACCGGCGTCGCACTGCGCGCGGCCAGCAGGCCGTCGGCGCCGCTGGCCAGTCCCAGCACGAAGCGTTCGGCGATATTGCGCAGCTCGCGCACGTTGCCGGGCCAGTCGTGCGCCATCAGCGATTGCATCAGCGGTCCCGGCACCGTCGGAACGCCGCGTTTGTAGCGCGCCGCCGCGCCCAGCATGAAGTGCTCGAACAGCAGGGGAATATCCTCGCGCCGCTCGCGCAGCGGCGGCAGGTTCAGCACGATCAGGTTCAGCCGGTAGTACAGGTCGCTGCGAAATTTCTGCTGGTCGGACCATGCCTTCAGGTCGACCTTGGCGGCGGCGATCACGCGCACGTCCACCGGCACCGGCGTGTTCGAGCCGAGCCGCTCGACGTAGCGCTCCTGCAGCACGCGCAGCATCTTGACCTGCAGCGACAGCGGCAGGCTTTCGACCTCGTCGAGGAACAGCGAGCCCTTGTGGGCGTGCTCGATCTTGCCGACCTGCCGCTTGGCCGCGCCGGTGAACGCGCCCATCTCGTGGCCGAACACTTCGCTCTCGAAGATGTTTTCCGGGATCGCGCCGCAATTCAGCGCGACGAAATGGTGGTTGCGGCGGCTGCTGAACTGGTGCAGGCAGCGCGCCACCATCTCCTTGCCGGTGCCGGTCTCGCCGTAGATCAGCACGTCGGCCGACTCGTCGGCCAGGTCCAGGATCAGGCGGCGCAGGTCGCGCATCGCGGCGGAATCGCCCAGCAGCATCGCGTCGATGCCCGCGCCGTTGGCGATGCGGTCGCGCAGCGCGGCGACCTCCAGTATCAGGCGCCGCGTTTCCAGCGCGCGCTGCACCGCCTCGACCAGTTGTTCCGACGAATACGGCTTGGGGATGAAATCGTAGGCGCCGCCGCGCATCGCGCCCACCGCCATCGAGATGTCGCCGTGGCCGGTCACGAGCACCACCGGCACCTGCGCATCGATGGCCTTGACGGCGTCCATCAGCGCGAGGCCGCTCATGCCGGGCAGGCGCACGTCGCTGACGATCACGCCGGCAAAACCGGGCGCTACCCGCGCCAGCGCCGGCTCGGCGGCGTCGAAGGCTTCGACCTGGAAGCCGGCGAGGTCGAGCGCCTGGACGCTGCCCGCGCGGACGATGGCGTCGTCTTCGACGAGCAGGACTTTCATGGCTTCGTACAACTCGTACATAGTGCTGTCTCCTAGTCCGCGCGGGGCAGATCGATGATGAACCGGGCGCCGCCGCCGGGCGGCGACTCGGCCCGCAGGTGCCCGCCGAATTCGCGCACGATCTGCTCGGAGATGGCCAGGCCCAGGCCCAGCCCTTTTCCTTGCGGCTTGGTGGTAAAGAAGGGTTCGAATAAATGCGTGCGTATTTCTTCGGGCACGCCGGGACCGCTGTCGGTCACGGCGATGCGTACCCGCGCGCCGTCGCGCCCGGCGTCGACCACGAGCTCGCGCGGCGTGCTGCCGGCCATCTCCATCGCGTCGAGCGCGTTGCTGAACAGGTTCACGAGCACCTGCTGCAGCCGGTTGCTGTCGCACAGCGCATACAGGTCGCGGGGGTGCGTCGACATGCGGAAGCCGACCCGCTCCTGCGCGATCCGGCGCTCGACGAGGAACAGGGCCGCCGTGACGGCCTCCCCCACCGGTACCGCGCTCAGCATCGCGTCGGCCTTGCGCGCGAACTGGCGCAGCTGCCCGGTCAGGAGGCCCATGCGCTCGACCAGTTGCGAGATGGTCGCCAGGTTGGCGCGCGCGTCATCGAGCCGGCCGCGCTCGATCAGCACGCGGGCATTGTCCGACATCGTGCGCAAGGCGGTGAGCGGCTGGTTCAGCTCGTGCGTGATGCCGGCCGACAGCTGCCCCAGCACCGCCATCTTGCCCGCCTGGACCAGCTCGCTCTGCGCCTTGCGCAGCTGCTGTTCGGCTTGCTGGCGCACGAGGTTCTCGTCGCGCAGCTCGCGCGTCATCGTCTGCAGGCTGGCCGTGCGCTCGGCCACCAGGCTTTCCAGTCGATCGTAGGCGCGCTGCAAATCCTCGCGGGCACGCAGCCGCTGGCGGCCGAGGCGGTGGCGCTGGCGCGCATACAGCACCAGCATGATCGCGAGCGCCTCCGACAGCAGCGTCAGCAGCGCCGCGGCGCGGGCGCCGGCGCGGACCGGCGCGAGGTCGGACAGGTAGACCAGCTGCCAGTTGCGCCTCGCCAGCGTACGCGACTGGCTCAGCATGGGGCCGCCGGCGGCGGGCGGCGGGCCGGCGACGATGCGCGCGCCGTCGTCGAGCGCGCGCACGGTGCGCAGGCCCAGCGGCGTGAGCGGATGCGCGACATATTGGCGCGACGCTTCCAATTCCTTGCGCACCGCCGGCGTCAGCGGGGCCAGCGTATGGTATTTCCATTCGGGCACCGAGCTCAGAAACACCACGCCATGCGCATCGGCGAGCAGCGCCTTGCCGCCGGCGTCGGCCCAGGTGTCCTCCAGGCTTTCGATATTGACCTTGACGGTCGCCACGCCCAGCATGCGGCCGTCCTGGTAAATGCCGCGCGCGAAATAATAGCCGGGCTCGCCCCGCGTGGTGCCGACCCCGTAAAAGCCGCCCGGCGCGCCCCGCAGCGCGTCGCGCACATAGGGCCGGAAGGCGACGTTGTCGCCGACGAAGCTGTCGGGCTCGCGCCAGTTGCTGGCGGCCTGCGTCACGCCCTGCAGGTTGACGATATAGATCGATGTCGACCTGGCCAGGCGGTTGACATGCTCCAGGTAGACATTGACTTCCTTCCGCAGCGCCTCGTCGCCGGGCCGGCGCAGGAGCGCGATGACGTCCTTGTTCAGTTCGAACGTGCCGGGCAGGAAATCGTATTTGGACAGCAGGTGCTCCAGGCTGGCCGCATAGGTGTCCAGCCGCTGCGCGCCGGACAGCCGCAGGCGCCCGATCGCGGCGTCCTCGGCATAGCGATACGCCACCCCGGCCAGCGCCACGCAACCGAGCAGCAGCACGCCCCACAACGCCAGCCGCCGGCGCGGCCAGCGGCCGGCCTGGCGCGGATTGACGGTGGGTGCGGCTGCGGGCATGGCGGTCCTGGGGTGTTTACGTCCTGCGATTAAAACACATGACGCACCCCAAGGTTGATGCCGGTGGTGCCGGAACCTACGTCGGTGGCATTGCCGACCGTGTACGCGGCGCCGTCGCGGTTGACGATGTGGCCGTACGCCGTGTACAGGTCGGTGTGCCGGGAGAGGCTGTACTCGTAGCCGATCGCGGCCTGGCGGGCGTGCGCTTCGCGGCCGCCATCGTCGCGGTGGACCACCAGCGAGGCCAGCACCCTGCCCGCGCCGGCCTTCACGGCGAGGCCCAGCAAGGCATCCCGGCTGGCATTGCCCAGCACGTCGCGATTGCGTGCGTAGGCCGCGTGCGCCGTCACCACGCCGAAGCGGTAGCGGCCGGCCAGCATGGTGTTGCGGCTGTGCGCGGTACCGGTCGCGTTGCCTTGCTGGTGGTGCACCAGCACGAGGGTCAGCGGGCCGGCATCGTAGCCGACGGACGCGCCGATCGTCCGGTTCTTCGTGGCGTCGGCGGCCGCCTCGCCGACGCCGTACAGGACGTCGGCCGACACGCCGCGCCACTTCGGTGTCTGGTACTCGACCGAATTATCGACCCGGGTGAAGGTCGGGAACAGGTTCTGCGCGTTGCCCGCGAGGCCGGTGCAGAACGGATCGACGATGTCGCGCACGACCTTGTAGTACGGCGCGTACTGGCGGCCCAGGCTGACCGAGCCGGCCGCGCCGGCGAGCCCGACGAGGGCCTGGCGGCCGAACAGGCGCCCACCCTGGCCCGCCGTGCCGGTATCCATATTGAAGCCGTTTTCCAGCACGAAGAAAGCGCTCGTGCCGTCGCCGAGGTCTTCCTTCCCCTTGAAGCCCAGCCGCGAGCCGGACGCCACGCCGCTGCCGACGTTCTCCATCGACCCGGCCGGGCCGCCGCGTTCCAGCACGATGCCGGCATCGGCCACGCCGTAGACCTTCACCATGGATTGCGCCTGCGCGAACGCGGCGCTCAGGCCGAGCGCGCACGCGCCGACGATATAGCGATGTTTCAATCGAGTCTCCGTTGGTTGTTGGTATGTGTCGGATGCGGTCAGCCGGCGCGCGCGCCGATAACCGGGACGGGCTGCGGCGCGACCTGCTCGGGCGACTCTTCCAGCGCGCCTTCCCAGTTGGCGACGACGGCCGTGGCGATGGCGTTGCCGACCGCGTTGGTGGCCGAACGTCCCATGTCGAGGAACTGGTCGATGCCCATCAGCAGCAGGAGGCCGGCTTCGGGGATGTGGAACTGGTTGAGGGTGGCGGCGATCACCACCAGCGACGCGCGCGGCACGCCGGCCATGCCCTTGGACGTCAGCATCAGCAACAGCAGCATGGTGATCTGCGTGCCCAGCGACAGGTCGATGCCGTAGGCCTGGGTGATGAACAGCACGGCGAAGGTGCAGTACATCATCGAGCCGTCGAGGTTGAAGGAATACCCCATCGGCAGCACGAAGCTGGAAATCTTGCGCTGTACGCCGAACTGGTCCAGCGCCAGCAGCAGCTTGGGATAGGCCGCTTCCGAACTGGCGGTCGAGAAGGCCAGCAGGAACGGTTCGCGGATCAGCGCCAGCAGGCGCAGCACGCGCTTGCCGATGAACAGGTAGCCGCCCAGGACCAGCAGCAGCCACAGGCACACGAGGCCGAGGTAGAAGGCGCCCATGAACTTCGCGAACGTGAGCAGGATGCCCAGGCCGCTGGTGGTGATGATCGACGCCATCGCCGCGAACACCGCGAGCGGCGCCAGGTTCATGATGACGCCGGTGATGCGCAACATGACTTGCGCCAGCTGGTCGATGACAAGCGTGAGGCCGGCGGCGGCCTCGCCCAGCGCCCCCAGCGCGCCGCCGAAGAACAGGGCAAACACCAGCACCTGCAGGATCTCGTTGTTGGCCATGGCCTCGATCGGCGACTTCGGCACCATGTGGGCGACGAAGTCCTTGAGCGTGAAGGCGGCGGTCTTCAGGCCGGTGGCGGCATCGACCGGCGGCAGCGGCAGGTTGAGGTGCGCGCCCAGCTGCAGCAGGTTGGACAACAGCATGCCCAGGCTCAGCGAGGTGAGCGAGGCGATCACGAACCAGGCCATGGCCTTCATGCCGATGCGGCCGGCGGCGCGGCCGTCGCCCATGTGGGCGATGCCGACCGTCAAGGTCGAGAATACGAGCAGCGAGATGATCATCTTGATCAGCCGCAGGAACACATCGGTGACGATGGAAATATGTGCCGCGATGTCGGCACTGAGCTGCTTGTCGGCGATGGTTTCGTGGCAACCGTAGCCGACTGCGGCACCCAGTACCATCGCGATCAGGATGGTCAGGGTCAAGGGACGCGTCTTTTTCACTTTAATCTCCAAGATCGCGGCGCTGAATGACGCCGCGTGTTGTCGTGACCCGGCGGGAACCGGGTGTACGCACATCAGCAATACGCATGCCAGAGAAATCGCCGGGGAATTCGTCCGGCAAGCGTTTGATTCCAAAGGAGTTTCTTTATGGAAATGCAATGACGGCCGCATCCGCCGTCCAGGAATCCAGACCGTCCGCATGGGCGTCGTATGGAAAATTGGAAAGGCGCCGGGCCCAGAGATTCAGCGGGGATGCCGGCAAGGAATGCGCGTTACAATGCCGCGACGATGCAACCGCGAGATTCGGCATGGAAACAAAATGGCTGGAAGACTTCATTTCACTGGTCGAGACCAAGAACTTCAGCCGCTCGGCCCAGCTGCGGCACGTGACGCAGCCGGCCTTCTCGCGCCGCATCCGCTCGCTGGAAAACTGGCTCGGCACGGACCTGATCGACCGGACGACGTTTCCCACCCGCGTCACCCCGGCCGGCATGGTGTTCTACGAACAGGCGCTGGAGATGCTGGGCCAGATCAACGGGGTCCGCGACCTGCTGCGCCACAACCGCGCCGCCGCCGAAAGGACGATCGACCTGGCCGTGCCCCACACGCTGTCGCTCACGTTCATCCCGAAGTGGCTGAACGCGCTGGAACGCGACTTCGCATCGATCACCAGCCGCCTCATCGCCCTCAACGTCCATGACGCCGTGCTGCAGCTGGTGGAAGGCGGCTGCGACCTGCTGCTGTGCTACCACCATCCGCGCCAGCCGGTGCAGCTCGATCCCGGCCGCTACGACATGTTGATGATGGGGCGCGAAGCCCTGTGCGCGTATGCCCGCTGCGCCCAGGACGGCGAACCGGAATACCGCCTGCCCGGCCGCAAGGGCGCGCCGTTGCCGTTCCTCTCGTACACCGCGAACGCCTATCTCGGGCGGATGGTGGACCTGATCCTCGCCGACGCGGCCACCGAGCCCTGCTTCGAAAAGCGCTACGAGACCGACATGGCGGAAGGCTTGAAGATGATGGCGCTGGACGGCCACGGTGTCGCGTTCCTGCCCGAATCGGCAGTCGTCCGCGAGGTCGAACAAAGGCAGCTGGCGCGTGCCAGCGACGCCGGCGCGTGGGAAATCGAGATGGAGATCCGGCTGTATCGCGAACGCCCGTCCGCCGCACGCCCCGGCAAGCCGCTCGTCGCGGCGTTGTGGGACTTCCTCGCCGCGCACCGATCGGTTTCGTGATGCCGTGATGCCGTGATGCCGTGATGCATTTTGCGCATGACCGCATGCGCAAGCAGCATTGGCAATGATCCGGCGCCGGATTCTATGATTCGTTGGCCGCGCAGCTCAGCATGCGCACAGCCTCGAACCTAGACACTCGCCAACCGGAGCCATTGCATGACCCACGATTCCCTCCCCTCCTACCTGAACCCCCACGACCTTGGCCCATGGGGCCAGTACCTGCAACAGGTCGAACGCGTCACGCCGCACCTGGGCAGCCTGTCGCGCTGGGTCGAGACGCTGAAACGTCCGAAGCGCATCCTCACCGTGGACGTCCCGATCGAACGCGACGACGGCACCATCGCCCACTACGAGGGCTATCGGGTGCAGCACAATCTGTCGCGCGGCCCGGGCAAGGGCGGCGTCCGTTTTCACCAGGACGTGACGCTGTCGGAAGTCATGGCGCTGTCCGCATGGATGTCGGTCAAGAACGCGGCCGTCAACGTGCCGTACGGCGGGGCCAAGGGCGGCATCCGCGTCGATCCCGCCACGCTGTCGAAAGGCGAACTGCAGCGCCTCACGCGCCGCTACACGAGCGAAATCAGCATGCTGATCGGCCCGACGAAGGACATCCCTGCGCCTGACGTGAACACCAACGAGCAGGTCATGGCCTGGATGATGGATTCGTATGCCATGATCGAAGGGAACCTGTCGACCGGCGTCGTGACGGGCAAGCCGATCTCGCTCGGCGGCTCGCTGGGACGGCGCGAAGCGACGGGCCGCGGCGTGTTCGTGGTCGGCTGCGAAGCCGCGCAGCGGCGCGGTGTCGCCGTCGCCGGGGCGCGCGTCGCGATCCAGGGCTTCGGCAACGTCGGCGGCACCGCGGCCGCGATCTTCGCCGACGCCGGCGCGAAGATCGTCGCCGTGCAGGATCACACCGGCACGATCGTGTGCGAGGGTGGCCTCGACGTCGCGAGGTTGCATCAGCACGTGGCCGAAGCGGGTGGCGTCATGGGCTTCCCCGGCGCCGACGCGACGCTGGCGCGCGAGGCCTTCTGGGACATCGAATCGGACATCCTGATCCCGGCCGCGCTGGAACGGCAGATCACGGCGGACGTCGCGCAGCGCCTGCGCACGAAGATCATCCTGGAAGGCGCGAACGGCCCGACGACGCCGGAAGCCGACGACATCCTGACGGACAAGGACGTGCTGGTCGTGCCGGACGTGCTGGCCAACGCGGGCGGCGTCACGGTGTCGTACTTCGAATGGGTGCAGGACTTCTCGAGCTTCTTCTGGACCGAGGACGAGATCAACGCGCGCCTGACCCGCATCATGCAAAGTGCCTTCGGCGCCGTGTGGGCGGTCGCGCAGGAAAAGAGCGTCTCGCTGCGCACCGCGACGTTCATCGTTGCGTGCACGCGCATCCTGCAGGCGCGCGAAGTGCGTGGCTTGTATCCGTAAAACCGCGTGCGGATCGCGTGGCGTGTCCGACGGTACGACGCCACGCGACTTCAAAAAAGGGGTTTTTTGCTGCACATTGCGCGCAGATAAGCATGCGTTGCAGAAAATTCCGTCGTCGTTGAGCGAGCACAAATCCGCATCCGGACACCATTCTTGTGCGCCGCAGCACAGACAGAATGCCCGGATGAAAACGACCGACACCCCTCCCCCGACGCGCTGTTCGACCAGATCGAGCGCCGCGTGCTGGCGCTCACCACCGTTCCCCTGCAAGCGTGCGCCACGGTGCCCGTCCGCTATGTGGATAAATTCGCCGACGGCTTCCTCGGCGCGGCCTATCTGCCGCCGCTGCCGCTGGCCAGGCGGTGGCCCAACGCACCATGACGCGCTTGTAAAAGACGTCGGTGGGCCGTGGGATCAGCCGTGTCTTTCCAACGATTTACCGTACCTCGTCAGTGGGCGGCGGTGCCGGGGATTCATTCCACCTGGGCGTAGTGTGAGACCACGGACAAGGGTTCGTAAAAATGATGCAGCAGTTTTTTCCACTCTTGATACCCGGCGGACTGGCGAAACCCGACCTCATGCGCCTCCAGCGACTCCCATCGAACAAGCAAAATGTATTCAGTTGATCGCTCGACGCAACGCTGCAGTTCATGCGAGACATAGCCCGGCATTGAAGAAATGGTGGCCTGCGCCTGTTTGAATGCGGCTTCGAAGCCGGCTTCTTGGCCAGCACGCACTTGCAGTGGGGCGACTTCCAGGATCATCAGTGATGCTTTCAAAAGTAAAGGCTTGTGATGCCAAAAGGCCAGGTGCCCTGAGCGGCCGTGCGTGGCGGCTCGGTGTACGGCAACTTCCGACCATAGCGGACCTAGGCTGCTGCGTTGGCAGAGGGTGGATACTCAACTAGCCGTTTTTTTTCCGGTTCGGTCCAGTTAAGTTGACCAAGAATGGCCGTGTGACTATGATCCGCGACCGTAAAGGTTAGGTGATGGTTGTCGAATTCTATCAATGAGACCAACGTGAGATCACGACTGCCCGTCAGATGCCTTACTTGTCCATCACAAAGGCGAACGATACGAATCTTGAACGAGAGGCCTTCAACGCCTTGTCGAGTTGTTACGTGCTCATCGTGGACGAATACGAACGCAAAGTATGCAGAGTCTGCGGACCACTTAAACCCGGGCAATGCTAGTCGAAATGGCGTACTGCCGTCGAGTTCAAGGAAGCCCCATTCAGGCCCACTCATCCATAACTCGCCGCCTCCGTACCACTTAGCACGATGTTTGCCATCTGGACTTCTAGATTCATGTTCCATTGCTTGAGCTTTCTTATTTTTGCTAGAGGCCCTAAACAAGAGAAGCTTTCGAGGTCCGCTTCTGGCCGAACCCAGCCACTCCCAAGCATAGCACGTTGCCCAAGCCAAAAAATCACGCTCTGTCACGACAATGTGTCGCGCGAAAAAGATGTCAAAATTAAATAGCTGCAGGGGAGATGAATGGATAAAATTCGGCCGGCTTACTCTTAGTCAAGGAAACGCCGATGGCTCGCCGGATCATTCTCATTCTTCTTGCTGCGTTCAGTCTGCTGCCCGGCCCGGCCTGGGCGGTCGAGCGCGGCGCGCTGTTCAAGGTTAGCGGCCACGGGCATACGATGGTTCTGTTCGGCACCATCCACATGGGATTGCCCGAATTCTTCCCGCTCGACGACAGCGTGACCAAGGCCCTGGCCGCTTCCTCCACGCTGGCACTGGAGTTCGATCCGACCGTACAGACTGCGGAGTTGGCCGCGATGATGCGGCGCGCCGCAGCCACCACGCCCGCCATCGTCGCCGCCATGCCACCCGCGCTCGGACCGCGCTTGACACGCCGGCTGGAGGCGCTCGGCGCACCAGCGACGCTGGCCACCCAGTTCAAGCCGTGGATGCTGATCATCACGCTGGCAACGGTCGAATACGCCAAGCTCGGTTATCGGCCCGACCTGGCCGTCGACGCGTACCTGGCCAAACTGGCACACAGCGAGAACATCAAGGTCATCGGCCTGGAGACGGCCGAGAGCCAACTCGACCTGCTCGACCACCTGCCCGTTGCCGACCAGTGGACGATACTGGATGAAACCCTTGCTTCGCTCGATTCGGGCGAAGCGCAGCAGGACGCGCGGTCCATGACCGACGGCTGGGCCAAGGCCGATCACGCTACGCTCGACGCGCTGGCGCTCAAATATGAGACGGACCAGCGGCTGTCGTCGCAGATCGTGCAGCGCCGCTTCCTGACCGAACGCAACGGGCGATGGCCGACAAACTCGACGGCTTGCTGACGCGTGAAAACCATACGATGGCGGCAGTTGGACTCATGCATTTGATCGGCAAGGACAGCTTGCCGGCCTTGTTGCGAGCAAAGGGACTGAAGGTCGAGCAGCTGTATTGAAATTGAAAACGACGAAGCCGCCCACCGTTCGCACGATGGGCGGCTTCGTCACGTATCCGGCCGGACGCAGGCGCCCGGCATGACCATCAGCCCAGGCTTTCCAGGCGGATGCGCACGACCTTGCCCACGGTCGTGGCCAGGTCCTCGATCTTGGCGATCGCCGCGTTGACGTATTTTTCGCGGGTCTGGTGCGTGATGATGACGATGTCCGTGCGCGCCTTCTCGCCCGGCTCCTTCTGCAGCACGGCGTCGATCGAGATGCCGGCTTCGGCCAGGATGCGGGTCAGGTCGGCCATCACGCCCAGCTGGTCCTGCACGGTCACGCGCAGGTAGTAGCTGGTGCGGATGTCTTCCATCGGCAGGATCGGCACGTCGGCCAGTTCGGTCGGCTGGAACGCCAGGTGCGGCACGCGCGAGTACGGGTCGGCCGTCGCCAGGCGGGTCACGTCGATCATGTCGGCGATCACGGCGGACGCGGTCGGCTCGGCGCCTGCGCCCTTGCCGTAGTACAGCGTGGCGCCCACGGCGTCGGCCTGCACGAGCACGGCGTTCATCGCGCCCTCGACGTTCGCGATCAGGCGCGCGCCCGGCACGAGGGTCGGGTGCACGCGCAGTTCGATGCCTTCCTTGCCGTCCACCGTCGTGCGGCGGGTGATGCCCAGCAGCTTGATGCGGTAGCCCAGTTGTTCGGCGTAGCGCAGGTCGACGGCCTGCAGCTGGCTGATGCCCTCGATGTGGGCGCTGCCGAACTGCACCGGGATGCCGAACGCGATGGCGGACATGATGGTCAGCTTGTGCGCCGCGTCCACGCCTTCGATGTCGAAGGTCGGATCCGCTTCCGCATAGCCCAGTTCCTGCGCCTGCTTGAGCACGGTGGCGAAGTCCAGGCCCTTGTCGCGCATCTCGGACAGGATGAAGTTCGTCGTGCCGTTGATGATGCCGGCCACGGATTCGATGCGGTTGGCCGACAGGCCTTCGCGCAGCGCCTTGATGATCGGGATGCCGCCGGCGACGGCCGCTTCGAACGCCACCATCACGCCCTTGGCCTGGGCCGCTTCGAAGATCTCGTTGCCGTGCAGCGCGAGCAGCGCCTTGTTGGCGGTGACGACGTGCTTGCCGTTGGCGATCGCCTTCAGCACCAGCTCGCGCGTCAGGCCGTAGCCGCCGATCAGTTCGACGACGATGTCGATGTCCGGATTGTTGACGACGGCGAACGGGTCGGTCACGACCTCCACCTCGGCGCCCACGATACGCTTGGCGCGTTCGAGGTTGCGGACGGCGACCATGGCCACTTCGATGCCGCGGCCGGCGCGGCGGCGGATTTCTTCCTGGTTGCGTTGGAGGACGTGGTAGGTGCCTGCACCGACGGTGCCGAGGCCGAGCAAGCCTGCTTTGATGGGTTTCATATGAATGTACTGTCTGCTGTCTGTCGTTCTCAGCGCGCGTGGCGGCGCCGGTAGCCATCGAGGAAGCGGGCGATACGGCCGCACGCATCCGTCAGGTCGTCGGAATTGGGGAGGAAGACCACGCGGAAATGGTCCGGGGTCTTGCAGTTGAAGCCGGTGCCTTGCACCAGCAGGACTTTTTCCTCGGACAACAGCTCACAGATAAATTGCTGGTCATCGGCGATCGGGTAGATCTTCGGGTCGAGGCGTGGGAACATGTACAGCGCCGCTTTTGGCTTGACGCAGGTAACGCCCGGGATATCGGTCAGGAGTTGGTGGGCCAGGTCGCGCTGGCGCGTGAGGCGGCCGCCCGGCGCGACGAGGTCGGCGATGCTCTGGTAGCCGCCGAGGGCCGTCTGGATCGCGTACTGGCCCGGCGCGTTGGCGCACAGGCGCATCGAGGCCAGCATGTTCAGGCCCTCGATATAGTCCTTCGCATGGCGCTTTTCGCCGGACAGGACCATCCAGCCGGCGCGGTAGCCGCACGAGCGGTAGTTCTTCGACAGGCCGTTCAAGGTGACGAACAGGACGTCGTCGGCGAGCGAGGCGATCGACGTGTGCGTTTCGCCGTCGTACAAGGTCTTGTCGTAGATTTCGTCGGCGTAGACGATCAGCTGGTGCTGACGCGCCAGTTCGACGATTTCCAGCAGCACGTCGCGCGAATACAGCGCACCGGTCGGGTTGTTCGGGTTGATGACGACGATCGCGCGCGTGTTCGGCGTGATCTTCCTGCGCATGTCGTCGATATCCGGCAGCCAGCCGGCCTGCTCGTCGCATACATAATGCACCGGGTTGCCGCCCGCGAGGCTGACGGCCGCCGTCCACAGCGGATAGTCCGGCATCGGCACGAGCACTTCGTCGCCGCTGTTCAGCAGGCCCTGCATGCCCATCACGATCAGTTCGGAGGCGCCGTTGCCCAGGTAGATGTCGTCGATGCCGACGCCGCGGATGTTCTTTTCCTGGGTGTAATGCATGATCGCTTTGCGCGGTGCAAACATGCCCTTGGAATCGGTGTAGCCGGCCGAGCTCTGCATGTTGCGGATCATGTCCTGCACGATCTCGTCCGGCGGATCGAAACCGAACACGGCCAGGTTGCCGATGTTCAGCTTGATGATCTTGTGGCCGTCTTCCTCCATCTGGCGCGCGATCTGCAGCGCCGGGCCCCGGATCTCGTAGCAGACGTCGTCGAGCTTGTTGGATTTCAAAATCGGTCGCAAAATATCACCCTGGAAATAGTTGCCGGGGAGTGCCCGGCCGAATCGGTAGCGTCCCGGGGGCCTCGAGAAACCGTCGCGAGCGGCAGCAGTTTTGTCAGAGAAGCGCAGCTGTACATGAGTACAGCGAGCATCGGATCCTGTGCGGCCCAGACAAAAATGCAACGCGCAGCAGGTTTATCGACGCCCCCGTTGTTGCAATGCGAAAAACTTCATTCTGCCGAAAGCGCAAGGATTAAGCAACCCACCATTGCTGGGGCGTAGTGGAAACCAGTTACAATACGCGCCCTGTGCCTGTCATCTCCCGGCTTTTCCATCATGAAGCTACATTCCAGCAGCACCGAAAAATACCAGACCGTCACCGGCTACGACCGGTCCGGCGTCGAGATCAACGCCCAGCGCTTCGACTACAGCGTGCTGGTGATGCCCGAGGTGGCGCCGCGCCCGTGGCCCGTGACGCGCTTCGAAGACCTCCGGGCCGAGCATTTCGAAGCCATCGCCGCGGACAAGCCCGACGTCGTCATCCTCGGCACCGGCGAGCGCCAGCGGTTCGTGCATCCGCGCCTCGTCGCCAGCCTGTCCGACCTGCGCATCGGCGTCGAGAGCATGGACAGCCACGCCGCCTGCCGCACCTACAACATCCTGATGGGCGAAGGCCGCAAAGTGACGCTGGCGCTGATCATCGACACTCACGAGGGCACGAAGGCCGAATGAACGACCTGCACCGCAACAAGACCCTCACCTGGACCCTGCTGATCGCCTTTGCCATCGTCCTGCTGTGCGTGCTGGGCGCACGCACGCTGGTGCCGCCGGACGAAGGCCGCTACGCCGAGATGGCGCGCGAGATGTTCGCCAGCGGCGACTGGATCACGACCCGCCTGAACGGCATCAAGTATTTCGAGAAGCCCCCGCTGCAGACGTGGATGAACGCCCTGTCGTTCACCCTGTTCGGCCTGGGCGACTGGCAGGCGCGCCTGTGGACGGGCCTGTGCGGACTGTTCGGCGTCGTACTGACCGGCGTCGCGGGCACGCGCGTGTTCGGCGCGCGCGTCGGCTTCTATGCCGCGCTGGTGCTGGGCTCCTCGTTCTACTGGGTCGCGTGCAGCCAGATCGATTCGGTCGACATGGGGCTGTCCGGCATGATGACCCTGGCCCTGTGCGCCCTGCTCATCGCCCAGCGCGACGATGCGAACGAGCGCGAACGGCGCAACTGGATGCTCGCGTGCTGGGCCGGGATGGCGCTGTCGGTGCTGTCCAAGGGCCTGATCGGCATCGTGCTGCCGGGCGGCGTGCTGGTGCTCTACACGATCTTCGCGCGCGACTGGGCGATCTGGAAGCGCCTGCATCTCGTCAAAGGGCTGATCCTGTTCTTCGCGATCGCCGCGCCGTGGTTCGTGCTGGTCGGGATGCGCAACCCGGAGCAGCCGCACTTCTTCTTCATCCACGAGCATTTCGAACGCTTCCTGCTCAAGGAACACCACCGCGAGGCGGCATGGTGGGTGTTCTTCGCCCTGCTGGCGGCCGGCAGCGTCCCGTGGCTGGGCGTACTGGTGCAAAGCCTCGTCGCCGGCGCGCGCGGCAACGGCGAGACGACGCGCTTCCGTCCGCGCCTGATGCTGCTCGTGTGGGTCGCGTTCATCGTCCTGTTCTTCACCAAGTCGAATTCCAAGCTGCCCGGCTACATCCTGCCCGTGTTCCCCGGCGTCGCGCTGCTGGTGGCGCACTACCTGGACGTCGGCACGCGCCGCGGGCGCATGGTGACGGCCGGCCTCACGGCGCTGCTGGGCGTGGCCCTGCTCGTGACCGTCCCGTTCATGCTCAAGCTGGCCAAGCATGCGGGCGAGGACGTGCTGTACGCGGCGTACCAGCCGTGGGTGCTGGCGGCCGGCCTCGTGCTGCTGATCGGCGGCTGCCTCGCCATGCTGTACGCGCGCCAGATGCTGCGCGACCTGTTCGTCGTCGTGCTGGCCGTCGCCGGTTTCGCCGGCACGGAGCTGATGCTCGTCGGCTTCGAACCGATCGGCAAGGTGCGCGCCGGCGTCGACCTTCTGCCCGCACTCAAGGCGGCCGGCGCCGCCGATCCCGCCGTGAAGGTCTATTCGGTCGGCATCTATGAACAGTCGCTGACCTTTTATCTCGGCCGTCCCGTGATCCTCGTCGACTACCGCGACGAGTTCGACTTCGGCCTGCAACAGCAACCGGAACTCGCGATCCCGACGATTCCCGCGTTCGTCGCCCAATGGCGCGCCGCCGCGGCCGCCGGCCGGCACGACGTGGCGATCACCCGTCCGGAGATCGCCGCCGACCTGCAGCGCCAGGGCGTCCCCTTGCGCATCGTGGCGGCGGACGCGCGCCGCACCGTCATCGCGAACTTTTGATCGTCTTCCATGAACCTGACCACTTTTGCTTTCATCATTTCCGGCGTGCTCCTGAACGCCTGTGCCCAGTTGCTGCTGAAAGCGGGCACGAACGCCCTCGGCGGCGCCATCCACCTCACCATGGCCAACTGGTTCCAGACCTTCATCAAGGTCGTGACCCAGGCGCCGATCCTGGGCGGCCTGGCCTGCTACGGCATCTCGCTCGTCGTGTGGATCATCGGCCTGTCGCGTACCGACGTGACGATCGCCTACCCGATGCTGTCGCTGGGCTATGTCGTGTCGGCCATCGGCGCGTGGATGTTCCTGGGCGAAGTGGTGTCGCCGCAGCGCCTGGTGGCGATCGGCGTCATCGTGATCGGCGTAGTATTGCTGGCAAGAACGTAATACGGCGGCGCACGGCGCGCTGCTACAATGCCGGCTTTGTCTGTATAAACAACATTCAGCCTGGCAAGCCGCACGATGGCTTGCCACGGATGACATCTTTACCGAGAGAATACGAGCTTCCCATGACTGCCGAGCTGCCCTTCCTGCCCTTTTCCCGGCCCACCATCGACGAAGACACCATCGCCGCCGTCGGCGAAGTGCTGCGCTCCGGCTGGATCACGACCGGACCGAAAAACCAGGCATTCGAGGCCCTGCTTTCCGAATATTTCGGCGGCCGTCCGGTACGCACCTTCAATTCCGGCACCTGCACGATGGAGATCGCGCTGCGCATCGCCGGCGTGGGGCCGGGCGATGAAGTGATCACGACGCCGATCTCGTGGCCGGCGACGGCCAACGTGGTCATCGAAGTGGGCGCCACGCCGGTCTTCGCCGACATCGATCCGGTCACGCGCAACATGGACCTGGACAAGCTGGAAGCGGCGATCACCCCGCGCACCAAGGCCATCATCCCGGTCTACCTGTCCGGCCTGCCGATGGACATGGATCGCCTGTACGCGATCGCGGACAAGCACAAGCTGCGCGTCGTCGAGGATGCCGCGCAGGCCATCGGCTCGCTGTGGAACGGCAAGCGCATCGGCTCGTTCGGCGACTTTTGCTCGTTCAGCTTCCAGGCCAACAAGAACATCACGACCGGCGAAGGCGGCTGCCTCGTGCTGAACAACCTCGACGAAGCGCGCCTGGCCGAGAAATACCGCCTGCAGGGCGTGACGCGCAGCGGCGTGGACGGCATCGACGTCGACGTCCTGGGCGGCAAGTACAATATGAGCGACATCATGGCCACGATCGGCCTGGGCCAGATGAAGAACCTGGACAAGCTGACGGCGCACCGCGCCGCGCTGGCGCGCCATTACTTCGACTGCTTCGGCCCGGATTTCGAGGCGCAGACCGGCGCCCAGCTGCCGATCCAGGCCTTCGGCACGAGCAACTGGCACCTGTTCCAGATCATCCTGCCGGACAACGGCCCGGGCACGCGCGCCGACTTCATGACGCGCATGCAGAAGGAACACCATATCGGCACGGGCTACCACTACGCGCCGATCCACCTGTTCACCCTGTACCGCGAGCGCGGCTTCAAGGAAGGGATGTTCCCGGTCGCCGAGAAGATCGGCCGCCTGACCGTGACGCTGCCGATGTTCAACGCGATGACCAGCGCCGACGTCGAGCGCGCCGTGGCCGCGGTCAAGAAGGTGCTGGCGAAATGACGGGGGTGGCGATGAAGCCGGAAGTCTCCGTCGTCATTCCGGTCTATAACGAAGAAGCGGGCCTCGCGAACCTGTTCGCGCGCCTGTATCCGGCGATGGACGCGCTGGGCCTGCCGTACGAAGTCATCTTCGTCAACGACGGCAGCCGCGACAACTCGGTGGCGATCCTGGCGGAGCAGTACCGCAAGCGCCCGGAGGTGACGCGCGTCGTCCTATTCAACGGCAACTACGGCCAGCACATGGCGATCCTCGCGGGCTTCGAACAGACGCACGGCCAGATCGTCATCACGCTCGACGCCGACCTGCAGAACCCGCCGGAAGAAATCCACAAGCTGATCGCCAAGATGCGCGAGGGCTACGACTACGTGGGCTCGATCCGCCGCAAGCGCCAGGATTCCGCATGGCGCACGGTGGCGTCGAAGGCCATGAACCGGGTGCGCGAGCGCATCACGAACATCCACATCACGGACCAGGGCAATATGCTGCGCGCCTACGGCCGCAACGTGATCGACCTCGTCAACCAGTGCGGCGAAGTGAACACCTTCGTGCCGGCGCTCGCGTACAAGTTCTCGCGCAGGCCGACCGAGATCGTCGTCGAGCACGAGGAACGCGCGGCCGGCGAATCGAAATACTCGCTGTACAGCCTCATTCGCCTGAACTTCGACCTGATGACGGGCTTCTCGCTCGTGCCGCTGCAGATGTTCTCGCTGCTGGGCATGACCTTGTCGCTGCTGTCCGCGCTGCTCGTGCTGATCCTCGTCGTGCGCCGCTTCCTGCTGGGCGCCGAGGCCGAGGGCGTGTTCACGCTGTTCGCGATCGCGTTCTTCTTCATGGGCGTGATCCTGTTCGGGATCGGCCTCGTGGGCGAATACGTGGGCCGCATCTACCAGCAGGTACGGGCGCGGCCGCGCTACGTCGTCGCCACGATCCTGCAGGGCGCGCCGGCGGACCTGGCGGACACGGACGGGATCGAGAAGCGGCAGGTCGTGCGCTGACTGTCCGACAGTCGGCCTACAATACGTCGCCCCCGCGCAGGCGGGGGCCCAAGTGCTGCCGGCTACTCGCGCAAAACTTGGGTTCCCGCCTGCGCGGGAACGACGGTTTAACACCATTCCGCCATCAAGGCACACAACATGACCCAACCCCGCAAACGCGCAGTCGTCTTCGCCTACCACAACGTGGGCGTACGCTGCCTCAAGGTGCTGCTGGCCGGCGGCGTCGACGTCGCCCTCGTCATCACGCACCGGGACAGCGCCACGGAAAACATCTGGTTCGAATCCGTCCTCTCGCTGTGCGAAACGGAGAACATCCCCTACCTGACGCCGGACGACGCGAAAGGCGCCGACCTCGTGCACGCCATCCAGGCCGCGCAACCGGACCTGATGTTCAGCTTTTATTTCCGCCACATGCTGCCCCAGGCGATCCTCGACATCGCCCCGGCGTACAACATGCACGGTTCGCTGCTGCCGGCCTACCGCGGCCGCGCGCCCACCAACTGGGCCGTGCTGCACGGCGCCACCGAGACCGGCGCCACGCTGCACGAGATGACGGTGAAGCCGGACGCCGGCGCCATCGTCGCGCAGCAGGCCGTGCCCATCCTGCCCGACGACACGGCGTTCGAAGTGTTCGGCAAGGTGACGGTGGCGGCGGAGCTGGCGCTGTACGGCGTGCTGCCCGCGCTGCTGGCCGGCACGGCGCCGCGCATCCCGAACGACTTGACCCAGGGCGGCTACTTCGGCGGACGCAAGCCGGAAGACGGCCGCATCGACTGGAGCAAGAACGCGCAGGACGTCTACAACCTGCACCGCGCCGTCGCGCCGCCCTACCCCGGCGCCTTCACCGACGCCGGCCCGCGCCGCTACGTGATCGAGCGCGCGCGCCTCTTCAACGGTAATGTGGATAGGCTGCCGCCGGGCCTCGCGGTCGTGGATAATGCCATCCTCGGCGTCTGCGGCGACGGCCGCGCGCTGGTCATTCACAGCCTGCTGGCCGACGGCCAGCGCATCTCCCCGGCCGAACTGCGGGCACAACTCCAGGAAAACCCAACATGAAAAAAGTCCTCATCCTCGGCGTCAACGGCTTCATCGGCCACCACCTGTCCAAGCGCATCCTCGCGACGACCGACTGGGAAGTCTACGGCATGGACATGAATTCGGAGCGGATCACGGATCTCCTGGAGCATCCGCGCATGCACTTCTTCGAAGGCGACATCACCATCAACACGGAATGGGTCGAGTACCACGTCAAGAAGTGCGACGTGATCCTGCCCCTGGTGGCGATCGCGACGCCGTCGACCTATGTGAAGGAGCCGCTGCGCGTCTTCGAACTGGACTTCGAGGCGAACCTGCCGATCGTCCGCTCGGCCGCAAAATACAAAAAGCACCTGATCTTCCCGTCGACGTCGGAAGTCTACGGCATGAGCCCGGACTCGGAATTCGATCCGGAGAATTCGGAACTGGTCTACGGCCCGATCAACAAGCCGCGCTGGATCTACGCCTGCGCCAAGCAGCTGATGGACCGCGTGATCTGGGGCTACGGCATGGAAGGCCTGAACTTCACGCTGTTCCGCCCGTTCAACTGGATCGGCGCCGGCCTGGATTCGATCCACACGCCGAAGGAAGGTTCGTCGCGCGTGCTGACGCAGTTCTTCGGCCACATCGTGCGCGGCGAAACCATCCAGCTGGTCGACGGCGGCATGCAAAAGCGCGCCTTTACCTACGTCGACGACGGCATCGCGGCGCTCATGAAGATCATCGAGAACAAGGACGGCCGTGCGACGGGCCAGATCTACAACGTCGGCAACCCGACGAATAACTACTCGATCCGCGAACTGGCCGACATGATGCTCAAGCTCGCCGCGGAATACCCGGAATACGCGGCCGGCGCGGAGAAAGTCAGGATCGTCGAGACCAGTTCGGGCGCGTACTACGGCGCCGGCTACCAGGACGTGCAGAACCGCGTGCCGAAGATCGAGAACACGCGGAACGACCTGGGCTGGGCCCCGTCCGTGACGATGGCGGACGCGCTGCGCCACATCTTCGACGCCTACCGCGGCCAGGTCGCCGCGGCCCGCGCCCTCGTCGACTGAGGGCGCATCTTGGCACCGCTGCTCGTCCTCAAGATCGACGTCGACACCTACCGCGGCACGCGCGAAGGCGTGCCCAATCTCGTGCGCATGCTCACCGCGCACGGGGCCGGTGCGACGTTCCTGTTCTCGCTGGGCCCCGACCACACGGGTTGGGCGATGCGGCGCGCGCTGCGTCCCGGCTTCTTCCAGAAAGTGTCGCGCACGTCCGTCGTCGAACACTACGGCTTCAAGACGCTGATGTACGGCGTGCTGCTGCCCGGCCCGGACATCGGCGCGAAGACCGCCGCCGAGATGCGCGCCGTGCGCGACGCCGGCTTCGAATGCGGCATCCACACGTGGGACCACGTCTGGTGGCAGGACAACGTCCGCGGCCGCGACGCCGCCTGGACGAACAACGTGATGAAGAAGAGCGAGCAGCGCTTCGCGCAGGTGTTCGGCACGGCGCCGCGCACGTTCGGCGCGGCGGGCTGGCAGATGAACCAGCATGCGTTCGCGCGCCACGACGCCGTGGGCTACCGCTACGCGTCGGACGGTCGCGCCCAGCTGCGCGACGACGGTTCGCTGGCCGATCCGCAGGCGGGCCCGTACCGCTACCGCGGCCTGTCGCACATCCAGATGCCGACCACGCTGCCGACGCTGGACGAGCTGCTGGGCCGCGAGATCGGCGGCACCGTCATCGACGAGAACAACATCGCGGCCCACCTGCTCAAGCTGACGGCGAACCCGCAACGCGACCACGTGTATACCTTGCACGCGGAGCTTGAAGGACAGAAACTCGCCCCCATATTCGAGCAGCTGTTGTCAGGTTGGAAAGCCCAAGGTTACCAACTTGCGTCGATGGCGGACTATTATGAGAAGATAAAACAGGAAGCGCCGCAATTGCCCGAGTATCCGGTGCAATGGGGCGAGTTACCGGGACGGTCAGGGGAACTGATCATCCTCGATACCGTGGAATAAACACGCGGCTGACCGGCCGCGCATCCATTCAGGAGAAAACCGTGGCCGAAAGCCCAACCGCAGCCCCCGAATCCGCCCTTGGCACCGCCGCGCCCTTGGCCAACGAGGTTTTAGCCAACTTCAGCGCGCCGATGACCGGCGACCAGACCTTCGAGCTGAACGGTCGTCCCGCGCGCTACACGGTGCTGTACTTCTATCCCAAGGACAATACCCCCGGTTGCACGACAGAAGCGATGAACTTCCGCGACCACCACGACGAATTCACGGCCCTGGGCGTCGCCGTCTACGGCATCAGCCGCGACTCCCTGCGCTCGCACGAAAGCTTCAAGGCCAAGCTGGGGCTGCCGTTCGACCTGATCTCGGATGCGGACGAAGCCGTGTGCACCCGGTTCGACGTCATGAAGATGAAGAATATGTATGGCAAAAAAGTGCGGGGGGTCGAGCGCAGTACGTTTGTCATTGACGCTGACGGCAAGTTGGTGAAAGAATGGCGTGGCGTGAAAGTCAATGATCACGTGAATGAAGTGCTGGATTATTTGAAGAGCCAGCCTTGAAGAGCGGGCTGGCGATGGTTTCGACAAACCTTTAGCCGAGCGTTCGCCTATTTTGAGTCACAGTTTTACCTCACCGCATCATTCCAATCTGGCTGCCGGCCAGGGGCCCTCGTCTGGGCCCGCCGGCGCCTCGCAGCTCTCCCCAGTTGCATCTGTCTGCCCGGCGGCGCGCGCGCGCCGCATGGCGCGTTTTTCCGACTTTTTTCTAGATTGAGACCCTGATGCCACTGCCTAAAATACCCACCAAGCCGGCAACCATCCTGCTGGCCAAGGATTACCCCAGGGCCGAACCGGGCAAATCGCCTGTGCGCGCAACCGCGAAGGCGGAGAACGACCCGGTCGAAGACCTGATCAGTGGCGCGGCCGTACCGGCCCCCAAGACCACGAAACCCCGCAAGTCGAAGGCCGCGCTGCTGGCCGAAGCGCCCGCGCGCGAAGACACGCCGGCAGGCGCCCCCGCCGTCGCCGCACCGGCAACGCCGCCCGCGCCCGCACGCGCCGAACTGCCCGCGAAACCGGGCAAGGCCGCGAAAGGCGGCGCCAGCGCCAAGCTGCGCGAAACGGACATGAACGAACCGCATCCGGCCAAGCACAAGCCGGTCGAGGTCAACGTCAAGTCGCAGGCGAGCCGCAAGGCCGACACGTCGGGCACGACGAAGGTGTTCGTGCTCGACACCAACGTGCTGATGCACGACCCGACGTCGCTGTTCCGTTTCGAGGAACACGACGTCTACCTGCCGATGATGACGCTGGAAGAACTCGACAACCACAAGAAGGGCATGTCGGAAGTCGCGCGCAACGCGCGCCAGGTCTCGCGCACGCTGGACGCGCTGATCGCCAACGTCGACGACGAGGCCATCGAGACCGGCATTCCGCTGGCCAAGCTGGGCAACAAGGATGCGAAGGGCCGCCTGCACTTCCAGACGCGCCTGAACGGCGCCGCCCTGCCCGAGGGTCTCCCGTCCGGCAAGGCCGACAACCAGATCCTGGGCGTCGTGCGCGCGCTGGAAACGGAGCAGCCGGGCCGCGCGATCGTGCTGGTGTCGAAGGACATCAACATGCGGATCAAGGCGCGTGCACTGGGCCTGGCCGCGGAAGACTATTTCAACGACCACGTGCTGGAAGACACCGACCTGCTGTACTCGGGCATCGTCCAGCTGCCGGACGACTTCTGGACGAAGCACGGCAAGGGCGTGGAATCGTGGCAGGAGATCAAGGGCGGCTATTCGTCCACGTTCTACCGCGTGACCGGTCCGCTGGTCCCGAGCCTGCTCGTGAACCAGTTCGTGTACCTGGAACCGAAGAGCGGCGAGGCGCCGCTGTACGCCCAGGTCAAGCAGATCAACGGCAAGACCGCCGTGCTGCAGACCTTGCGCGACTACTCCAGCAACAAGAACAACGTGTGGGGCATCACGGCGCGCAACCGCGAACAGAACTTCGCGCTGAACCTGCTGATGAATCCCGAGGTCGACTTCATCACGCTGCTCGGCCAGGCCGGCACGGGCAAGACGCTGCTGGCGCTGGCCGCCGGCCTCGCACAGGTGCTGGAGACGAAGGTCTACAACGAGATCATCGTCACCCGCGTGACGGTGCCCGTCGGCGAAGACATCGGCTTCCTGCCCGGCACCGAGGAAGAAAAGATGTCGCCGTGGATGGGCGCCTTCGACGACAACCTGGAAGTGCTGATGAAGTCCGACGGCGACGCCGGCGACTGGGGCCGCGCGGCGACGCAGGACCTGATCCGCTCGCGCATCAAGATCAAGTCGCTGAACTTCATGCGCGGCCGCACGTTCGTCAACAAATTCCTCATCATCGACGAGGCGCAGAACCTGACGCCCAAGCAGATGAAGACGCTCGTCACGCGCGCGGGTCCGGGCACGAAGATCCTCTGCCTCGGCAACATCGCGCAGATCGACACGCCGTACCTCACCGAAGGCTCGAGCGGCCTGACGTACGTCGTCGACCGCTTCAAGGGCTGGGGCCACAGCGGCCACGTGACCCTCGCGCGCGGCGAGCGTTCGCGCCTGGCGGATCACGCGAGCGAAGTGCTGTAACGGTTCGACCGTCCCGACAAAAAGCCTGTGCGCCGGAAGGTGCACAGGCTTTTTTTATTGTCCCGTCAATCAACCAACCCGACGTTACCTCACCAACGTCGTCCCCGCGCAGGCGGGGACCCAAGGTCCGTCGCCGAAGCCGCGACATCCGCCGCGAACGCAGCGCACACAACCCGGATTCGCGCCTGCGCGGGAACGACGATATGTGCCGTTGCCGTTACCTGACGATGCAATCCACGCCACCCTTCTGCGCCACCTCGCTGCGCGACGCAAGCGGCCCGCTGGCGGCGCCGTTGAACACCGGCGGCGGTTCGAACTTCAGGCCCGGATTCGGCGGGATGACGACGGGCGGCACGGTGAAGCTGGGCGTGTAGCCGAACTGGCCGGCCGGGAAGTTCTGCACGCCGCCGGCGTTGGTCACGACGATCATCCCTTCCAGCACCGCCACGTGCAGGCCGGGTGCCAGGTTCGGCACCAGGCCGGGCGCCCCGTTGGGGACGGGCGTGGCCGCGCCGGGCGCCGGCGGCACCGGTACGGATGCATCGACCCATTGCGCGATGAACGTCGTGCCGCGGATGCCGATGGTGGCGGCCGGCGTCTTGAGCGAGAATTTTTCCTTGTTGCGCTTGCCCAGCAGGCCGGTGATCGAGCGCAGGCCGCCTTTCAACAGGCTGAACGCGGCGCTGTCGGCTTCCGGCTTGTCGGCCGCGTAGGCGAAGTTATCGATCTTGAAGGTGGTGCCGGGGCGCAGCGTGATCTCGCCGTTGTCGATGAAGCGGATCTGCGCGTACGTATTCTTTTCCGACACGAGCGTGTCGCCGCTCTCGACCTCCGACTTGGCGGCCAGCACCTTGACGGTGCCGTCGGCCTTGCGGTCCAGCAGCGGGCCGCTCAGGTGCGCCACGACGCCCACGACCTGGCCCGCCCACGCCGCGCCGCCGGCCAGCAGCAGCGCGGCACCCAGCACGGCCCGGGCCAATGCCTCAATTGCAGTACATTTTGGTCGCAGGTTTTTCATTCTTCACTCCAGATAGTTCCGCTTGCGCCGGGCCGGACGCGCGTTCGCCCGGCTTGGCGGCCGAGGCAGCGCGGTCGTCCTTGGCGTCGCCGCCGCCGGCGGCGACGAGCACCGCGACCGCGGGGATGGTCGTATTGATGACCTGGACGGCCGTCTGCACCGCCTGGGCCACCGGCGTGCCCTGCGCGTTCTGGCCGGCGCCGCCGCTGCCGCTGAACGTCACGCAGCTGGCGTCGCCCGGATGGGTGCTGCAGAACGATGCCGTCGGCAGCACCGCCTCGCAGCCCGCCGTGGCCGGCGCCGCCGCGCACGTCGCGAGCGCCGGCAGGCGTACGTCGCAGCCCTGCAGGCTCGGACTGCCGATGCATTGCGCCAGCGTCGGCAGCACGGCGTCGCAGCCGGGCAGCTTGCTGTTGCCCTGGCATTGCGTCAGCGTGGGCAAGATGCCAGCACACCCCGGATCATGCGGGTTCGCGAGGCACGCCTGGAAACCCAGCGCCAGCACCTGCGTGCAGCCCTCGAGCGACGGCGTCAGCTTGCACACGTCCAGCTTGGGCAGGATGTCGCCGCAGCCGGCGCCGGCCGGATTGGCCAGGCAGGCGTCGAAGCGGGCGCGCGCCAGCACGGGCGCGCAGCCATAGGCGCTGCCGTCCGCGCGGCACTGGTCCAGCGACGGCAAGGTCGCCGCGCAGCCCGGCGCCGCCGGATTGGCGATGCAGGCCGTGATGGCGTCGTGCGCCGTGATGACGACCGAGCAGCCATACGTCGACGGGTCGGTCTTGCAGACGTCGTAGACGGGCAGCGTCGTCGCGCAGCCCGGCGCTTTCGGGTCGAGGATACAGGCCGCGACGGCGTCGTGCGCCTTGATGACGACCGAGCAGCCATACGTCGACGGATCGGTCTTGCAGACATCGTAGACGGGCAAGGTCGCCGCGCAGCCCGGCGCGCTCGGGTCGAGCATGCAGGCCGTGATGGCGTCGTGTTCCTTGACGACGGGGGCGCAGCCGGCCGTGGTCGGATGCGCCGCGCACGTGTCGTACGTCGGCAGCACGGCGCCGCAGCGCGGGCCGGACGGATCGGCCACGCAGGCCTGCAGCGCGGCCGCCAGCACGGGGCCGCAGCCGGCCGCGGCGCGGTTGGCGAGGCAGGCGTCCAGGGTCGGGGCCGGCGGTGGCGGCGGCGGGGTCGCGGTGTCGGTGGTCGTGATGTCCACGTGCTTGCCGGTCACGGTGCCGGTCGCGATCTGGGTGGAGCCGGCCGTGATGCTGACGTTGCCGCTGACCGACATCACGTTGGCGTTCGCGTCGATGGTGAGGACGCCGCCGTTGTCGGCCAGCAGGCGCACGTTGCCGCTCGTCGTCGCCACGCGGCCCAGGATGGTCAGCGGGCTGTGCGTCGTGAGGCCGATGTCGCCGCCGTTGGTGCGCACTTCGCCCGCGCCGTTGGCCACATCGAAGGCCGGCACGGTCATGCCGCCCACGCTGTCGACCGCGATCGCGCCGTCGTTGCCGTCGCCGTCCTGCACGGCCCGCGTGAGCTCGAGCTTTCCGATGTTGGCGATGTTGATGGGCAGGGTGCCCGCCCCCTTGTTGGTCGCCGTCAGCGCGGCGGTGCGGGTGTTGAGCGGATTCGCCGCGGTGCCGATGCCGGCGCTGGAGGTCAGCACCAGCTTGGCCGCCTGTACGACGCCGCCGCCCGCGATGCCCGCCGCGTCGAGCATGGCGCTGGCGCCGGACACGCCGGCGTCGAGCGCCAGCGCGCCGCCGCTGGTGATTTGCACGTCAGTGCCCGCGGCGCCGATGCCGGCGAGTCCGTCGACGGTACCGATGTGCAGGCCGCCCGCGGTATTCACCTGGAACACATCGCCGGTGCCGGTGCCGGCCAGCGTGCCGATCGCATTCGCGCCCGTCAGCACGACCGCGCCGCCGCGCAGCGCCACGGCGCCCGCGCTGACGGTACCGCCCTTCTCGTAGATGCCGGCGTTCGACGTCAGGGCCAACGTGCCGGCGACGCTCAGCGGCGCGTTGATCGACAGGTAGCCGGCGCCGGCGTCGAGCGTGAGTTTCGCGGGCATGCCGCCGTCCGTGAGCGTCGTGGCGCCGACGACGCCGATGCCGCCCGCGCTGCCGGCGAGGCCGCCGATCGTGAGTTCGTTCGCCCTCACGTTGGCGAGCGCCGCCTGGCCGAGCACGAAGCCGTTGGCCGGGCCTTCGCCGCCGATCAACATGGGCATGTCCACGCTGTTGGGTTGCAGTGTGACGCTGGCGGCGGCCACGGGCGCGCCGATGGCCAGCCGGTCGGCCTGCAGGAGCACCGACTTCGACGCCGTCACGGCGCCCGCGACGTCGACCAGGCCGCCGGGCGCGTACTGGCTGGCGATGAAGCGGCTGGCGGCGTTCGCCGACAGGTCGACGGGCGCGCCGATGTGGATGTCGCCGGCGTTTTCCAGCACGACGTTCGTCGCCGCGCTCAGGGCACCGGCCACCGTCACGGTGCCCGTGTGCGCGCTGTTGCCCACGTTGAGCTCATACAGGTTGGCGCTCAGGCGCTGCAGGGCCGCGGCGTCCAGCACCAGCGCATCCGTGGTGCCCGTGCCCGTGCCCGTGCCGATGCTGATGGCGCGGCCCGGATCGGCCGACGTCAAGGTCAGGACCGGCAACTGGCCGTTGCCGGCGATCGTGCCGGCAAGCGTGACCTGGTTGGCGCTGACGTCGATGTAGTTGCCGGTCTTGAGGCTGCCGTTGGCGCCCAGCGTGAACGCGTTCCCGGCGCGGAAATCGAGGTCGCCGCCGGCGCTCACCGGCGCGTTGACCGTGATGTCGTTGTTGGCCTGCGCGTGCACGCTGCCGGCCGTGTCCAGGGCGTCGGTGACGGTGAGGTCGTGCTGCGCCTGCAGGACGACGTCGGTGCCGGCCGCCGTCAGCGTGGCGGGCGCCACGCGCGTGACGCCGGTCGCGGCGCCGGCGGATGCGGCCTTGACGTCGTCCGCCCCGGCCGTGCCGCCCGCCACCACCTCGATGTCGTACGGGTCCAGCAGCCACGTGCCATTGTTACCCTTCGCGCCGGACGCATTCACCGCGATGCCGTCGACGTCCAGCACATGGCCCGACGTTTCGACCGCGCCGCCGGCCGCGCTGCCCCGTGCGGAGACGGTGCCGTGTGCGCGCGTCGCGCCGTCGGACCACAGCACGACCTTGCCGCCGTTGCCGGCACTGCCGTCGGCGCGGATGACGGCACCCGCCGCGACGCTGGTCCGCTGCGCGCGCATGACGTTGCCGCCGCCCTGCCAGTCGCCGCCGACGAGCACCGTGCCGCCGTTGCGGCCGCCGGCGTCGACGGTAGCACCGGACGCGATATCGACCTGTTCGCCCAGCACCTGGACGGTCCCGCCGTCCACGCCCGCGCTGCCGCCGGCGCGCGTGACGCTGCCCGCCTCCAGCGCGACGGCGCGGCTGGCCTTCAGCACGACGCGGCCGTTCGCACCCATCACGGCGCTGTCCGCGTTGACGACGCCGCGCTGGTTGACGAGCGCGCCGTAGATGCCGATGCGGCCGCCCCGGGCGATCACCTGGCCCAGGTTGACGGCTTGTCCGCCGGGTGCGGAGAGCTCGACGCGCAGGTCCGGATCGGACGAATCCACCAGTTGCACGCTGTGGCCGGCCGCGAGGATCACGTCGCCGTCGGGCGCGCTGACGATGCCGGTGTTCTCGACGTCCGGCGCGATCAGGAACACCTGGCCGCCGGAAGGCGTCGCGATGGTGCCCTCGTTGCGCACGGCGCCCGTCGCCGCTCCGGCCTGGAAGCGCTTGCGCCCGGCCAGGAAGTCGGCGTCGCTGAGATTCAGGGTGGATGCCACGAGGCCGTTCACGTCCACGCGCGCGCCCTGGCCGAACAGGATGCCGTTCGGGTTGATCAGGAAGACCTTGCCGTTGGATTGCAGCGCGCCGAGGATCTTCGTCGGGTCCTGGCCCAGCACGCGGTTCAGCACCGCGCTGTCGGCGTTCTGCTGGATGAAGCGCGTGACCTCGCCGGCCTGGACATTGAAACTCTGCCAGTTGATGATGGTGCCGGGCGTGTTCGTGATCGAGAACACGTTGCCCTGCTGGTTGAAGCTGGCCTGGCCCGCCGCCACTTGCGGCAGCGTGGGCGCGGCGGAGGCGCCCCCGCAGTAGGCCGCCGCCAGCAGCAGCGCGCCGAACCGTCGTTTGAACGATGAAGTCATAAGGAAGTCCTCAATACGCCAGCGCCACGCGGACGTGGAGCTTGTTCCTGCTGGTCGCGGCCACCTGGCCGACGTGCATGCCGTGGCCATAGTCGAGCTGCACGCTGGCCGCGTTCCCCGCCGCGAAGCGCAGGCCGAGGCCCGCGCTGGAAATCGCGGCGCGCCGCAGTTCGCCCGCCAGCGCGTGGTTGCGCTCGCCCCAGGCCGTGTCGTAGAAGCCCAGTACGCGGCATTGCCAGCCCGCGCCGGCGCACAGGTCCGGCGTGTACAGTTCGACGTTGGAGACGATGCCCGTGTCCGTGGCGAGGTCGCGTTCGCCGAAGCCGCGCACGGTCGTCGCGCCGCCGGCGCCGAACTGCTCGCCCGGCACGAGCGCGTCACGCGTCCACTGGCCGTTCAGCAGCACGCGCGTCTGCCAGTCGCCCTGGATGACGTTGGTGAACGCGGCCGCGAAGCGCACCATGCGGTAGCCGGCCTTCGCGCCGCTGCGCACGGCCGCGAAGTCGGCGGCGCTGCCGCGCGAACCGCCCGCCACGTTCTGCAGCAGCGCCACGGAAAAATCGGTCTGGCCGGCCGGCGCCGCGTGGCTGCCGGCATAGGCGATGCTCAGGGGGCGCACGGTGACGTCGTTGCCGAAGTCCTGGGTGCCGAATACGACGTTGTTCCGGTAGGCCTTGACGTCGATGCCGTACACGATGCGGCTTTCCAGCTCGCCGCGCTTGGCCAGCACGTGGTTGTAGCGGGCGCCGTAGATCGCGCCCTTGCCGCTCACCGCGAGGTCGAACAGGCCGGCGTTGACGGCGCCCGAGTCGACGTTCGAATAGCTCGCGTACAGGTCGACGGAATCGCCCAGCGCGTACAGCGGCACGTGGTAGCCGGCGGCCCACACGGCCACGCGGTCCGGGCGCTCGGCCGTCGTCGTGTACTGCAGGGTGCCCACGTGGTCGCGGCCCCACAGGTTCGCATGCTGCAGCAGCACGCCCGCATGGGTCTTGCCGGTGGACTCGGTGCCCGTGTTGTCGGCGTTGAGCACGACCTTCCACGGCCGCTCGTCCGCGACGTCGACCCTGGCGTCGACGGCATCCTCGCCGCCCGCACCGGCGTCGGCGTCAGCGAGGGTCAGCTTGACCTTCTTGGCCGGGTTCTCGTTGATGAGCCGGAGATTCCGCGACACGTCGGTGAGATTGGGCGTCGCGCCCGGCACCAGGGTGGGCAGGCTGGCGCGCACGTTCGCTTCCGAAAACCAGCGGTTGCCCGTCACCTCGACCTGGCGCACCTTGGTCTGGATGACGTTCAGGCGCACGATGCCGCCGTTCAGTTCCTGTTCCGGCAGCTGGACGGTGACGATGTTGTAGCCGTGCGTGTGGTACACCGCCTCGAGCGCTTCCAGCGCGCGCTGGACGTCGCCGAAATCGCGTCCCCGGCCCGTGTACGGCGCCACCGCGGCCTGCACGTCGGCGGCCGGCAGCAGCGTGTTGCCGCTCACCTCGAAGCGGCTGATCTCGAACCGGATCGCATCGTCCGCCCAGGCCGCGCCGACGGCGGCGGCCAGCAGCGAGCCCGCGACCAGGCGTGCCAAGCGTAGTTTCATGTTCTGGATGACCATATCGTTGTTATTCTGGCCCATGCATCCCCGGGCCTGCGCGCGAATGAAGGGAACCCCGATGGCGCTCCCCGGATTCTTGGGAGTGTAATCAGGTTTCCCTTGCTTGAGAGAAAATTTGTTAAGGATTCGGGATCTTCCCCTCGGGATGGCGGGTATCGCGGATGCGGCGTTGTGTCGCCGATACACCGTCACTTCGTATCGAAGGTCGTCACCCCATCCCACCCGGCGCCCGGCGGCGCCGCGCGCCAGCGCGCGACCCGCTCCAGGTACAGGGCATACAGGGCCCGCCCGGGATGCGCCGCATGCAGCGCCGCGATGGCCGGTTCGGCCGCATCCCAGTCCTGCGCACGCACGCGGGCCAGCGCCGCGTCCCAGGCGGCCAGTTCATCCAGCACGGCGGGGGCGACGTCGGCCGGCTTGCCGAGCGGTTCGAAGATCGCCACCGGCTCGTTCTTGCCCTTCACGCGCACGAGGTCCAGTTCGCGGTAGACGAATTCCGGCGCGGCCAGGCGCGTCGCCGCGCCCACGGCGATGCCGACGCCGTAGACCTTCGTGATGCCTTCCAGGCGCGAGCCGAGATTCACGGCATCGCCCATCACCGTGTAGGCGCGGCGGATCGCGGACCCCATGTCGCCCACGTGCATCAGGCCGGAATTGATGCCGATGCCGATCGTGAGCCGCGGCCAGCCGCGCCGCTGGAACGCGTCGTTCAGGCGCGCCGCGCTGGCCTGCATCAGCAGCGAGGTGGCGACGGCGCGGCTGGCGTGGTCGGCGAAGGCGACGGGCGCGCCCCAGAACGCCATCACGGCATCGCCGATGTATTTGTCGAGCGTGCCCTGGTGGCTGGCGCGGATGTCCTCGGACATCGCCGTCAGGTAGAGGTTGATGTATTCGCGCAGCGCCTTGGGCGACAGGCCTTCCGAGATCGTCGTGAAGCCGCGCACGTCGACGAACATCACGGACAGCTCGCGGCTCTCGCCTTCCATCGTATAGGCTTCCGGGTTCTCGGCCATCTGCGCGACGAGTTCCGGCGCCACGTATTCGCCGAAGCGCGAGACGAGGGCGCGGCCCTTGCGGAACTCGAACAGATAACCCCATGCCACGTTCGCGACGAACAGCAGCGCGACGAGCAGCAGGCAGATGAACATGTCCGTCGTCCAGTCCATCTCGCGGTACAGGAACCAGTTGAAGCCGACGACGCCCGCGAAGACGGCGCCGGACGCCAGCACGGCCGGCAGCGGCGCCAGCGCCGGCAGCAGCAGCGCGAGCAGCGTGCCGGCCACGAGCACCTGGAGGAATTCGATCGCCGTGGCGTAGTCGGGATACGATTTGAAGCGGCCGTCGAGAATGGACTTGATCACGTTGGCATGCACTTCCACGCCGGGATAGACGCTGCTCACCGGCGTCGAGCGCAGGTCCTGCAGGCCGGGCGCCGTCGTGCCGACGAGGACGATGGCGCCCTTGAGGACGTCCGCGGGCACCTTGCCGTTCAACACGTCGACCGCGGACACGTAGCGGAACGTCCCGCCGCCCGGGCCGCCCGGGCCGCGGAATTGCACGACCGTCGTCAGGCCGTCGCCGACCAGGATCCTCTTGGTCCCGTGCGGCAGCGTGAGGTCGATGGCATCGGCGCCGGCCGCGCCGTCGGCGCCGCCGGGCGCCTCGCTGCCGAAGTCCGGGACGATCGCCGTCGCCCCGAGGTACACGGCGGCCGTGGCCAGGCCGAGCGACGGGTAATAGCCGTCACCGATGCGCTGCAGCAGCGGCACCGTGCGCACGACGCCGTCCACGTCCGGAATGACGGTGAAACTGCCGCCGCCCCGCGCCGCCGCCTGCAGGCGCGCGATGTTCGCTTCGTAGCCGGACCGCACGTAGGCGTCGAGCTGGCGTCCGCCGAGATCCGCGACGGTGAACGCGGGCTTCGGCAGCACACCCTTGGCCAGCTCCGACGACACGTTATAGCCCAGCACCACGGGCCGTCCCGCCAGCGCCTTCGCGAAGCGGCCGTCGTAGTCGAGTTCGGGCTCGAGCGCGGCCAGCTTCGCCGCCATGCCCGGCACGTCCTTCAGTTCGTGCCGCGCGAGGCGCGCCAGCACGGCGTAGCCGGAGCTCGTGTCGGGTTCGGGAAACGACACGTCGAAGCCGATGGCGGCCGTGGCGTAGTGCCCGGCCAGCTGGTCGACCAGCTTCGCCATCACGTCGCGGCTCCACGGGAAGCGCCCGACGGCGGCGAGGCTCTTCGGATCGATGTCGACGATGACGATGCGCGGATCGGGCGCCGGTCCTTCCAGACGCATGCGCTGGTCCGCGATGATGGTGTCCTGGCGCTCGATGGCGTGGCTGTGCCAGGTGCCGTTCGTGTACAGCACCGCCGCGAGCGTGAGGACGAAGCCGAGCGCCCAGCGGGCGCCGTATCTGCCGAATGCCTTGCGCAACCGTGCCATGGCTTACGGCCGGTAACCCGGTATCGCCGCCTCGTCGACCGCGTCGAGCTGCGACGGGTCGAGGTTCTGGCGGCCGAACCTGAGGTAGACCTTCTCGCGCACGAAGATGTCGAACAGGTCGGGGTCGATGTGGCCGTTGAGGGCGAACCTGCCGAGGATGTGCAGCGACTCGGACAGCGTCTTGCCTTTCTTGTACGGGCGGTCGCGCGCCGTCAGGGCCTCGAAGATGTCGGCGATGGCCATCACGCGCGCCTGCACCGACATCTGCTCGCGTACGAGGCCGCGCGGATAGCCCTTGCCGTCCATGCGCTCGTGGTGGCCGCCGGCGTATTCCGGCACGTTCTTGAGGTGCTTGGGCCACGGCAGCGATTCGAGCATGCGGATCGTGACGACGATGTGGTTGTTGATGATCTTGCGCTCGTCGTCGTTCAGCGTCCCGAAGCGCACGGTCAGGTTGCGTACCTCGTCCTCGTCGAGGAAGTCGCGCTCGATACCGTCCGGCCCCGTAAAGCGGTACGCGGCGATGCGGCGCACGCGCGCCTGGTCGTCCGGCGACATGCCTTCGCTGCCGACGTTGGCGCTGCGCAGGAAATCGCGGTCCGCGCGCAGGCGCGCCTGCTCGGCGTGCATGGCGGCGGCGATCGCCGCGCGGTCCGCGTCCGCATCGCCGCTCACCGCGCATTGCGCCCGCAGCGCGCGGATCTCGGCGTCGCGCAGCAGCACCTCGAAGCGCGTGTCGATCATGTGGATGCGGTCGAAGATCGTTTCCAGCTTCGTCGCCTTGTCGACGACGTGCACCGGCGTCGTGATCTTGCCGCAGTCGTGCAGCAGGCCGGCCAGCCGCAGTTCGCGGCGGTCGGCGTCGCTCATGCGGAACGACGCCATCGGGCCGATGTCCGTCTCGTGCACGGCCTCGGCCAGCATCATCGTCAGCTCCGGCACGAACTGGCAGTGGCGGCCCGTGTACGGCGATTTTTCGTCGATGCCGATGTTGATCAGGTTGACGAGGGACTCCAGCAGTTGTTCCATCTGTACGACGAGTTGCTGGTTCGTGAGCGCCACCGCCGCCTGCGCCGCCAGCGCCTCGATGAAGCGCTGGTCGGTGTCGGAAAACGAACGGATCTCGCCCGTCTCCCGGTCGATCGCGTTGATCAGCTGGAGCACGCCGACCAGTTCGCCCTCGTGGCCCGTCATCGGCACCGTCAGGATGGATTTCGAGCGGTAGCCGAACGCCTGGTCGAACGAACGCATGCCGGAGAAGCTGATCACGTCGGCCCGGTACACGTCGGCGATGTTCACGGACTGGTGGAAGTTGGCCGCATAGGCCGCCACCGACGCGAGGTTCTTGTTGCCGTCCTGATCATACAAGGGGATCGGCGTCAGGTCGATGGACTTGCCGCTGGCCCCGCCCTGGTACAGCGCCAGCGAATCGTTCAGCGAGATGTGGAAGCACAGGCAGCGCTCGTCCGCGCTGGGCCGGTACAGCGTGCCGCCATCGGCGTTCGTCATGCTCTTCGCGACCTTGAGGATGCGGTCGAGGAAGGTGTCGATGTCATGGCCGTCGCCGAGGGCGACGCTGACCTCCGTGAGCAGGTCGAGCCGCTCTACGATATTGGTCGGGGTGAGGTCTTGCATGCTCGTGTCTGTCTCGCTGAAATCCGACGTGCAATGATCGCCATAAAAATTGCCGTACCGAAATTAACACACAGTGTAACTTTGTTAGTCACCTCTGTACACACATCGGTGCGAAATTGCAAATTTCAGATAATCGCTTACGGAATCCCGCTATCATCTGCCATAGATTGCAACGGCGCTGGCCCGCCGCGATGAAAAACACAAGCAGGCGACGAGACTGCACAGCAAGGGACTTCTATGAAATTCAGATTCTGGGGCGTGCGCGGTTCGATCCCGTCCCCCGGGCCGCGTACCGTGCGCTACGGCGGCAACACGACCTGCATCGAAGTGCGCGGCGACGACGGCACGCTGGTCGTGCTCGACGCCGGCACGGGGATCTACGCGCTCGCCCAGGACCTGATGCGCCGGCGCGCGGAAGATGGCGCCCCCGTGCACGCCAACATCTTCATCACGCACAGCCACTGGGACCACATCCACGGCCTGCCCTTCTTCACGCCGCTGTTCGTGAAGGGCACGCGCGTGTGCCTGCACGGCGCCCACGACCACGTCACGGGCCGCGGCATCGAACACGTGATGGGCGTGCAGCTGCAGAACAGCTACTTCCCCGTCAGCGAAGAACGCATGGACGCCGTCATCGACTACCGGACGCTGGCCGTCGGCGTGCCGCACGCGGTGGGCGACATGGTCGTGCACAACGTCGTGATGCACCACCCCGTCACCAACCTCGGCTACCGCGTCGAATGCAACGGCCGCGCCGTGTTCTTCACGGGCGACCATGAACCCTTCTTCAACCCGCACGCCCCCGGCAGCGCGGACTACGACGCGGCGCAATGCGACATCGAACGGCGCGAGCGGGAGATCGAGCACGCGATGGAGGGCATCGACGCGCTCATCGCCGACTGCTCGTACACGGTCGAGGAATACCCGGCCAAGCAGGGCTGGGGCCATGGCACGTTCGACGCCGCCATCGCGCTGGCGCTCCGGGTCGGCGCGCGCAGCCTGTACTGCACCCACCACGAGCCGACCCGCTCCGACGACGAGCTGGAAGCCGTGTTCGGGCAGGCGCTGGCGCGCTGGGCGGGCCGCCTGGACGGCCTTGCCGTGACACTGGCCTACGAAGGCCTGGAAGTGGAACTCTGATGAGCGCGGATTTCGTGGAACAGCGCAAGGGCGACCGGCGCGCGCCCGGCGACACCGAGCGCCGCCTCGATTTCCAGCGCCGCCTGCAGGCCATCTCCACGCGCATCCACGCCACCGCCAACCTGGACCAGATCATGCTCGACCTGGGCCTGGATTTCTGCGACCTGTTCGACAGCGACCGCTTCACGCTGTACGCCGTCACGCCGGAGCAGGACGCCCTCATCGCCAAGGTCAAGACCGGGCTGTCGTCGTTCCGCGACCTGAAGCTGCCGATCGGGCCGGGGTCCGTCGCCGGCTTCGTCGCCCGCACGCGCCAGACCGTCAACATCGCCGACGTCTACGACGAGGCCGAGCTGCGGCGCCTGTCGCCCAACCTGCGGTTCCAGCGCGGCGTCGACCAGAAAACCGGCTACCGCACGCGCGAGATGCTGGTCGCGCCCCTCATCGCGCAGTCCTCCGACCCTGGCGGCACGCTGCTGGGCGTCATCCAGTTCATCAACCATCGTAGCGGCGGCCCGTTCCCGCAACTGTGCCTGGACGGCGTGAAGCAGTTGTGCGAGACGCTGGCCGTCGCGCTCAGCCAACGCCTGCGCGCAGCGCTGCCGCGCGGCCGCTACGATGGCCTGGTCACGCGCTCGCTCCTGAGCGCGCAGGAACTGGAAGAAGCCACGCGCCTCGCGCGCGAGCGCGACGCCGACATCGAGGACGTCCTGCTGGCCGACTTCCATCTCAAGCCCGCCCACCTCGGCCAGGCGCTGTCCGATTATGCCGGCGTGCCCTACGAAGCGTTCCACGCCGACCGCGTGAAGCCCGTCGAACTGCTGCGCAACCTGAAGCAGCAGTACGCGCTCGAACACGGCTGGCTGCCGCTGGAGGACGGCCCCGACGGCCTGGTGCTGATGGCGCTCGACCCGGAACGCGTCGCCGCCAGCCACATCGCCGCCCAGGTGTTCGGCCGCGCGCGCATCGCCTGGCGCGTGACGACCCGCCACGACCTGCGCCTGACCATCGCCCAGTTCTTCGGCGGCCCCGTCGCCGACGACACCAGCGTGGGCGAACTGCTGTCGCACCTGGACGAGGACGTCGACGCGGACGAGGATGCGGACGGCGGCGGGTCCGACGTCTCGGCCGCCGTCGAGAACGAACTGGTCAAGCTGCTCAACCGGATCATCGTCGACGCCTACCGCCAGGGCGCGTCGGACATCCACATCGAACCGCAGCCGGGGCGCGGCAAGACGGGCGTCCGGTTCCGCAAGGACGGCGTGCTGGTGCCATACATCGAGATCCCGGCCAGCTACCGCAACGCCCTCATCGCGCGTGTAAAAATCATGTGCGACCTCGACATCTCCGAGCGGCGCAAGCCGCAGGACGGCAAGATCCGCTTTCGCAAATATGGCCCGCTCGACATCGAGCTGCGCGTGGCGACGATTCCGTCCAGCGGCGGCGTCGAGGACATCGTGATGCGCATCCTGCAGGCCGGCGAACCGATCCCGCTCGACAAGCTGGGCGTCCTGCCGCACAACCTGGCGCGCCTGAAAGCCGCCGTCGGCAAACCCTACGGCCTGTTCTTCGTGTGCGGACCGACCGGCTCCGGCAAGACCACGACCCTGCACTCGATCCTGGCGTACCTGAACACGCCGGAGACGAAGATCTGGACGGCCGAGGACCCGGTCGAGATCACCCAGAAGGGCCTGCGCCAGGTGCAGGTCAACCGCAAGGCCGGCCTCGACTTCGCGACCGTCATGCGCGCATTCCTGCGCGCCGACCCGGACGTGATCATGGTCGGCGAGATGCGCGACCGCGAGACCGTCAGCACCGGCATCGAAGCGTCGCTCACGGGCCACCTCGTGTTCTCCACGCTGCACACGAACAGCGCGCCGGAATCGGTCGTGCGCCTGCTCGACATGGGCATGGACCCGTTCAATTTTGCCGACGCCCTGCTCGGCATCCTGGCGCAGCGCCTGGCGCGCCGCCTGTGCGCCACGTGCCGCCAGGCCTACCACCCCGACGACGCCGAGGTGGACGCGCTGCTCGACGAGTATTGCGAGGAATTGCGCGGCCAGGCTGCCTACCAGGCGGATGCGCGGGCCGCGCGCACGGCCGTGCTGGCCGGCTGGCGCGCGCGCCACGGCGACGCCGACGGCCGCTTCACGTTGTACCGGGCCGTCGGCTGCGCCGAGTGCACCAAGGGCTACCGCGGGCGCGTCGGCCTGCACGAACTGATGCTGGGCAGCGACCGCATCAAGCGCCTGCTGACCGAGCACGCGCGCGTCGCCGAGCTGCTCGCGGCCGCGCTGGAGGACGGGATGCTGACCCTGAAGATGGACGGCATCGAGAAGATCCTGGACGGCGTCACCGACATCAAGATGGTGCGCGCCGTCTGCATCAAATGACGCGACAACCCTTCACACGCTGAGGAGAGAATCGTATGCGCCGTTTCAATTCGTCCGCCCTGGCGGCGGCCGTCGTCGCCGTCCTGCTGTCCGGTTGCGCTGCCCAGGAAGCCGGGCAACCGGGCGACAAATACCTCGATGCGAGCTATACGCCCACCGGCACGCTCATCCCGCGCAAGGCGCCGAGCCGTACCGACAACGTCATGATCATCGACAAGCGGGCGCTCGAGAACGACCGCACGAATATGAACGGCACCAACAACTGGGCGGCACCCAAGAACTGACGCACGTCCGTGCCGTCGACTGACCGTAGGGTGGGCGGCCTTCCGCCCACGCGGACGCTGGCGTCATGCGAACGTGCCCACCCTACGATTTTCTCACCCTTGCATCAGTCGTTCGCGTTCTGCACGAACACGGCCGCCGTGCGCGCGGGGATCGCGAACGTGCCGCTGCCCGCGTCGAAGCGGGACGCCTTCACGACGTCGTCGCTGCCGTTGCGCTGGATGCGATGCAGCTGCAGCTTGCGGCCCTTGAGTTCCGGGATCGCGATCGACTTCGCCACCTTGTCGACGTTGAACACGACGACGACGGCCTTGTACTTGGCGCCCGGATAAGGCGCGCCCGGTTGCGTGCCGGCGATGCTCATCGCGACGATGCCCGGCACCTGGTCCGGCCCGACGTTGTAGAACTTCAGGCGGTCGATCACGTCCTGCGCCGTGCGCAGGCGGAACAGGGTGGTATCCGAACGGATCGCGAGGAAGTCTTCGAACGCATTCTTCGCGGCGAGGATCGCGCGCGTGTCCGGCTTGATCAGCGGATTGGCGAGGATCGGCGACATCAGCGGCCAGTTGTCCTGGTTCGACCCCGCCATCGGCAGGCCGACGCCGAAGTTGTTGGACGCGTAGCTGTAATCGAGCTTGTTGAACCAGTCGCCCGCGTTGTAGCTGTCGCGGTCGAGCGATTTCGAGCGCAGGATTTCCTGGCCGGCGTGGAAGAACGGGATGCCCTGCGCCAGCACGTTGATCGCCGCGCCGAGGGTCTGCACGCGCACGCGGTCGGACAGCGGCGTCGATTGCGGCAGCTTGTACGCGTCGATGTCGAACAGGGTTTGATTGTCGTGCGCCTCGACGTAGTTGATCGTCTCGGCCGGATTCGCCGCGAAGCCGGCCGGCTGGCCGAAGTAGTCGATCTGGGCGTTCGTGCGCACGCTGCCGAAGCGGTCCGTGAAGCGGTAGTCGCGCAGCGTGCCGGACAGCGCGACGCGCGCGAGGTCGGCGAGGCGCAGCGCGTCGTCGCGGGTCTGCGTCGACAACGCGTTCGGGTCCGTGTAGACGCCGTTGATGAAGCCCTGCTGGCTGATCATGGCTTGGCCGCTGTCGCAGCAGCCGCCGCCGCGCACGGTATCGCGCATGCGGTCGTTGAACGAGCCGATGCCGGTGCCCGCCATGTTCGCCTGGCGCGCCTGCACGAAGCGCGCGTCGTTGGCGACGCTGCCGAAGTTCCACGCTTCGCCGTACAGGTAGATGTCGCGGCCCGCGGCCTGGTCGACGCTGGCCTGCAGGCGTTTCAGCAGGTCGAGCGGCGTGAAGCCCATGATGTCGAAGCGGAAGCTGTCGACCTTGTACTGGCGCGCCCACAGCGACACGGAATCGATCATCAGCTTGCCCATCATGGCGTTTTCCTGCGCGGTGTCGGCGCAGCAGCTGTCGTTCAGGATGTGGCCGTCGTTGCCGAGGCGGTAGTAATACGTCGGCACGATGCGGTCGAGGACCGACAGCGGGCCTTGCTGCGACTGGCTCGTGTGGTTGTAGACGACGTCCATCGTCACGCGCAGGCCGGTGTCGTGCAGCGCCTGCACCATCGCGCGGAACTCGCGCACGCGCACGGCGCCGTCGTCGGCATCGGTCGCATAACTGCCTTCCGGCGCGTCGTAGTGGACCGGGTCGTAGCCCCAGTTGAAGCAATCGGTGTCCGCCACGGCCGCCACGGCGGCCTGCTGCGCCGTCGAATCCGCGCCCGCGTTCGGGATGGCCGGCGTCACGCAGCCCTTCTCGTCGACGCTGGCGAAGTCGAAGCTGGGCAGCAGGTGCACGTGCGTCATGCCCGCCTTCTGCAGCGATTTCAGGTGGCGCATGCCGTCCGAGTTCGTGTCCGTGAAGGCCAGGTATTTGCCGCGGTGGGCGGCTGGCACGGTGGCGTCGGACGCGGAGAAGTCGCGGATGTGCAGCTCATACAGCGCGATGTCGGTCGGCGCGTCGAGCTTCGGAATGCGCTGGTCGTCCCAGCCGGCCGGTTTCAGCAGCGGGCTGTCGAGGTTCGCGACGAAGCTGCGCGCGCTGTTGGCCGAGAGGCTCAGCGAATACGGATCGGTCACGGTATTCGTCACGATCTTGTTGTCGGCCCAGCGCGACAGCACCTGCACGGTGTACGTGTAGTAGGCGCGGTTCGCCAGTTGCGGATCGGCGGACGCGTAGCTCCACACGCCGCTGGCCGCGTCGCGCGTCATCGGGACCGTCGCCGGCGTCGCCGCGTTGGCGCCCGCGTACAGGTTCAGCGCGACGGATTTCGCCGTCGGCGCCCACACGCGGAAGGTCGCCAGGCCGCGCCGGTCGAACGACACGCCCAATTGCGCCTGCGCCGCCTTCGCCGCATACAGGTCGTCCAGCAGGCCGGCCGTCTGCAGCGACGTCACCTGCACGAGGTTGCCGCCGCCGTCGTACTGGGCGAGCGCGAACTGGCCGCTGACCAGCGCCGCGACCTTGGCCGCGTCGGCATCGGCCAGGCGCAGGCCGGTGGCGCCGGCGAGGTGCGGGTACTTCTGGCGCAGGGCGTCCGGCAGCGCGGCCGCGGTCACGTCGAAGACGCCGTCCGCGCCCGTGAGCCCGATGGTGCCGCCGGCGCTGGGCGCCAGGCCGCCGTTCGCGGCGTAGAACAGTTTATAGGTGCCGCTCGCGGGGGCGCCCGGCCAGGCCAGCGTGGTCGCCGACAGCCAGTGCGCATTGGCCAGCGCCAGGTTCCCGTAGCTGAGCGCGGGCTGGCTCGTGTACACGGTGCAGTCGCCCTCCAGCATCCAGATTTCCTGGCCGTTCGTCGCGACGTCGGCATTCAGGTCGGCGTGCTGGTCGGCGCCGCAATTCTTGGTGCCGTTGCCGTCGGTGACGAGATACCAGATCGCGCTCTTGCCGGCCGCCAGCGGAATGTCGACGTAGCCGCCGAAGCCGTCGCTGTTCGTCATCATGAAGCGGTCGGTGATCCAGGCCGAGCTGGGATGCAGAGGACCGTCCCAGGAATACACGCCCCACTGGGCCGCATCGTTCTGGACGCGGTGGAAGTGCATGCGGATGCTGCCCGGCGCGACGGGCGTGGCGGCGGCGGCGCGGGCCGCCAGGAGCCGGGTGCCGGATTGGGTGGCCTGCCGGGTCGTATCGCCGGCGCCGCAGCCGGCCAGCAGCAGGCTGGCGGTGACGGCCACGGCGAGCCCGAGCCGTGAAGTCAAACTACTTCCGAATAACATAATGTCCCCTCTTCATTCTTATTCTGACCGACGGGCGTGGCCCGGACGGCAACGCCGGCCGACGATCGCGTGTAATAATACTACTAAGACGAAAGATGCATATTAAAAATGAAAGGGAAAGACAGAACGTCGTTTGTCCGCAACGAAAAGCTGGAAGGCGTCAACGTTCCCAGCCATAGCGCGCCGATGTCAAATGACAACGACTAGCATGACATAAAGTTGCCCTCAGGATCTTATTTTGTAGATAATTACCCGTTCACAATCTAAGTTCAAAGGAAGACAATGGCTTACACCAGCGCTGACGATTACGCCGACAATGCTTCGACGACAGGTGCTCTCACGATCGGCGGACAGGCGCAGGGCAATATCGAGCTCCCCAACGACAAGGACTGGTTCAAGATTGCGCTGCAGGCCGGCACCACCTACGTCTTCGACCTGACCGGCGCCGACGGCGGCGGCGGGACGCTCGGCGCCGGCTTCGGCGAAGCCTACCTCAGCCTGTTCAACGGCAACGGGAGCATCATCGACTCCGCCATCAACAACGGTGTCGGCGACGATCCGCGGCTGTCGTTCACGCCGACGGCGAGCGGCGCCTATTACCTGCAAGCGTCCGACCTGAACGACGGCACCGGCACGTACACGCTCAAGGCTGCCGTGTCGACGATCAAGGATGACTTCAGCGACAACGCGGCGACGACCGGCAACCTCGCCATCGGCGCCCAGGTGCAGGGCAATATCGAGCTACCCAACGACAAGGACTGGTTCAAGGTCGCGCTGCAGGCCGGCACCACCTACGTCTTCGACCTGACCGGCGCCGACGGCGGCGGCGGGACGCTCGGCGCCGGC
>NZ_JAXOFN010000041.1:0-55872 GCF_034420155.1 Massilia luteola
GTCGTCGCCGGCTACGGCCTGTGGGTCTACCGCCGCAAGAAGAGCGCGAACACGTCCGCCTCGCACGACTACTTCCTGGCCGAAGGCTCGCTCACCTGGTGGGCCATCGGCGCGTCGCTGATCGCGTCCAACATCTCCGCCGAGCAGTTCATCGGCATGAGCGGTTCGGGCTTCCGCATCGGCATGGCCATCGCCGTGTACGAACTGATGGCCGCCGCCACGCTGGTCATCGTCGCCGTGTTCTTCATGCCGGTCTACCTCAAGAACCGCATCTACACGATGCCCCAGTTCCTCGAACAGCGCTACGGCAAGGCCGTCGCCACGACGATGGCGCTGTTCTGGCTCGGCCTGTACGTCGTCGTCAACCTGACCTCGATCCTGTACCTGGGCGCGCTCGCGATCGGCAGCGTCACCGGCGTCGGCGTGCTGCCCTGCATGCTGTTCCTCGCCGTCTTCGCCGCCATCATCACGCTGGGCGGCATGAAGGTCATCGGCTACACGGACGTGATCCAGGTGACCTGCCTCGTCATCGGCGGCCTCGTGACCACGTGGCTGGCGCTGGACCTCGTCGCCAAGCTGGGCCAGGGCCACGGCGCGCTGCAGGGCTTCTCGACCTTGTACAACACGACCCGCGACCACTTCGAAATGGTGCTGGGCCGCGACAACAAGAACTACATGGACCTGCCGGGCCTGTCGACGCTGATCGGCGGCATGTGGATCGTCAACCTGAACTACTGGGGCTGCAACCAGTACATCACGCAGCGCGCCCTCGGCGCCGACCTGCCGACCGCGCGCAAGGGCCTGCTGTTCGCGGCATTCCTGAAACTGGTGATGCCGATGATCGTCGTCATGCCGGGCATCGCCGCGTTCGCGCTGGACCGTGCCGGCGTGCTGGGCGACGCCATGCGCGTCGGCGGCGAGCTGAATCCGGACCGCGCCTACCCGACCCTGCTGGCGATGCTCCCGTCGGGCATCAAGGGCATCGCGTTCGCCGCGCTGACGGCCGCCGTCGTCGCATCGCTGGCCGGCAAGGCCAACTCGATCGCCACCATCTTCACGCTCGACATCTACCAGAAGCGCCTGCACCCGAACGTCAGCGAACAGAAGATGGTGTGGATCGGCCGCATGACCGTCATCGTGTCGATGCTGCTGGCCATCGTGATCGCGCCGCTGATGGGCATCGACAAGAAGGGTGGCTTCCAGTACATCCAGGAATACACGGGCTTCGTCTCGCCGGGCATCCTGGCCATGTTCCTGCTGGGCTTCTTCTGGAAAAAGACAACGGCGGACGCGGCGATGTTCGCGACCGTCGGCGGCCTGGTGTTCTCGATCATCCTGAAGTTCCTGCCGACGATGATGGACCTGCACTTCCTCGCGCCGATCGGCTTCGCCCACGACAACGGCAGCGGTGTCTACGAGATCCCGTTCCTGGACCGCATGTTCATCGTGTTCTGGCTCGTCGTGGCCGGCATGGTGCTGCTCAGCACCGTATTCGCCCGCGGCAAAGTGAAAGCGCTGATCGTCGACACCAAGCTGTTCAAGGTCGACGGCGCATTCGCCCTCGGCTCGGCCGTCATCTGCGTGGTGCTGGCCACGATCTACGGCATGTGGTGGTAAGGATCCGCCGATCGTCGTAGGGCGGGCTCCCCGAGCCCGCGCGGACGTCCGCGTCATACGGACGTTATGCGTGGGCAGACGGTGACCACCCTGCGCACTGCCAGTAACGCGTCGTCCCCGCGCAGGCGGGGGTCCAATTTTGCAAGCGTTTCGATACGCGGAAATCTTGGGTCCCCGCCTCCGCGGGGACGACGTTTTCCACATATATGAAGTTTGTATATACGCTGTTGAAAAACATAATGGTTGTACTCCTTGCAAGACGACAGAATGCCGGTCAGTCGCCTGATTGGTTCGCTGCGCGCACCAACGACGACATACACCAATAAGTCAAAACGACACAGCAAGGAGATTACATGCAGCCGAAGACCCTGAGCGTACTCGTACGCTCGCTTTTCCCATTGTTCGTCCTCCCCGCCATGCCTGCCGCTTTCGCCCAGCAGGCACCGCAATCCACGTCCTCCGACCCCGCCGCGGGCGCCGACACCGCCGTGCAGCAGGTCGTCGTCTCGGGTATCCGCGCATCCGTGCGCAGCGCCCTGGCGGTGAAGGAGAATTCCAACAGCATAGTCGAAGTCGTCGCCTCCGAAGACATCGGCAAGCTGCCCGACACCACCATCGCCGAATCGCTCGCGCGCCTGCCCGGCCTCGCCGCCGGCCTCGATCGCGGCAATGCGAGCCAGATCGTCGCGCGCGGCATGGGCGAGCGCTTCATCGGCGCCACGCTGAACGGCCGCGAGCTCGCCTCGTCGGAGCCGAACCGCGCGGTGCGCTTCGAGCAGTTCCCGTCGGAGTCGCTGTCCGGCGCCATCGTCTACAAGACGCAGAACGCCGACCTCGTCGAAGGCGGCGTCGCGACGACGATCGACCTGCAGACCGTGCAGCCGCTGAAGTACAACGGCCGCCAGGCCTCGATCAAGGCCGATGCGCTATACTACCCGCTGGCGAAGGACGTCGACGCGCAATCCGTGCGTCCGCGCCTCGGCGGCATCTGGATCGACCAGTTCGCAGACAAGACGATCGGCGCGGCAGTGGCGTTCAGCTACCAGAAGCAGCCGTCGATCGAGGAACGCAAGAACCACTGGGGCTTCAACGAGACGAACTCGGTCGACCTGAACCACGACGGCAAGGTCGACAAGACGCCGTGGGGCTTCGAGGATGAACTCAAGCACGGCACCAATGAACGCAGCAGCGTGCTGGGCAAGCTGGAATGGAAGGCGAACCCGGACGCGCTGATCACGGCCGACCTGTACTTCGCCCGCGACAAGATCCGCGAGCCGAGCGTGCAGCACTGGACCGGCGACATCGGCAACTGGGACGGCTACCAGAGCGCCAACTACGCGAACCTCGACATCCGCGACGGCTACGTCGTCGGCGCCACCGTCAAGGATGTCGGCGTGTCGACGCACAGCACGCGCTGGCTCCAGAACATGGACAACGTGGCCGGTGGCCTGAACGGCAAGTTCAACGTGGGCGACTGGAAGGTCGAGGCGGACGTCGCCACGTCGCGCGCGAGCCGCGCCAGCCAGTGGGCCGACGTGCGCAACACCACCGCGAACAACGGCACGCTGTCGTGGGCATTCACCGGCAACGAGCAGCAGTCGTATTCGTTCAGCGAAGACACCGGCAACCTGGCCAACTTCGGCGCGCCGCAGCTCTACATCGACAACGACGGCCATGTGCACGACCGCCTCGACTCGGCCCAGCTGAGCGGCGCGCTGCCGCTGGATCTCGGCCCGGTCAGCCGCATCAAGATCGGCGCGCGCTTCGCCGACCGCGAAAAATCGTACCACCAGACCACGTGGAACGTAACGCCGTCGACCGCGTCGATTCCGGCGTCGGCGTACGAGACCATCAACGTGCCCGGCTACTTCCCGGCACTGAGCCTGCGCGATTTCGAAGGCACCGTGTCGTCCGTGTTCGGCGCCGGCGCCCTCGACCCGAGCGGCCGCACGCAGACGGCGAACGACCTGCTGGCCGGCTGGAAGGTCAAGGAGCGCACGAGCGCCCTGTACGCCCAGGCCGACCTGGACGGCGAACTGTTCGGCCACAAATACCGCGGCAACGCGGGCGTGCGCCTCGTGCACACGCACCAGACGGGCGAAGGCATGGAGTCCGTCAACGGCGCGGCGCCGACGCCGACCGAAGGCGGCGCGTCGTACACGAAAGCCCTGCCGAGCACGAACCTGATCTTCAGCCTCGATGGCGAGGACAAGCACCAGCTGCGCTTCTCGCTGGCCCGCGCGATGTCGCGCGCGCCGATGGACGAGATGCGCGCATCGCGCCAGCTGTCGGTCGACACGACGCCGGGTTCGCAGCAGCCGCTCACCGGCAGCGCCGGCAACCCGGCCCTGCTGCCGATGATGGCCAACCAGGCCGACCTCGCCTACCAGTGGTACTTCGACAAAGGCTCGCTGTTCTCGGCCGCGCTGTTCTATAAGCAGATCGGCAGCTACATCGGCATCACGTCCGACACGACCACCATCAACGGCCGCCAGGCCGTGATCACGCGCTCGATCAACGGCGAAGGCGGCTACGTGCGCGGCCTGGAACTGGTGTACCAGCACGCGTTCACGCGCCTGCCGGCACCGTTCGACGGTCTCGGCGTCGCCGCCAACTGGTCGTACAACGAGAGCGACATCCACGAGTACACGAATAACTACCCGATGGAAGGCCTGATGCGCAACAACGGCGGCGTCACGCTGTGGTACGAGAAGAACGGCTTCGAGGCGCGCCTCTCGGCCAACTACCACAGCCCGTTCGTGCGCATGCCCAAGTGGACCGCCGGCTACATGGCGGAAAACGGCGAGGAGACGTACGTCACCGCGAACGTCTCGTACTACCTGACGCGGCAGCTGCAGCTGCGCGTGGGCCTGGACAACATCACGAACCAGAAGGTGGTCTACACGCAGAACGCCAATGCGTACATGCAGAACGTGATGGAATACGGCCGCCGCTATAATGTCGGCCTGAGCTACAAGTTCTGACGATGACATTCACGCGTCCCACGCTGTTGCGCACCGCCCTGCTGCTGGCCTTCGCCGGCCCCGGCATGGCGGGCGCGGAACAACTCCTCAACGTCGACGCGAGCGCGCCCGCGCCCGAACCGCGCACCGGCTACATCAAGCTGGGCACGGCCACGAGCAAGGGCGGGCACACGCTCGGCATCAACAACCAATACCTCACGCGCGACGGCAAACCGTGGCTGCCGGTGATGGGCGAATTCCATTATTCGCGCAGCCCGGCCGCCGGCTGGGATGCCGAACTCGCGAAGATGAAATCGGCCGGCATCGACATCGTCGCCAGCTACGTCATCTGGAGCCACCACGAGGCCAGCGAAGGGCATTTCGACTGGTCCGGCAACCGCGACCTGCGCCGCTTCGTCCAGCTGGCCCAAAAGCACGGCCTCGAGGTCGTCGTGCGCGTGGGTCCGTGGTCGCATGCGGAAGTCCGCTACGGCGGCTTCCCGGACTGGGTCGTCGACGCGATGCCGACCCGCGGCAACGACCCCACCTACCTGCATTACGTGGCGCGCTTCTACCGCGAGATCGGACGCCAGCTCGACGGCCTCCTGTACAAGCAGGGCGGCCCCGTGATCGGCGCGCAGATCGAGAACGAGTACAACCTGGCCGGCCCCGGCCGCGGCGCGGAGCACATCCGCACGCTGAAGGGCCTGGCCGTGAAGGCGGGCATCGACGTGCCCTACTACACGGTCACGGGCTGGGACCAGACCCTGTACCCGTCCGGCGAAGTGACGCCGGTGTTCGGCGGCTATCCGGACGAGCCGTGGGCGACCAGCACCAAGGAACTGCCGCCCAAGGAAACGTACGCGTTCCGCTTCGACACCCGCGTGAGCGGCGACCTCGGTGCGCAGACCCGCGCGAGTCACCAGGGCACGGCGGAGACGGACATGGACAAGACCCCGTTCCTCGGCGCGGAATACGGCGCGGGCCTGCCCGCGATGTACCGCCGCCGCACGCTGGTGTCCAGCGACGACATCGCGGCCATGCTGCCCGTGCAGCTGGGCTCCGGCGTCAACCTGATGGGCTACTACATGTTCCACGGCGGGAGAAATCCCGTGGGCGGCACGACGCTGGAAGAAAGTACGAAGAGCGGCGGCTACAACGACGTCCCCGCGATCAACTACGACTTCAACGCGCCGCTCGGACCTGACGGCCAGCAGCGTCCCGTGCTGGCGGCGCTGCGGCCGTTCCACTGGTTCCTGCACGACTTCGGCGCGCGCCTGGCGCCGATGACCGTGCGCCGGCCCGACGTCGTGCCGAAGGATCCGGCCGACCTGGGCCCGCCGCGCTGGTCCGTCCGCAGCCGCGGCGATGCGGCGTTCCTGTTCTACGACGGCCACATCCGCCAGTACCCGACGCCGGCGCGTACACAGGTCCGCTTCGGCATCAAGCTGCCCGGCGGGACGGTAACGCTGCCGCGCCATCCGGTCGACCTGCCGGCCGGCGCGTACTTCGCCTGGCCCGTCAACTTCGACATGGACGGCCAGCGCCTGACCTATGCGACGGCGCAGCCGCTGGCAAAGCTGGACAACGGCACGTGGGTGTTCGCCGCGCAGGACGGCGTGCCCGTCGAATTCGCGTTCGGCGCACGGGCCCGCGGCTGCGTGCGGGCCGGCCATGCCCACGTCGACGAAGCGGACGGCGTGCTCGTCGACGGCATCGAACCGGGTCTGGATGCGGCGTTCACGCTGCGCTGCCCGGGCCAGGCGCCGCTCACGGTGCTCGTGCTGTCGCAGGCGCAGGCACGCCAAGCGGCGTTGGGAACGTTCCAGGGCCGACGCCGCCTCGTGCTCAGCGACGCGCAGGCGTACTTCGACAGTGGGCGCCTGGTACTGCGCAGCGCGGGGCAGCCGCACGTGCGCGCGGCCGTCTATCCGCCGCTGCCGGTGTCGCCCGCGGCCAGCACCGCGCTCAAGACCGATGGGCGCGACGGCCTGTTCCAGGTCCTGGAAGCGACGCTGCCGGCGCGCGACGTGGCGGTGGCTGTCAAACCGCTGCGCCCGGCCGGGACGGCATGGCCGGTGCGCATCGGCGGCAACGCCAGGGCGGCGGTGGCGCCGTATCCGGAAGCGTTCGGCGCGTCGGCCGCATGGCAGCTGGACGTGGCCGCGGCGGGCCGGTCGAAGGACGTGGACAGCCTGCTGCTCGACATCGACTTCACGGGCGACGTGGCCCGCCTGTTCGACGGCACGCGCATGGTCGACGACTGGTATTACAACGGCCAGCGCTGGCAATTCGATCTCGCCAACCTGCCGGCACAGCGCCAGGGTCCGCTCACGCTGACCGTGCTGCCGCTGCGCGCGGACGCGCCCATCTACCTGCCGCGCGAGCACCGGCCCGACTTCGGCGGCAAGCCGCAGCTGGCCGAGGTGCACGCGGTGAAGGTGGTGCCGGTGTACCGGGTCGAGATCGGAAAGTAAGGCGACGCCCCCGCCGGCGGGGCATGACGATCGATGGCGCGCCTGGCGACAGGCGCGCCATCGACACGTCAACGACCTCGATCGTCCATCCCCTCCACATCCTGGAGCGCAAGGCCGCGCACCCCGGCCTGCCGCAGCGACGGCACGCCGGCCGCCCGGCCCAGGCGCACGTGATCGAAACGCGCGCCCGCCACGTCGTCCAGCACGATGGCCGGCCGCGCATCCGGCGCCGCCGTCCGCAGGTCGGCGTGATGCACCTCGACGTTGCGCGCATGGCGGCAATACAGGCCGTACGCGGGCGTCACGCCGAACATGCTGGGCTCGGGATAGTGGTCCGGCTGCTCGGGCGGCACCCGCGTCGCATCGGCGGCCGTACCGCCGCCGCCGTACACGATGGTGATGTTCGACAGGCGCACGTCCTCGACCGGCGCCTCCGGCAGGCCCGCGACGATGGACGCGTACGGCGCGTTCGCCTGCGACACGACGACGTTGCTGATGTTGACGCGGCGGATCGCGCCGACGGGCGTGCCCGCGGGCGCGCGCATGCGGCGGCCCAGGCGGATGAACAGCGGGGCCGTCGTCAGGTCGCGCATGGCGAGGTTGTCGACGGTGACGTCCTCGATGACGGCGCCGTCCACGCTTTCGATGGCCAGGCCGCGGCAATGCTCGAACACGCAATTCGAGATCGCGATGTTGCGGAAGCCCCCGTTCGACTCGGTGCCCAGCTTGATGCGGCCGCACACGCCCTCTTCGTCCGGCGCCTTGGCCTGCGTGGTCTTGAACGTGCCGTCGAGGTAGCTCCCCAGGTCGAAGCCGGATACCTGGCATCCGGTGATCGTCACGTGTTCCGTGAAGCGCGCGCGGCCCAGCGCGTAGGAGCTCTTCAGGCAGATGGCGTCGTCGTTCGGCGTGTTCACGGCGCAGTCGCTGATGCGGACGTTGCGGCAGCAATCGATGTCGAAGCCGTCGCGCTCCGTGTCGACGGCGAGGTTCGCGATCGTCAGGTTGTCGACGCCGGTCGCCAGCACGGCGAAGTGGCCGCACTTGAGCATCGAAAAATCGCGCAGCAGCACGTTGCGGCAGTTCTTCAGCGCGATCGCCTTGTTGCCCTTGCCATCCATCTCGGCGCCGAACACGGTGCCCGCGCGTGCGCGCTCGCCCATCGGGTCCTTGCCGCCGAGCGAGGACGGCATGTCGCCCGCCTTCATCGGCCGGTTGGCGCCCGGCCCGGAGCGGGTCAGGCCGCGGCCCCAGATCCGGCCCGGCCCGAGGATCGCGACATCTTCCAGGCCGTCGCCCCAGATCAGCGAATTGTGCCAGTGGCTGTGGCCGAAGTCCTGGTAGGCGTCGTACGCGTTGGGCTCGGCCGGGTCGTAGCGGCCCGGGGCCCGCGCCGGATCGGCGGCGACGATCACGCTGCCCGCGTCGAGATACAGCGCGACGCGGCTTTGCAGCCGGATCGAAAAACTCAGGTAGCGGCCGGCCGGGAAGCGCACCGTGCCGCCGCCCGCCGCGCTGGCGGCCGCGATGGCGGCGTTGATCGCGTCCGTGTCGAGGGTGGCGCCGTCGCCGCGCGCGCCGAACGCGCGCACGTCGAACCCCGGGGACGACGTGGCGGCAAAGGCGGGACCGAATGTGGAGGCGCAGGCGCCCGCGCCGAGGGCGAGCAGGACGCGGCGCCGGGCGGCGGCCGTGGGTGTCATCGGATATTCATTTTTCATGATACGCACAAACATAACACCGCCGCGCCGCACCGAACGCGCAAGTTGCTGATCTATCGTATGACGTGGAAAGTGAAAGCTGCGCCAAGTCGCCGACAAACTCGTGACACGCTTAATGACAAGCCTGAATGAAAAAAGCCACGGAACCGTGACTTTTTCAAGCGCTCAAAGTGCGAATTTGGCTGCGGGACTATAACGGAAGGCTGTGCTTCTTGCGATAGACATCAGCTTTGAAAGCAACGGCACCGTATGCAGGAGCCTTCGACTTCTTACGCTGTGCACGCACCTGACTTGGCGACGACGGCTTCAACTTTGCCAACGCCTGCAAAAAACATCCGCGTCGCCGCGCAGGCGCGCCTGGACGCGGCCCAGCCAGGCCGGATCGAGATAAAACATCACGTACGACCACGGCACGTCGCCCACCGGATTGCAGCCGTGGACGGCGCCCGGATTGACGACGACGACGGCGCCCTGCTCCACCACTTCGGCGTGCGTCCCGTTGACGTACGTGCTGCGGCCGCCCGTGATGACGCCGATGGAATGCGTTTCGTGCCAGTGCCGCCCGTAGCGCAGGTCGCGCCCGTCCGTCACGCGGCGCGCTTCGATGAACGGCAAGGCGTGGTCGCGCCAGAAGGTCTGCTGCGCGCGCGGTCGGTCGGGTCGGCTCATGGTGGTCCATTCTAACCAAAAAAAAGCGCCCCGCAGGGCGCCAAGGTGCCGAAACCCATAAACCCGGTCAGGCGCGCCAGGCCTGTACGAAAGCAGCGGCACGTGCCGCCAGCGCGTCCAGGCCGACGCCCGGCGCAAACAACTGGCCGCCGATCCCCGCCCCGGTCGCACCGGCCGCCTTCCACGCGGGGATCTGCTCGGGCGCCACGCCGCCCACGGGCCACAGCGGCGTCCCGGCAGGCAGCACGGATGTCATCGCCTTCAGGCCCGCGGGTCCGATGGACTCGGCCGGGAACAGCTTCAATGCATGCGCCCCCGCGTCCAGCGCGGTGAAGGCTTCGGTCGGCGTGGCGACGCCCGGCGCGCACAGCATGCCGGCGGCGCGCGCATGCGCGATCGCGGCCGGGTTGCAGTTCGGGGCGACGAACAGCCGGCCGCCGGCCCGCGCGACCGCGTCGACGTCGGCCACGCTCAGCATCGTGCCGCCGCCGACGATGGCATCCGGCGGCGCCATGTCGACGAGGATGCGGATCGCGTCCAGCGCGCCCGGCCGGTTCAGCGGCACTTCGAGCAGGCGCCAGCCGGCGTCGAACAGCACGCGGCCGACGGCGGCGGCGTCCTTGGGGTCGAGGCCGCGCAGGATGGCGACGAGGGGCAGGTCAGGGAGAGTCATGAAGGTATCCGGTCCAGGAAACGCGCCAGCGCGGCGCAATACGCGCGGTCCGGATCGAGCCCGGCGAGCGCCACGCCGAAGTGGCCGGCCGCGCGTGCGTAACGGGCCTGCAGCGCGGGCGACCCGATGCAGGTCAGCGGGGCGGCGCGCCCGGCCGCGACGAATTCCGCGCCGACGAGCAGGCCGCTCACGAACGACCGCGCCTGCGCGGCCGGCATGGCGCCCGTGACGACGCGGGCGCGCACGCCGAACAGCGCGTTCGACAGCGGCGCGCCAACGCGGGCTTCCTCAAGGCCGGCGATGAAGGCCGCGTCGTCGTCCTCGCCCGCCATCAGCGGCGCCAGCGTGCCGTGCGCGGACAGCGTCGCGAACAACTCGCCCGTCATGAACGTGGCGATGCGGCGCATGATGCCGTCTTCGACGAGCACCCATTTGCTGTGCGTGCCGGGCAGGACGAACCAGCCGTCGCGCCGGCCCAGCGCCACGGCGCCCAGCAACTGGGTCTCCTCGCCGCGCATCACGTCGACGTGGGCGCCGCGCTGGGCGTAGCCGGGCACGATCAGGCAGGGCCGCCCGGCGCGCGGGTCGTCGATGCAAACGAGGTGGTCCGGCAGCGCTTCCAGCGGCGTGCCGATGTCGAGGTAGGGAATCTCGCGCCAGCCCTGGGCGCTGCCCACCATGCCGGAGGCGACGACGGGGACGTCGGCACCGACATCCATGGCGGCCAGCAGCCGGGCGAACGAGCCGGCGAAATCGGGCCGCGCGGCCAGCATGCCCTGGTCGTCGGCGCGGTCGGCCAGGCACGTGCCGGCGCCATCGACGAGATAGGCGCGGCGGTTGCTCGTGCCCCAGTCGATGCCGAGCAGGCGGCGGGTTGGCGATGGCGCGGACTTATCCATGCCGCCATGCTACCCGCTGCGCGCCGTGCCGACCCATCGCGTGTGCGCGCCCTGCTATCCCGATTTGATATACGTGACCCGCGCCGTCGGCTTGGGGCGCGTGGCCGTCTCGCGCAGCGCGCCCAGCATCGCTTCGGCCGCCGGCGACAGCTGGTGGTGGCGCCGGGTGATGATGCCGTAGACGTCCATGCGCAGGTTCAGTTCGTACGGCAGCACGGCCAGCAGGCCGTTGTCCAGGTACGGCTTGACGAGTTCGACGGACATCGGCGCCACCATGTCGCTGGCCAGCAGCAGGGTCGTGACGACCGGGAGTTCGGCCGTCGACACCGTCTCGGCCGGCTGCTCCAGGCCCTGCGTGAGGAACAGCGCCGAGATCCGGTCGCGCACCATGCTGCCGGCCGGCGGCACGATCCACGCCTGGCGCGCCAGGTCGGCCAGGTCGAGGCCGCGCGCGCCCAGCAGCGGGTGGCCGGCGCGCACGATCAGGCAGTGCGGCTCGTCGGTGATGGGCTCGAAATGGAATTCGTCGGCGATGGCGCCGTCGACGATGCGGCCGATGACGATGTCCAGGTCGCCCGCGCGCAGGTGCTCGACCAGCTGCTTGCTGCTGTTGACTTCGATCGATACGTTCAGGCGCGCATGCCGCGTCTTGAGCAGGGTGACGGCCGCCGGCAGCAGCGTCGTCGACGGCGTCAGGATGGCGCCGACCGCGACGCGCCCGCGCAGGCCGGACATCAGTTCCATCACTTCCTGGTAGGCGGCGTCCATCTCGGCCAGCGAGGCGCCGGCGCGGCGAATCAGCACCTTGCCGTACCACGTGGGCTCGACGCCGCGCGGCAGGCGCTCGAACAGGGTGACGCCCAGCGCGTGTTCCAGCTCGCCGAGCAGTTTCGACGCGGCCGGCTGCGTCAGGTTCGCGGCCTGGGCGGCCTGCATGATCGACCCGTGCCGGCCCAGTTCGACGAGCAGGACGAGGTGGCGCGTCTTGAGGTAGGCGCGGACGAAGCGGTCGGAGCGGGGATCGGACATGGCGGTGCGGCGTGGGCCTCGTAAGTTTCCATAATGATAGTTGCCCATCCGTTCAGGGTCAAACCCCGGGTTGGCCTTGCCGCATCCGGAATACTACCTAGTCGTGATAGACCTGGCTCCTGCCGCCGTCGACCAGCAGGTCGGTCGCGTTTACGAACCGCGCCTCGTCGCTGGCGAGGAACAGTGCGGCGTTGGCGACGTCCTCCGGTTCGCCGATCCAGCCGCACGGCAGCAGCGCGGCCTGGCGCCGGCGTTCCGCTTCCGGATCGGGGAAGGCGGCCAGCCACGCCTCGATGCGCTCGGTCAGGATCAGGCCAGGCGAGATCGAATTCACGCGGATGCCGCGCGCCGCGTACTCGATGCCGAGCGAACGGGTGAGCCCGATCAGGCCGTGCTTCGCGACCGGATACGGAAAACAGCCCTTGATGATCTTGTGGCCGTGCACGGACGCGATGTTCACGATACTGCCGCCGCCTTGCGCCAGCATCGCCGGCAGCACGGCGCGGCAGGCATTCCAGGCGCCTTCCAGGTCGAGCCCCAGGCAGCGCCTCCAGCCGTCCGTGTCCAGTTCGAGCGGGTCGGCGAACACGTTCACACCCGCGTTGTTGACGAGGATGTCGATGTGGCCGAAGTGCGCCAGCGCGCGCCCGGCCAGGCGTTCCACCGCGGCGCTGTCGGTGATGTCGGCCTGCACGAACAGGCAGCGCGCGCTGCCCAGTTCCTCCTGCAGCGCCTGCGCGGCGGCATCGACGACGTGGCTGTTGATGACCACGCGCGCGCCTTCGCGCGCAAACCGGCGCGCGACGGCCGCGCCGATGCCCATGGTGGAGCCGGTGACGATCGCCACCTTCCCTTCGAGTCGTCCGTTCATCTCTTCCTGCCGCTTCCCTGGTGATGCATGTTGTTATATACCATGCATCGTACACCACGGGCCGGCAGGTCTACCACTCCGCGACGCTGCCGTCGGCATGGCGCCAGACCGGATTGCGCCAGTCCGGTGCCTGGCGGCTCGCCTCGATGACGCGGTCCTCGTCGATCTCCACGCCGAGGCCGGGCTTCGGCAGCGGCCGGATCCAGCCGCTGCTCAAGCGGAAATCGTCCTTGTTCTTCACATAATCCAGCAGCTCGGCGCCCTGGTTGTAGTGGATACCCATGCTTTGCTCCTGCAGCACGGCGTTGTGGGCGACGAAGTCGACCTGCAGGCAGGACGCCAGCGCCACCGGTCCGAGCGGGCAATGCGGTGCGAACGCGATGTCGTGCGCCTCGGCCATCGCGGCGATCTTGACGCACTCCGTGATGCCGCCCGCGTGCGACAGGTCGGGCTGGACGATGGCCAGGCCGCCCCTGTCGAACACGCGCTTGAAGTCGAAGCGCGAGTACATGCGCTCGCCCGCCGCCAGCGGAATCGCGGTGGCATCGGCCAGCGCGCGGTAGTACTCGTCCTGCTCGGCCAGCACCGGCTCCTCGACGAACAGCGGGCGGAACGGCTCCAGCTCGCGCAGCAGCACCTTCGCCATCGGCGCCGACACGCGTCCGTGGAAGTCGACGCCGAACTCGATCTCGTAGCCGAACTTCGAACGCACCTCGGCCACGCGGGCGACGGCCTGGTCGACCTTGCGCGCGCTGTCGACGATGCCCAGTTCCTCCGTGCCGTTCATCTTGAACGTATCGAAGCCGGCCTCGCGCAGCGCCTGGATGCCGGCGATCAGTTCGGCCGGACGGTCGCCGCCGACCCAGCTGTACGTCTTCATGCGGTCGCGCACGAGGCCGCCCAGCAGCTCGTAGACCGGCTGCCCCAGCACCTTGCCCTTGATGTCCCACAGTGCCTGGTCGATGCCGGCGATGGCGCTCATCAGGATCGGGCCGCCGCGGTAGAAGCCGGCGCGGTACATCGTCTGCCACAAGTCGTTGATCCGTGCCGGGTCCTTGCCGACCAGGTAGTCGGACAGCTCGTGCACGGCCGCTTCGACGGTGCGCGCGCGGCCCTCGATGACGGGTTCGCCCCAACCGGTGACGCCCTCGTCGGTCTCGATCTTGAGCAGCATCCAGCGCGGCGGGACGCGATAGGTGGTGAGTCGGGTGATTTTCATGGCGGCCAGTGTAGCCGCGCCCGTGCCGGCGCATGCATGCGCAATCGCGGGGGAGCTATACGGTTCCGATATAGACGCTTTGCGCTGCAGATACCGGGTGGCCGTCGGCTTGTCAGGAGCGCCGTATTGTCCGCATACAGTTTGGCCTCCGCGGGCTCGTGGCCCATATCTCATCTACGAACGAGCGCATGAATGCGATAGGGCGCTTACAAAATTTTTTCTTGCGTCCAGGCGAAATATTAAATTTTGGCAATAAACAGTTCCATGTGAAAATTGGATACTTTTTCGGTGCCGGGCTTACATTAAGATCGAACACCTAAAAAGGTAGACGGATGGCAATTTTCAAAAACAATGACGGGGATTTCTTCTTTGGAATTCTTTACAGCAGGCATGAAGGGCGTTATTCAGGCAACTTCCTGCGCTTCGATGCTTCCGCTCTCAACAATATAGAGAAAATAAATTATCTCACCTCTCGCTTGTCAAAGATTTTATTAGCCATTCCACTTATCTTGTTTTTTTATGACCGATACTGGCACCAGCACCTAATTACTCAATATCTTTACTGCACCGAACTCGTCATACTTGCCATCTTGGCCGTTGTATATTTTGCCATCTTGCCACGCAGACTGATAAATAACAAGACTTCTCTTCGAAATGAGAATTTAATATGCATGATTCCGACATCAGTTGCCATCTATAGAAATGGGGGCAATATATTCTTATCCATTTTATTGACATCCTTATGTTCCGGGGCAGTAAGTTTCGGCAGACCTACGCTGTTATTCGGAACATTAGTCTCGATCTCGATTATCTTCTATTGGTGTGGTTACCGATATTCTTTGGAGGACGCGAGGACGCGAGGACGTAATGGTAAGGCTTAGATGTCGAGCCCAATTTGATCGTAACCGCGTTTGACGAGTAATTCTGGTCGTTTCTGCTGGTAATCCTTGAGCGCGAAGATAGGTGCTCTGCTGCCGATGGCGCGTTGGGGAATGTGGAGGTTGTACAGCTTCAAATAGTTCAGTAAAGGCACCTCGATATGCACGACAGGCTCGCCGGGTCATTTCGCGGAAATCGTTACCCCCCCCTTCGCGCTGGCCATGCTGCATATGATCGCGGTGCCTGGGCACGATGTGGTGCGCACGCTTTTGCTGCGTTGCGCATCCCCACGTCGTAAACACGGGCGCGCGGGTCAGTATCAGATCTTGAACTCGTCCAGCGACCGCCCGCTGGCCAATGCCTCGGCGATCCAGCGCGGCTGGCGTCCGCGCCCCGTCCAGGTCTGGCCGCTGTCGGCCGGATTGCGGTAGCGCGGCGAGGCCTTCTGCACGAGCGCGTCGAGCGGGATACCCGCGTCCGCGGCGAGCGCATGGATGCGGGCGCGCGCCTGTTCGCGTTCTTCGCGGACGCGGCGCTGGAGCTCCTGTCCAATATCGAAGTACAAACCTTTCAGTTCGGCCAGGTCATAACCGGTGAGATCGATCGGCGCCATGGGTCGGTAGTCCTTTGCCAGGAAAGTTGCGCGGGCCACCATTTTACTATGTTGCGGCGGCGGCGATATGTGAACTGCAACGTAGTCGGCGCGCCACAATTCGGCGATTCAGCGAACTTTCCGTAAGGCATTACGTGTTACGATTCCTCATCGGCGTCCGTCCCAATCCCCGACGGCGCCTTCTTCTGCGGCCCTTGCCCCGCCGCCGTTCATATCTCCGGAACGGCCATGCTGATGACCTCGACGACACCCGAAACTTCACGCCTCGCGGCCCTGGCCGCGCTCGACCTGCTCGACACCGGACCGGAGCCCCGCTTCGACCGCTTCACGCGCCTGGCCGCGCTGACCTTCGGCGTACCGATCGCGCTCGTCACCCTCGTGGACGAGAACCGCCAGTGGTTCAAGTCGCGCTGCGGGCTGGACGTCGAAGAAACGCCCCGCTCCGCCGCGTTTTGCGGCCACGTCGTGGCCCAGCGCGCCATGCTCGTCGTCGAGGATGCGGCGCTCGACCCGCGTGTCGCCGACGATCCGCTCGTCAAGGGTGAGCCGTACATCCGCTTCTACGCCGGCCAGCCGCTGTTCTGCGACGGCCACGCCGTCGGCACGCTATGCATCGTCGACCGCAACCCGCGCCGCTTCGACGAGCGCCGGCGCCAGTGCCTGCGCGACCTCGCCGACCTGGTGGAAGTGGAACTGAACCAGGCGCGGGTCGCGACGGCGCGCGTGATGGCCGACCAGGCGCTCAAGTCGCTCAACGCGGAACTGGAACAGCGGGTCGCGCGGCGCACGGCCGAACTGGAAACCCGCCTCGGGGAGCTGTCCGCGGAAGCCGCCCAGCGCAAGGCCGCCGAGACGTCGCTGCGCGATGCCCAGTCGTGGAACGACACGATCGTCGCGACGTCGTACAGCGCCTTCGTCGGCGCCGACCGCGAAGGACGGATCATGGAATGGAACCCTGCGGCCGAACGCATCTTCGGCTGGAGCCGCGGCGAGGCCGTCGGCCGTCCGCTGGCGGAACTGATCGTGCCGGAAGAACTGCGCGCCGCCCACGCGGCCGGCATGGAGCGCTTCCTGGCGACCGGCGTCAGCACCGTCGTCGACCGCCGCATCGAACTGCCCGCGCTGACGGCGAACGGACGCCGCCTCACCGTCGAGATGCGGGTCGGCGCCTACGAATGGCAGGGCCGGCGCTGCGTCGGCGCGTTCCTCGACGACGTATCGGAACGCAACCGCACGCGCCAGCAGCTCGAGGAGAAGCAGGAATTGCTGGACGCCGTGCTGGAATCGATCGACGTCGCCGTCGTCGCCTGCGACGCGGAGGGCAACCTCACGCTGTTCAACAAGAAGGCCCGCATGCTGCACGGCCTGGGCCAGGAATGCGTCACGTCGTCCGACTGGCCCACGTATTATTCGCTGTTCGAAGCCGACGGGCACACGCCGCTGCCGGCGGACGAGGTGCCGCTGGCGCGCGTGCTGCGCGGCGAGGTGGTGCGCGAACAGGCCATGACGGTCGCGCCGGCCGGGCGCCCCGCCGCCACCTTGCTCGCCAGCGGACGCCCGTTGCGCAGCAAGAGCGGGCGCGCGCTCGGTGCCGTCGTTGCCATGCAGGACATCACGGAGCGCAACGCCGCGCGCGAACAGATGGAAACGAGCGAACGCCGGCTGCGCGCCGTCACGGAAAACCTGCCTGCGCTGATCGGCAAGGTCAACGCGGCCGGCAAATTCGTGTTCCTGAACGGCCGCGCCATCCAGTTCTACGGCAAATCGGCCGAGGCCCTCATCGGCCACGACGTACGCGACGCCTATTCGGAAGCGGAGTACGCCAAGCTGCAACCGCACCTGCAACGCGTCCATGCGGGCGAGCGCAGCACGTTCGAGGACGTCATCGAGGTGAACGGGCGCCAGCTGTATTACCAGTGCGCGTTCGTGCCGCAGCGGACGGCGGACGGCACCCCGGACGGCTATTACGCGATGGCGTTCGACATGACCGCCCGCAAGCTCAGCGAGCTGCGCCAGGCCGAGAGCGAGGAGCGGCTGCGCACCATCACGGACAACGTGCCGGTGCTGATCGCCTACCTCGACGCCGACCGCCGCTATGCCTTCGCCAATGCCGTGCACGCGTCGTGGCTCGGGGTGCGCCCCGAACAGGTCATCGGGCTCACCGTCGACGAAGCGTTCGGCCCCGCCTTCCACGCCCCGCAGGCCAAGGCGCTGGAACAGGCATGGCTCGGCACCGCGTCGCAATGCGAGCACGAGATCGTGCGCAAGAGCCAGACGCGCATCGTCCATTCGACCTTCCTGCCGCAGATGCGCGGCGGCCGCGTGGTGGGCGTGTACATCCTGACGACCGATGCGACGGCCTCGCGCATGCACGAGCGCAGCCTGCACGCGCTGGCGCATACGGACCCGCTGACGCAGCTGCCGAACCGGCGCCGCTTCGAGCAGGCGCTGGCCGGCGCCGCCGGCCGCGCGCGCCAGGGCGACCGCGATTGCGCGCTGCTGTACCTGGACATCGACTTCTTCAAGCAGATCAACGACCGCTACGGCCACGCCACGGGCGACGACGTGCTCGTGGAATTCGCGCGCCGCCTGCGCGCCGGCGTGCGCTCGTCCGACCTCGTGGCGCGCCTCGCCGGCGACGAATTCACGGTGCTGCTGCACGACGTGCGCAGCGAGGCCGACGTCGAGCGCGTCGCGCGCAAGATCCTGGACGCCGTCGCCGAGCCGTTCGTGCTGGGCGCGCATACGCTCAAGGTCGGCACGACGATCGGCGTCGGCCTGGCGTCGGGCGGCGGACTCGACCCGCGCGCGCTGATGGAAACGGCCGACCGCGCGCTGTACGCGGCCAAGGAAGCGGGACGCCACACCTACGCGATCCTGCACATGGGCGAATATGCCTGATTCGGCTACAGCGCGAGGCGGGTGTCGCGCCGCAGCATGTCCTGCAATCCGTCCTGCGCGACGGCGGCGCTGAAATAATAGCCCTGCATCTGGTCGCAGCCGTGGTCGCGCAGGAAGGTCAGCTGCTCGTGCGTCTCGACCCCTTCCGCGATCACCTTCAGCTTGAGGTTGTGGCCGAGCGCGATGATGGCGCGCGTGATGACGGCGTGGCCGTTATGGAGCCCGGTGGAGCTGCCGAGGAAGGAGCGGTCGATCTTGATGCAGTCGACCGGGAATTTCTGCAGGTGGCTGAGGCTCGAATAGCCCGTGCCGAAGTCGTCGATCGACAGGCCCACGCCCAGCAGCTTGAGCTGGGCCAGCGCTTCGAGCGCTTCCTCCGGGTGGTCCATCAGCTGGCTTTCCGTCACTTCCAGTTCCAGCCGGTGCGCGGCCACGCCATGCCGCGCGAGCGTGTCCGCGAGGCGGTGCACGAAGCGGCGCTGGCGCAACTGGCGCGCCGACAGGTTCACCGCGATCGAGAAATCCTCGATCCCCAGCGCGCCGAGCGTGCGCAAGGTGGCGCACGCTTCGTCGAGCACCCAGTCGCCGAGCGGGACGATCAGCCCGGTCTGCTCGGCCACGGGAATGAACACGTCGGGCGGAATGATGCCGTCGACCGGATGCTGCCAGCGCACGAGCGCCTCCGCGCCCACCACCTTGCCGGTGCGCAGGTCGACCTTGGGCTGGTAGCCAAGCACCAGCTCGCGGTTGCGGATCGCACGCGCCAGGCTCGCTTCCAGCAGCAGGTGCTGGTGCACGACCTGGTTCAGCTCGACCGAGTAGAACTGCACGTTGTTACGGCCCAGCGTCTTGGCGTGGTACATCGCGGCGTCGGCGGCGCGCATCACGTGGTCGACCGTGCGGCCGTCCTGGGGAAACAGGCTCACGCCGATACTCGTGCCGGGCAGGATCTCCTTGTCGCCCACGTGGATCGGCGCCGATACGCTCTGGCGGATGCGCTCGACGAGGCCGGCCACCTGCGCCACGTCGGGCTGTTCGGCGATCACGAGCACGAACTCGTCGCCGCCCAGGCGCGCCACCGTGTCGTCCTCGCGCATGCTCTCGCGCAGGCGCGCGGCGATCTCGCGCAGGACGGCGTCGCCGGCTTCGTGGCCGAAGGTGTCGTTGATGTGCTTGAAGTTGTCGAGGTCGAGGAAGGCGAGCGCGCCCTGCTTGTGGTGGGCCGCGGCGGCATCGATCGCGGCCTTCAGGCGCTCCAGCAGCAAGGTCCGGTTGGCCAGGCCGGTGAGTCCGTCGTGGAGGGCCAGGTGCTGCAGCCGGCGCTCGTAGTGCCGGGCCTCGGTGACGTCGCTGATCACGCCGACGAAGTGCGTGACGGCGCCGTCGATGCTGGAGACCGGATCGATGCGCAGGTCGTTCCAGAACACCTCGCCGTTCTTGCGCCGGTTGCGCAGGACCGCGCGCACGCTTTCCTGGCGCGCCAGCGCGTCGTGGATCCGCTGCCGCTCGTCCAGGTCGCAGTCGTCGACGCGCATGAAGCGGGGATTCTTGCCCTTGACCTCGGCCAGCGTGTAACCCGTGATCTGTTCGAACGCCGGATTCACGTACTCGATGATGTTGTCGGCGTCGACGCAGCACGTGATCACGATGGCGTTGACGCTCGCGTACATGGCCCGCTCGCGCACGCGCAGGCCGTGCTCGGCTTCCTTGCGCGCCGAGATGTCCAGCCCCGTGCCGAACACGACCGGCAGGCTGCCCAGGCTGGCCCGGGCGCAGTGGAACAGGTATGGCGTGCGCTTGCCGTGCCGGCCGACGAGCTCGGCTTCGTGGGACGACGAACCGCGGTCGAACGCCTCCAGGATCTTTTGCACGATCCCCGCCCGGGCCTGCTCGTCGAAGAAATTCTTGACGTTGAACGTCGGCAAATCCTCGCTCGACAATTCGAGCGCCGCTTCCAGCTGGTGGTTCCACAGGAGCAGATGACCGCTCTGGTCGACCACATAAAACACGCAGGGCAATTCCTCGATGATGTCGGCGATGGGCAGGTCCTGGATCAGCGCGTAACGGGTCGGCGCCAGGCCGGAGCGCGGCACGATGATCACGCTGAAACTGCCGGGCTGGTCGGGATCGAGCGACTGCGGCGCCACCGTCACCCGCACGGGCACCCGGCGCCCGTCCGCACAGATCAGCTCACCCGTCGAATCGGCGTTGGCCCGGTCCCGCATGGCGGCCACGGCGGACGCATCGTCGAAGGCGATGATCGTGTCGAGGCCGCGGTTGCGGATGGCGGACGCGTCGTAGCCCGCCAGCTTTTCGCAGGCGCGGTTCCAGCTCGTGATGGTCCCTGTCGCGTCGACGACGAATACCGCGAGGGGCAAAGGCGAAAGGTTCACGGGCTCCTCCTGAGAACCTGCCGGGGCTGCTTCGAATGACGTCCGGCGGGCAAATATCATAGCGCAGTCGTGAAGTATGGGGCGCCATATTTACGCAGCATGACGTCGGCGCCCGCCGGGCCTGGATGCGGGGTGTCGGGGTCGGGTGCGGCGCATGTCGGTTAGTTGCATAATTCCGGCAGAGACCGGCCCCTCCGCACAGGTGCCGGCCGGTCACCCCGGCCCCGGTCAGCGCGCTGCCTGCGGCGCCGCCGGCGTCTCCGCGCCTGCGCCCGCGTCCGCCCGCGCGGCCGCCGCCTCGTCCGGCACGGCATCGCGCCGGCGCAGCGCGTAGCGGTTCAGTCCCGCCATGTGGACGCGGCACAGGTAGTCTTCCCAGTCGATCAGGCGCGCATCGACGGGATACAGCCGCCGCGCCTCCTCGCCGCAGCGCGCGGCCAGCGCCAGCAGGCCGGCATTGTGGAAGCGGCAGCGCGGGTGCGCATAGAAGGCGAACGTCAGCGCCAGCAGGCGCGTGGTGCGCAGTTTGTCGAGCGCGCGCGTGGCGCCCTGCGCGCCGGCGAGCCTGCGCAGGCCGTTCCACGCGGTGGCGCCGAGGCCGAACGCGCCCAGCGCGAAGCGGAACGTGCCCTCCCCGACCGTACGGAAATCGTGCTTCGGCTCGGCATGGAACAGGCGGTCGTACTTGCGCCAGTTGCGCTTGGCTTCCGCCTGCAGCAGGCGGATCAGTTCGCCCAGCGCGAGCGGATTCGTCGACCCGCTGCAGCACTGGTAGATGCGGTGGCGCGGCGCGCCGGACAGCGCTTCGGCGCCGGCCAGCACGATCGCGTTGGCGACCAGGTCGACGGGGACGATGTCGATGATGCCCTCGCGCCGCGCGGGAAAGAAGCTCGTCTTGCCGCGCGCGTAGGCCAGGATGACGGCGTCCGCCACCTTGACGCCCTCGATCCAGCCGGGCGCCGGATCGCGCAGCGTGCTTTCGATGATGGACGGGCGCACGATCGTGAGCATGCGCCCGTGCATGACGCGCAGCGCGACCTGCTCGCCCAGCCATTTGGTGAACGTGTAGGTGTCGTTCCACCCGTGGTGCTGGGCCTGGGCGATGCCGAGGTCCGTCAGGCGCCGGCGCAGCCGTTCCGGATCGGGGCAGGCCGCGCGCACCCGCTCGATCTTGCGCTGCAGCGAATCGATCAGGGCGTCGACGTCGTACCAGCCGTCGCGGTGGCGCGGGATGGCGTCGCGCGCCGCGCCGGCCGGCGCCACGACCTCCTCGCGCATCTCGCCGCGGTTGTAGCCGTTCACGTAACAGGTCGAGACGTGCACCAGCGGCGCGCCGGCCACGCGCGCGAAGGCCGTCACGTGGCGCAGGCTGAGCGTGTTGATGGCCAGTGCCTGGTCGAGCGGTTCGCGGAAGTCGACGCTGGCCGCCGCGTTCACGACCACGTCCACCGCGCGCGCCAGCGCCTCGAAGCGCGCGGGCGGCAGGCCGAAGCCGGGTGCCGTGATCTCGCCGGTCACGCACTCCACGCGCTCGGCCAGGAAGCGCTCCAGCCGGGCCGGCCGCGCGGCGCGCAGGTCGTCGAACACGGTCGACGGCGCGATCTCGCGTTCGAAGCGCGCGCGGGCGTCGCCGTGCCCGCCCGCGCGGACGAGCAGCACGATGCGGCCGAGGTCGGGCACCGTGCGGATCAGCTTTTCCATCAGGACCTTCGCGACGAAGCCCGTGGCGCCCGTGAGCAGGATGCACTTGCCGGCGTAGGCGGCGGGCACGTCCGGCGCCGTCTCGTTGATTGATGTCGTCATGGCGTCTCCGGTGAATATTGGCTCAGATGATCCGCGTCAGGCGGAACATGGCCGTCATGGCGAGGGCCGGCAACGCGTGCCGGTGGCAGCAATACGTCTTTTCGACGCGGCCCTGGAAACGCGACTTGGCGAATTCCAGCCCCTTGAAGTTGTACAGGAAGTCCATCCGCTCGCGGATCACCGCCAGGGTCGCGCGCAGCGGGCGCGACTCCTGCGGCTCGATCCCGGCGGCCAGTTGCAGCGGCGTCAGGCCCAGCTCGATGAACGGCACGCCTTCTTCCTGGAAGCGCGCGATCGCATGCGCCATCAGCGCATACCACAGGCCCTGGCGGAAGTTGGCGGACGAGCGCGAGATGTTCGGCACGTAGCCGGCCAGGTGCCCGTCGCGGTACAAGGGATCGAAGAACACGAAGCCCACCGCCTCGCCGCCGCGATAGGCGTAGAAGTAACGCGTGCCTTCGCGGTAGTCGACGATCATCGGCCGGATCAGGAAGCGGATCTCGTTGTTCTTGCAGCGGCGCGTGCGGATCCAGGCCTCCGAAATCCGGCGCACGTCGTGGTCGAAGCCGCCCTCGCGGATCTCGATGCCGTCCAGCCGCGCCGCATTGATCGCCGTGCGGATCACCTGCTTGCGCGCGCCGCGCAGCGACCAGCCGGCGAGGTCGATGCGCGCTTCGCTGCCGAACTGGGTGCCGTGATAGCCGTGGCGCGCGTGCAGGTGGTCGACGACGTCCTTGCCCACCTGGACGAAGACGGCGTCCGGATGGCGCTCGAGGAAGGCGTCCAGCATCGCGTCGCGCAGGTGCGGCGCGCACACCGGCTCGCCCAGCGCGAAGCGCATGCCCCAGTACTTCGCGTACGCGAGATAGCCGACGCCGGGCACGTCGAAATACGACATCCCCGGCTGCATGGTGCAGAACGACAGCGCGTGGCCGCCGAACTGGCGCAGGCAGGCGGCGCGCCTGGCCGTATCGTGATGGGACAGGTCGGCGGCGATGCGCCGCTCCAGCGCAACGGCGTGTTGGCTCATGTGGGCTCCGGTTGGATTCGATGGACGTGCGACACCGTCGTCCCCGCGCAGGCGGGGACCCAAGGACGACGCGTCACCGGTCGATCAAACTTGGGCTCCCGCCCGCGCGGGAGCGACGGTTGTTCTCAGGCCGGCTTGCGGCCCAACACCGACCAGTAGCAGTCGAGCAGCAGCAGCCTGTAGTGCTTCTGCTCGCTGACCTGGAGGCCGAACTTCCGCATCCACTCCGGATAGTTATAGATGCTATGGAAGGCATTCCCGGCGAACAGCCAGAAGAAGCCGACGGCCCCATACCAGTACAGGGTCTTGACGACGCGGGTCGCCACGTTCCCGGTCGGGAACGAGAAATCGCCGACGACGATGTGCGCGCCCGGGCGGCCCTGGCGGATCAGGTGCGCCAGCACGCGCAGCATCATGTCCTGGTCGAACACGTTCAGGAAGAAGTTCGCGACGACCATGTCGTACTGCTCGAATTCCTCGACGAGCATGATGTCGCTGTGCACCTGGCGGATGCGCACGGTGACGCCTTCGCGGTCGAGGTTCGCCTGGAATTTCTTCAGCATCGTGGCCGACAGGTCGACCACCGTGACGTCGGCGCCGAGGCGCGCCGCATGGACGGCGTCGCGGCCGTGGCCGACGCCGGCGAACAGCACCCGGTCGCCCGGACGCAGCTTGTCCAGCATCGCGACCTTGCAATGATGGATCGATTTGCCGCTGTAGAAAGCGCTGAGCCAGTCGTAGATCGGCCCCACGAACTTGTACTTGTCTCTCATGTTTGCCCCTTCCGGTCTTTCCGACCTTTGTTTTTTACCGCGCGTCTCCCGGTGCTAGACCGTTGCATGAACGGCAAGCACCATTAGAGTAATGGAAACCACGCGCCGGCCGAGGTGCGGCGCCCTGTCCTTGCGAGCCAAAACACTGGCTTTGCGGGTCAGCGCCGTCAATACCTCCGCTCAACGCGCTGACTAAATGCCGCGCGCCGCCGCCCGGTCGTTGACACCCGCGCCGCGCCGAATCGATACTCGTCGGGCAACCTCCCGCAGACCCTTCCACCGCCACCGAACGAACGATGAACCTTCCCATGCACCTTCGCCTGTCGCTGTTCGCACTCGCCGCCGTCGCCACCGCGGCCTCCGCCGCCGAGCGCCTGACCATCACCGTCACCCAGGACCTGGCCATCGCGCGCCCGGCCGAGACCATCGCCGTGCCGTGGAAGAGCGTCAACGACGCGCTGCCGCACGCCGGCGTCCAGCACATCGTCGTGAAGGACGCCGCCGGCCGCGTGCTGCCGCACCAGGTGACGAACGTGGCGCCGGAGGCGAAGGACCCGCAGCGCAACGGCGTGGCGTACGGCGAACTGCTGTTCCAGCACGACTTCGCGCCCGGCGAAAAGAGCGCCACGTTCACGGTCGAGAAGAGCGACGCCGTCGTGGCGCCGTTCCCGACCAAGGTCTCGGCCCGCATCGTGCCGGAACGCCTGGACGACTTCGCGTGGGAAAACGACAAGATCGCGCACCGCACCTACGGCCCCGCGCTCGCCGCCCCGGCGCCGGCCGGATCGGGCAAGGAAGTCCTCAAGACGAGCGGCCTCGATATCTGGTTCAAGCGCGTGCCCTACCCGATCGTCGACCGCTGGTACAACATCGGCCACGACCACTACCACCACGACGAGGGCGAAGGCATCGACATGTACAACGTCGGCACGACCCTCGGCGCGGGCGGCACGGGCATCTGGGCCGGCGGCAAGCTCTATTCGGGCATCAACTTCACGCACTGGAACGTCCTCGCCAACGGCCCCGTGCGCGCCATCTTCGAGCTGACCTACGACGGCTGGGACGCGGCCGGCACCAGGGTCGCTGAAGTCAAGCGCTTCACCGTCGACGCGGGCCACTACTTCGACCGCATCGACAGCACCTTCACGTTCGCCGGCGGCCATCCGCTGCAGGTGGCCGTGGGCCTGAACAAGGAGCCGGCCGACAAGGGCGAGGAGGCCAAGTCCACGTTCGTCGAGGACAAGGCATCGAAAGCGCTCGTGCAGTGGGTCGCGCAAAAGCAGAACGGCGATTTCGGCGTGGCCGTGATCCTGCCGTCGGCCGGCGCCAACGCGTACGGCGCCGACGCCCGCAATGCGTTCATGCTGGCCCCGGCCACGTCCGGCCGGCCGCTGCGCTACTACGTCGGCGCCGCCTGGACGCGCGCCGGCGAGATCAAGTCGGCGCAGCAGTGGCAGCGCACCGTGGCCGACGAGGCCGCGCGCGTGGCCGCGCCGGTGCACGTGAGCCTGTCCGCGCACTGACCATGGACAGCGCCACAAAAGGCTACACGCGCCGCGACTTCTTCCGCGCCACCACCTTGGCGGCCGCCCTGCCGCTGGGCCGCAGCGCCCCCGCCGCGCCCACCGCGCCCGCGGCACCCACCCAGTCGCCCGCCGCCGCGCCCGCGGATGGGGCGGCGCTGGCCTGGCTGGAAGGCCGGCCCGACTTCATCGCCGGCACGACGTTCGGCGTGCCCTGGCCGCGCGGCGCGTTCCGCCCGGACCAGCCATTCACCGTGCAAGGCGCGGCGGGCGACCTGCCGGCGCAAAGCTGGCCGCTGGCGTACTGGCCGGACGGCTCGCTGAAATGGACGGCCCATGCCCTCGGCGCTGGCGCCCCGCCGGATGCGGCCTTGCGCGTGCGCCCGGGCACGGCGCGCGCCCGCGCGGACCATGCCGTCGCCGTGCGGCGCGGCGCCGACGGGTATGTGGTCGGCACCGGCGTCATCGAGTGCGTCGTGCCGCTGCGCGGTGCCGCGCTCGTTCGGACGATCCGCCGCGGCGGCCGCGACATCGCGCACAATGTCCGCCTCGTCGCGCTGTGCGACGACCAGCCGGAAGGCAGCACGCGCCGCTCCGCATTCGAGAGCGCGGTCGAGCAGGTGACCCTGGAGCAGGAAGGACCGGTCCGCAGCGTGCTCAGGCTGCAGGGCAGGCACCGCGACGAGGCGCGCGGCTGGCTGCCGTTCACCGTCCGCCTGTACTTCTATGCCGGCGCGGAATCCGTGCGCGTCATGCACACCTTCGTATTCGACGGCGACGAGCACAAGGATTTCGTGCGCGGCATCGGCCTGACGCTCGACGTGCCGATGCGCGACGAGATGCACGACCGCCACGTGCGCTTCGCCGGCGAGAACGGCGGCCTGTGGGCGGAAGGCGTGCGCAACCTCACCGGCCTGCGCCGCGATCCGGGCGCGGACGTGCGCCGCGCGCAGCTCGCGGGCGAGCGCTGCCCGCCCGTCTCCGACCGGGTGCGGCCGCTGCTGCACCTCGTGCCCGCCTGGGGCGACGTCTCGCTGTCGCAGCTGTCGGCCGACGGCTTCCACATCCGCAAGCGCACCAAGGCCGGCTGCGGCTGGATCGAGGCCGCGTGGGGCCGGCGCGCGCCGGGTTGCGGCTACGTCGGCGGCGTCTCGGGCGGCATGGCGTTCGGCCTGCGCGACTTCTGGCAGCGCCACCCGACGCAGCTGGACATCCGCGACGCGCACACGGACATGGCCCGCGCCACCGTCTGGATGTGGTCCCCGGACGCGCCGGCGATGGACCTGCGCTTCTACCACGACGGCATGGGGATGGAAACCCACGCGCAGGAACTGCAGGGCCTCGACATCACGTACGAGGATTACGAAAAGGGGTTCGGCACGCCGGCGGGCGTCGCGCGCAGCAGCGAGATCACACTGTGGGCGTTCGAGGCGACGCCGCCGCGCGAGCGCCTCGTGCAAATCGCGCGGGCCGTGCAGACGCCGCCCCAGCTGGCGCCCGCGTCCACGCACATCCTCGCCACCGAAGTCTTCGGAACGCTCTGGTCGCTGCCCGACAGGAGCACGCCGGCCCGCGCCGCCATCGAGGACCAGCTGGACGCCCGCTTCGATTTCTACCGCCGCGAGGTCGAGCAGCGCCACTGGTACGGCTTCTGGGACTACGGCGACATCCGCCACACCTACGACGCCGACCGCCACGAATGGCGCTACGACGTCGGCGGCTTCGCCTGGGACAATTCGGAACTGTCGCCCGACCTGTGGCTCTGGTATTCCTTCCTGCGCACCGGCCGCGCCGACATCTTCCGCATGGGCGAGGCGATGATCCGCCACACGAGCGAGGTCGACACCTATCACCTGGGCCGGTTCGCCGGCCTCGGGTCGCGCCACAACGTCCAGCACTGGGGCTGCAGCGCCAAGCAGGTGCGCATCAGCACCGCCGTGTACCGGCGCTTCTATTACTACCTGACGGGCGACGAGCGCATCGGCGACATCATGCGCGAGGTGCTGGACGCCGACCGCAAGCTGGACGCGGTGGATCCGGTCCGCAAGCTGGCGAACCAGCCGCCCAAGGGGCCGTATCCGGCGCGGATCAGCTTCGGCACGGACTGGGCGTCGCTCGTCGCCAACTGGCTCGCGGAATGGGAGCGCAGCGGCAGCGCGCACTATCGCGACAAGATCCTGACGGGCATGCGCGACATCGCCGCCATGCCGCACGGCTTCTTCAACGGCGACCGCATGGGCTACGAGCCCGACACCGGCCACCTGCACAACATGATCGGCACGAACGTGAAGGCGCTGCACCTGAACGCGGTGTTCGGCGCGGTCGAGATCTTCGATGAGCTGATCCGCCTGACGGGCGACAAGGCGTTCGAGGCGGCGTGGCTGGACTACTGCGAATTGTTCAACGCCCCGGTCGACGAACAGCGGCGCCGCCTCGGCATGCCGCACGGCGCCACGCACGCGCTGTACGTCGGCCACTCGCGCCTGACGGCGTATGCGGCCCGGAAGCGCAACGATCCGGCACTGGCGCGGCGCGCGTGGCACGAATTCGCGGGCGAAGGCAAGCCGCGGCCGTTCCGCACCGTCCACGTGGCCGGACCGGACGCGCTGAATCCGGTCGACGAAGTCCCGTGGGCCAGCACCAACGAAACCGCACAATGGGGCCTGGCCGCCATCCAGAACCTGGCGCTGATCGGCGCCGCGCTGCCCCGCACCTAGGAGAACACCTTGTACCTTTCACGTTGTATCGCCGCGGCCGTGGCCTGCGCCGCCGCGCCGGCATGTGCCGCGACCTATTATGTGGCCCCCGCCGGCAGCGACACGGCCGCCGGCACCGAGGCCGCGCCCTGGCAATCGTTCGCGCACGCGCAGGCCGTCGCGCAACCGGGCGACACCGTCTGGTTCCGCGGCGGCCGCTACGCCTACACGCGGGCGACGACGAGCTGCGCATCGCGCCGCGCGGCCGTCGCGGGCATCGTCCTCGACAAGAGCGGCACGGCGACGCAACCGATCCGCTACTGGGCCTATCCGGGCGAGACGCCGGTGTTCGACTTCGCGGGCATGAAGGACGATTGCCGAGTCAAGGGCATCGAGGTCGTCGCCGACTGGATCCACCTGAAAGGCCTGGAAATCACGGGGGCGCCGCAACAGCCGGACAACCGCCTGAACCACGAGTCGTGGGGCGTGTGGGTCAACGGCAACCACGACGTCTTCGAGCGGCTCGACCTGCACCACAACATGGGGCCGGGCCTGTTCATCAAGGACGGCGGCTGGAACCTCGTGCTGAACACCGACTCGCACCACAACTACGACCCGTACACGTCGAACGGCGCCGGCCAGAGCGCGGACGGCTTCGGCGCCCACATCAGCGCGGGCCATCCCGGCAACGTGTTCCGCGGCTGCCGCGCGTGGGACAACTCGGACGACGGCTTCGACCTGATCAACGCCTACTCGCCGGTCACCATCGAGCAGTCGTGGGCCTGGCAACAGGGCTACCTGCCGGGCACGCATACGTCGCTCCCGGCGGGCAACGGCAACGGCATCAAGGCCGGCGGCTACAGCGGGCGGTATGTGCCGAACGGCGTGAAACACGTGGTGCGTTTCTCGGTCGCCTTCGACAACAAGGTGTCCGGCTTCTATGCCAATCACCACCCGCTGGCGCTGGACTTCTTCCACAACACGGCGTTCCGCAACGCCGTCGACTTCAACATGCTCGGCATCGCACCCGACGGCGGCCCGGTCTACCTGGGTACCCTGCGCAACAACCTCGCGTATCCGGACGGCGCGCGCCTGAAGGTGGCGGGCGCGGACAGCGCCGCCAATTCCTGGGACCTGCACCTCGCCCTGTCGGCGGCCGATTTCGACAGCGTGGCGGCCACCGGCTGGGACGCGCCGCGCAAGCCGGACGGCAGCCTGCCCGACGTGCCGATGTTCCATCCGACGGCCGCCAGCGCCGTCGTCGACAAGGGCGTCGACGTCGGGCTGCCCTACCACGGCAAGGCGCCGGACCTGGGCGCCTTCGAACGCTGAACCGGGACCAACAACGGAGACCCCATGAACCGATCCATCCGCGGCGCCGCCGGCGCCCTTTTCCTCGCCGCCTGCGCGGCCCACGTCCATGCGGCCGACACGTGGAAATTCGCCTTCGGTCCCGGCGCGGCGCCGGCCGGCTATGCCAGTGTCGGCGCGGACACCGTCTACACGGCCGCCCGCGGCTACGGCCTCGAACCGGGCAGCCGGCCGGACGGCGTCCATCCGTATTACTTCTCGGTCGATCTCCCGGAAGGCAATTACGCGGTGACGGTCACCTTGGGCGACGATAACGCGGCCGCCGTGACGACCGTGAAGTCCGAGCTGCGCCGCCTGATGCTGGAAAACGTCCGCACCGCGCCCGGCGCGACCGTCACCAGGACGTTCGACGTCAACGTGCGCACGCCGCGGATCGCCGCCGTGGCGGGCGTGGCGGCCGGCGAAGTGAAGCTGAAGGCGCCGCGCGAAACGGTCGAGGAAGCGTGGAACTGGGACCCGCGCCTGACCTTGGAAATCAACGGCGCGCACCCGGCCGTGCGCACCATCACCATCGCGCCCGCCGCCGTGCCGACCCTGTTCCTGCTGGGCGATTCGACCGTGTGCGACCAGCCGGCGGAACCCTACAACAGCTGGGGCCAGATGCTGCCGCGCTTCTTCAAGCCGGGCATCGCCGTCGCCAACCACGGCGAATCGGGCGAGACCTACCGCGATTCGCTCGCGCGCCGGCGCCTCGACAAGATCGTCAGCCTGATGAAGCCGGGCGACATGCTCGTCATGCAGTTCGGCCACAACGACCAGAAGCAGATCAAGTCCGGCAAGGGCGGGCCGTTCACGACGTACAAGGCCGAGATCAAGGCCCACGTCGACGCCGTGCGCGCCCACGGCGGCCTGCCCGTGATCGTGTCGTCGATGGAGCGGCGCGGCTTCGACGCCGACGGCCACGTGATCCCGTCGCTGAAGGATTATGCCGAGGCGGCGCGCCAGTCCGCGCACGAACTGGACGTGCCGTTCATCGACCTGAACGCGATGAGCAAGACGTTCTACGAGGCGCTCGGGCCGGAAGGCTCGAAGGCCGCGTTCGCGGAGCCGGCGCCGGGACGCCTGGACAACACGCACCACGACAGCTACGGCAGCTACGAGCTGGCCAAGGCCGTCGTGCTGGGCCTGCGCCAGGCGCACGTGCCGGCGGCCGCGTTCATCGTCGACGATTTCGCGTTCGATCCGGCCCACCCGGACCCGGTCGCGACGTTCGCCGTGCCTCCGAGCCCGCGCCGCACCGACCAGCGCCCGCTCGGCGACGAGGGCCACAAATGAAACGCCGCGCGGCATTGTCCGTCCTCGCCGCGGGCATGCTGGCCGGCTGCGCCGGCGTCGCGCCGGCACCAGCCGGCGACGCCTACGTCTTCGCCTACTTCATCGGCAACGGCGAGGACGGCCTGCACCTGGCCGGCAGCGGCGACGGCTACCGCTGGGACGCGCTGAACGGCGGCCGCAGCTTCCTGGCGCCCACGGTCGGCAAGGCGAAGCTGATGCGCGACCCGTGCATCCTGCGCGGCCCGGACGGCATCTACCGCATGGTGTGGACGAGCGGGTGGAACGAGACGGGCATCGGCTATGCCTCGTCGCCCGACCTCGTGCACTGGTCGGCGCAGCGCGAACTGCCCGTGATGGCGCACGAACCGACGGCGCTGAACGCGTGGGCGCCGGAAATCGCGTGGGACGAGCGGCGCGGCGAATACCTGATCTTCTGGTCGTCGACGATCCCCGGCCGCTTCGCGCGGACCGAAGCGGCCGGCGACAACGCCGGCGCGAACAAGTACGACCACCGCATCTACGCGACGACGACGCGCGACTTCACGACGTTCACGCCCACGCGCCTGTTCTACGATCCGGGCTTCTCCGTCATCGACGCGACCTTCGTGCGCACGCGCCGGGGCGACTGGCTGCTCGTCAAGGACGAGACGCGCCATCCGCCGCGCAAATACCTGCAGCTGGCCCGCGCCGCCAGCCTGCAAGGGCCGTTCGCGCCGCTCGCGGCACCGATCACGCCCGCCGGGCTATGGACGGAAGGCCCGACCGCGCTGCAGGTGGGCGAGGACGTCATCGTCTACTACGACGCGTACACGGCAAAGCACTACGGCGCGCTGCGCTCGCGCGACCTCGTGCATTGGGAAGACGTGACGGCGCAGATGCGCTTCCCGGACGAAGGCACGCCCAGGCGCATGCGCCACGGGACGGCGCTGCGGGTACCGGCCAACGTGCTCGAGAGCCTGCGCGCGCGCTGAGCGCCGGGGCGCGCCGCCCCTTGTTGACGGGCAACGGTGCGCGGACAGTCTGCCGCTTGGAGTACGCTGGGCCCTCCAGTGTCGTGATCCCGGAGGCGGACCGTGTCGATGAACCCAGCAGAACCCGAACAGGAAAAACAGGAGCTCGTCCGGGTTCCCGTTGTCCGCGAGGAAGCTTGGGTCGAGAAACGGATCGTCGACACGGGACGCGGCGTACGCATCCATACCACCGTCGCCGAACATCCCTGCCGGATCGACGAGAGCCTGTTTCGCGACGACGTGCGGGTCGACCATGTGCCGGTCGACCGCATCGTCCCGCTCGAGCAGGCCCCCGCCACCCGCTACGAAGGGGATACGCTCGTGGTGCCGATCCTCGAGGAAGTGCTGGTCGTCGAACGGCGCCTGCGCATCAAGGAAGAGCTCCACATCACCCGCACCCGCCGCGAGGAACGCCACGTCGACACCGTCGTGCTCAAGTCCGAGCAGGTCAGCGTGGAACGCTTCGACGAGCACGGCGACACTTCACCCACGTGACAATCAACGGAGGACGCATCATGCAACATACCCTAGTCGCGGTTTTCGACAACCGCAGCGATGCCCAGAACGCGCTGGACGAACTGCTCGCAGCGGGCTTCACGCGCGATAACGTCAACCTGTCCAGCGCCGACCTGGCCGGCACCACGACCACCACCGGCACCACGCTCGGCACGACCCACGAGGAAGGCGTCGGCGCCTCCATCAGGCACTTCTTCGAGAACCTGTTCGGCACCGACCACGACGACCACGCCACGCGCTATTCGAACGCCGTGACGGGCGGCCAGCACGTGCTGACGCTGACCACGGCCTCCGAGCCGGACGTGGAACGGGCGGCCGACGTGATCGAACGCTTCGGCCCCGTCGACATCGACGAGCGCCACGACCTGGCGGGCAATGCCGCCGAACTGGGCGCCAGCGCCTACCAGCCGGCCACGTCGCCGTCCGTGCAGGCCGGCTCGATGCAGTCGGGCACCCAGGCCGGCAACCTGTCGGGCAACCTGCCCGACACCCGCACCGACATCCGCGGCGACATCCGCGCCGACCAGCGCACCGATTCGCTGCAGCGCGACATGGGCACGGCCCGCTCGGACAAGGCCGCGATCCCGGTCGTGCGGGAAGAGGTCCACGTCGGCAAGCGCATGGTCGAACGGGGCGGCGTACGCGTGTTCTCGCGCGTCGTCGAGACGCCGGTGAACGAGACCGTGGCGCTGCGCGAAGAACACGTCAGCGTGGAACGCCGCCCGGTCGACCAGCCGATCAACCCGCGCGACACCACCGCGTTCAAGGACAAGACGATCGAACTGCGCGAAACGGCCGAGGAAGCCGTCGTGCAGAAATCCGCGCGCGTCGTCGAGGAAGTCGTCGTCGGCAAGGAAGTCAGCCAGCGCAAGCAGCAGATCAAGGACACGGTGCGCCATACCGAAGTCGACGTCCAGCCGCTGCAGGGCGCGGGCACCGACGACGACACGTATTACCGCAGCGACTGGCAGACGAATTACGCGCGCCTCGGCGGCACCTACGACGACTATGCCCCGGCCTACCGCTACGGCAACGAGATGCGGCGCGACGTCCGCTACAAGAACCGCAACTGGGACGACGTCGAAACCGACCTGCGCAGCGACTGGGACACGCGCTACGGCAGCAGCGGCTCATCGACGTGGGAGCGGATGAAGGCGGCCGTGCGCTCGGGCTGGGACCGCATGACGTCCTGACGGCCGGGCCGGCTCAAGCTACAGGGATGCCTGGCGCCGCGTGGTGGCGCCAGGCGCGCCGCACCGTCGCCAGCACGAACGCCATGAACGCGCACTGGGCGATGACAGCGGCCGCATCGATCCCGTAGGTCGACAGGGCCGCCGCGCCCGGTCGACACGGCGGGCCGCAGTACAATATCGCGATGCGGCCCCCACCCTCCCCACCCTCCTCCTTCGACGCCATCGTGGCCGGCACCGGCCCCGGCGGCGCCAGCGTCGCGCGCGAACTCGCGCGGGCCGGCGCGCGCGTGCTGATGCTGGAAGCGGGCGGCGACGCCCCGCTCGCCGGCACGCTGGCGCAGATGGCCGGCATGGCGGCCGTTCCCGGCAAGGGCGCGTTCCTGCACCGCGACCTGTCGCTGCTCGTGCGGGCGCTGACGACGGGCGGCACGTCGACGATCAACTTCGCCACTGCCGCGCCGCCGCCGGCCGCCATGTTCGCCGCGCACGGCATCGACCTGGCGCCCGCCCTCGCCGCGTGGCGCGCGGAATTGCCGATGGCGCCGCTGCCGGACGGTCTCGTCGGCCCCATGGCCGCACGCATCATGGCGGCCGCGCACGCCAGCGGTCTTCCGTGGCACAAGCTGGACAAGATGATCCGCCCGGCCGCCTGCCGCACCGGATGCTGGCGCTGCGTCTACGGCTGCCCGTTCGGCGCCAAGTGGTCGGCGCGCGAACTGGTCGACGACGCCCGCGCGCACGGCGCGACCCTGCTGACGGACGCGCGCGTGACCCGCGTGCTGCTGGACGGCGGCCGCGCGGCCGGCGTCGAAGCCGTCGTCGACGGCCGCACGCAGACATTCCGCGCCGGCCTGGTGGTGCTGGCGGCCGGGGGCATCGGCAGTCCGCGCATCCTCCAGGCGTCGAGGCTGCTGGCCGGCCCCGTCCCGTTCTTCAGCGATCCCGTCGTGGCCGTGATGGGCACGGCCGACGGCATCGAGGGCGGCGGCGCCGAGGTGCCGATGGCGGCCGGCATGGCCGATCCGGACGCCGGCGTCACGCTGGCCGACCTGACGCTGCCGCGTCCCATGTACCAGGCGTTCGCGGCGCAGGCGGGCCGCGTCGACCGCCTGTTCGCGCACGGCCGCACGCTCACGATCATGGTCAAGATCCGCGACGAGATCCGCGGCAACGTCGGCCCCCGCTGGGTCGACAAGACCCTCGATGCGGCCGACCGGCGCCGGCTCGACCACGGCATCGGCATGGCGCGCGGCGTCCTGGCGGAGGCCGGCGCGCGCCACGTCTTCGCCAGCCACCACTTCGCCGCGCATCCCGGCGGCACGGTGCGCATCGGCCGGACGCTGGACGGAGACCTGCGCACGACCGCGCCCGGCCTGTATGTGTGCGACGCGTCCGTGATCCCCGATCCGTGGGGCCTGCCGCCGACCCTTACCCTGCTGTGCCTGGGCTGGCGCCTCGGCCGCCACCTGGCCGAGGCATCCGGCCACGCGCTCAGCGTGGACGCACCGGCAGCGTCGCCGTCAGCCTGATGTCGGCCGACGACTCGCCGACCATCAGCTTGACGGGCACGGCCTCGACCTCGAACCGGCCCGCCTGCGTGTTCCAGTAGGCGAGACGCTGCGCCGCGAGGGGGATGTGCACGGTGCGCGTCTCGCCCGGCTCGAGGTGCACGCGCCGGAAGCCGACGAGGGCCTGGCGCGGCCGCTCGACCTTCGACTGCGGCCACGCCGCGTACAGTTCGACGACGCTGTCGCCCGCGACCTTGCCCGTGTTGCCGACGTCGACGTCGACCTCCACGCTGCCGTCGGGCGCCAGCGCCGGCGCGCTCGTGCGCAGCTTCGCATACTTGAACGTCGTGTAGGACAGGCCGTGCCCGAACGGGAACAGCGGCGTGCCCTTGAAATACATATACGTGCGGCCGTGGCGGATGTCGTAGTCCAGCATCGGCGGCAGCTGAGATTCGGCCGCCGGCCACGTCGCCACGAGCTTCCCGCCCGGGTTGTAGGCGCCGAACAGCACCTGCGCGAGCGCCGTGCCCTGGTCCTGCGACGCATGCGCCATCTGCACGATCGCGGGCACGTGCGCCTTCGACCAGTTGATCGTGTACGGGAAGCTCGACACGAGCACCATCACCGTGCGCGGATTCGCCGCCAGAACCTGTTTGACCAGCCCTTCCTGCGCGAGCGCCAGCGTTGCGCGGTCGCGGCCCTCGCGGCCGTCGCCCGGATCGGCGCAGGGCTTCGTGCCGGCGTCGGTCCACTCGTGCGCCATGTCCGGGCCGCAGGTCGGGTCGTTGCCGACGACTACGACGGCCACGTCCGCCTCGCGCGCCGCCTTCACGGCCGCGTCGTCGGCGTTGTCGAACGCATAGGTCACCTTCACGTCCGGGGCCACGGCGGCCTTGATGCCCGCCAGCGCCGTCACCTTGTATGGCGGCAGGCCGCCGTACCAGTCCCAGTGCACGCTGTCCGCGTGCGGGCCGATCACGGCAATGCGCTTGATGCGCTCCTTGTCCAGCGGCAGCGCGTGGTGGTCGTTCTTCATCAGCACGATGGATTCCAGCGCCATGCGCAGCGACACCGCCTTGTGCGCCGCGCCGTCCCACGGGGCCGGACCGTCCCCGATCGCGGCGTACGGATTGCCGGCCGGCGGATCGATGAGACCCAGCCTGATCGTCGTGCGGAACTTGCGCGCGAGCGCGTCGTCGAGGTCGGCCACGGTGATCGTGCCGTCTTTCAGCGCGGCGCGCAGCTCGTCCTGGTATTTGTCGAGGTACTGGTTGATGCCGGCCTTCAGCGCCGCGACGGCCGCCGCCTTCTGGTCCGGATACCGTTTATACAGTTTCACCAGGTTGCCGATCGCGCCGCCGTCGCTGGAGACCACGTCCGCGCCCCATGCGCCGATGACGAGCTTGCGCAGTACGGGATGCACGCCCATCGGCGTGCCGTTCCAGGCGTTGTACGACGCCATCAGCGCGCGCGCGCCGCCCTCCTGGAACGCCATGCGGAACGGCGCCGCATAGTATTCGTGGAACAGGCGCTCATCGAAATCGGACGACGAGTTGCCGCGCCCGTTCTCGTTGCTGTTGGCGAGGAAGTGCTTGAGCAGCGCGGCGCCGCGCCAGTACTTCGGATCGTCGCCCTGGATGCCGCGCGTGAACGCCGTCGCCATCGTCCCGACGAGGAACGGGTCTTCGCCGTACACCTCCTCGCTGCGGCCCCAGCGCGGGTCGCGCGCGAGATCGGACTGCGGGCCCCATTGCATCAGCATCGGATGCCTGTACCGCGCGCTCTGCGTGATGTAGCGCGCTTCGGTCGACTGCACCGCGCCGGCCTCGCGCACGAGGTCGGGGTCCCAGCTGGCGCCCATGCCGGGCGGCTGCGGGAATTGCGTCGTCGTGATCGGCTCGCGCTGGCGCTTGCTCTCGCCGCGCTGCACGACGCCGTGGATGCCCTCGGTGCTGCCGAAGCTGGGGATGCCGAGGCGCGCCACGCCGGAATCCGTCGACAGCGCGGCGATCTTTTCGTCGGGCGTCATCAAGGACAGGATGTTGGCGATGCGCTGCTGCGGCGCCAGGTTCGGGTCCTGGAACGGGTAGCCGGCCGCGCGCGCCGGCAGCGCCGCGCAAGCGCACAGGGCGGCGGCCAGCGCCGTGGCGCGGATCATGTTCGTCTGCATGCGTGTCTCCTTTTGTAAACGTTTTTTGTTAGCGCGAACATCAACATGATACCCCAGCGATGAAACCGTTTTCACAACACTCGCCCAAAACTTGGCGTCCTACGCTAAAAGTTTCTTGCATGCCGTAAACACATCAGTACAATCACCATGCATATCATCAGGAGACAGCATGACTTACGAACGCATCGTGGTCCTCGGCGGCGGCACGTCCGGGTGGATGACCGCGGCAGCCCTCGCCACGGGCCTGAAGGGCACGACGGTGGAACTGGTGGAATCGGAGGACATCGGCATCGTCGGCGTCGGCGAAGCCACCTTCCCGTCGATCCGCGCCTACCACCAGATCCTCGGCATCCCGGAAGCCGACTTCCTGCGCGCCACCAACGGCACCTATAAACTGGGGATCAAGTTCCGCGACTGGCGCGTGCGCGGCGAAGACTATTACCACACGTTCGGCGACTTCGGCCAGCTGGCCGGCCCCGACGCGCTGTGGGGCCAGTATCGCCGCCACGTGGACGCCGGCCTGCCCGCGTTCGGCGAACAATGCCTGCCGACGGTGATGGCGCTGAACGACCGCTTCTGCGCGCCCGGCAAGGACGCCGCGCATTTCAACTACGCCTACCACTTCGACGCCAACCTGTATGCGCGGTTCCTGCGCGACATCGCGATCGCGCGCGGCGTGCGCCGCACCGAGGGCAAGGTCGTGGACGTGGCGCGCCGCCAGGACGGCGGCGTGGCCTCGCTCACGCTGGACGACGGCCGCGTCGTCGGGGCCGACCTGTTCATCGATTGTTCCGGCTTCACGTCGCTGCTGCTGGGCCGCACACTGGACGAGCCGTTCGTCGACTTCAGCCGCTGGCTGCCCGTCGACCGCGCCTGGGCGTGCCCGTCCGCGCGCGTCGGCGCCGGCCTCACGCCCTATACCCGCGCGACGGCGCTGGACGCGGGCTGGGCGTGGCGCATCCCGCTGCAGGACCGCACCGGCAACGGCCACGTGTTCTCCAGCCGCTTCATCGACGAGGACAAGGCGCGCGAGCAGCTGCTGCAGCAGCTCGACGGCGAACCGCTGGCGGAACCGCGCCTGCTGCGCTTCACGACCGGCCACCGGGCCCGCTTCTGGTCCCACAACGTGGTCGGCATCGGCCTCTCGACGGGCTTTCTGGAACCGCTCGAATCGACCAGCATCTACCTCGTGCAGGTCGGGATCGGCCGCCTGATGACGCTGTTGCAGCGGGGCGGCACCGTCGCGCCGGCGGCCATCGATGCGTACAACACGGGCCTCGTGCACCAGTTCGAACGCATCCGCGACTTCATCCTCATGCACTACTGCCTGACGGGCCGCCGCGACACGCCGTTCTGGACCGCGATGGCGGCCACGGAACTGCCGGAGACGCTGGCGTACAAGCTGCACGCGTGGCGCCAGACCGGCACGCTGCACCAGTACGACGAGGAAGGCTTCGATGGCCACAGCTGGCTCGCGATCCACGCCGGCATGCACAACTGGCCCGAGCGCAGCGATCCCACGTTCAACCAGATACCCGCCGAGAAGTCGCTCGAATGGGTGCGCGAGCGCGCGCGCCAATTGGCCGACGCGGTCGGGTCGGTGTCCACGCACGAGGACTATCTGGCGCGCGTGCTGAGGCGCTGACGCCCGCGTGGGCACGTTTCGTTTGAGGCCCCCGGCCTCGAACGCCCACCCTACCGCTGGCTGACGAAAGGCCGGCGGCATCAATTTATACGTCGTTCCTGCGGAGGCGGGAATCCGAGTCCGGGAGGCCGCCCGCGCAGGATCGGGTCCCCGCCAAGAGGGCGCCCGGCCCGGGGACGCGACGTGCAAATGATCTCGGACATTGCGCTTTTTCGTCGTATCAGTCGGATGGACCCGACCGCGCCGCCAGCCGCTCCAGCCACGCGCACAGCATGTCCGCCAGCGCGTCGGCATAGGCCGCGATCTCGTCCGGGGTGCGCGACCGCTCCGAGAACTGCTTGCCGACCGCGGTGAACGTGTCCATCAACAGGTCGGCCGCCAGCGCGCGCGTCGCCGGCGATGCGCGCGGCAGCGTCTCGCGCATGAACGCCGCGATGGCCGCCTCGCCGGCCGCACGCGCTGCGCTGGCCTCCGGCGCATCCCGGTACAGCGGTGCCGCATCGTTCAGCGCCACGCGCATCGCCGCTTCCTCGCATTCCGACCGCACGAACGCGTGCACCATCGACCGCAGCCGTTCCAGCGGCGGCGTGCCCGCGTCGTCGATGATCGCGCACAGCATCGCCGTCGTGCGGTTCCACTCGTCGCTCTGCAGGCGGAACAGGATCGCGGCCTTGTTCGGGAAGTACTGGTACAGCGAGCCGACGCTCACCCCCGCCTTTTCCGCCACGCGCGTCGTCGTGAAGCGGTGCGCGCCTTCGGTCGCCAAAACCTGAAGGGCCGCTTCCAGCACGGCCGCGACGAGGTCGTTGGAACGGGCCTGCCTGGGCTGCTTGCGCGAGGCGATCTGGGGGCGGCGGCGTGCGGTCATGGGTGTGTTCCGAAATGCGAATAGAAAACCTGAAGGATTATTCGCATAATAACCGGGTCACTCACCCACCACAAGGAACCACGATGCACAGCACGAACACCCTCACCACCCCGCCCGTCGCGCCGCTGCTGGCACGCCTGTTCGCCGACGCGGACGCCCAGTCGCCGCAGGCGCTCTTCGGCGACGTGCCGCAGGCGGAAGTCGCGCGTCTCATGCGCAGCAAGACGGATTACCGCGACCTGTACGCCCGCCTCAAGGATGCCGCGCTGCCGGTCGCGCGCGACACGGGGACCCTGCTCTACATGCTGGCGCGCACCGGCCGCGCCCGGGCGATCGTCGAATTCGGCACGTCGTTCGGCATCTCGACCATCCACCTCGCCGCCGCGCTGCGCGACAATGGCGGCGGCCGGCTCGTCACGAGCGAGTTCGAGCCGGCGAAGGTCGAGCGGGCGCGCGCCAACCTGGCCGAAGCGGGCCTTGCCGACCTCGTCGAGATCCGCACCGGCGACGCGCTGCACACGCTGGCCGCCGACCTGCCCGCCGCGATCGACCTCGTGCTGCTGGACGGCGCCAAGGCCCTCTATCCGGAGATCCTGGGCCTGCTCGAAGCGCACCTGCGGCCCGGCGCCGCCATCGTGGCCGACAATGCCGACCACAGTCCGGACTACCTCGCACGCGTGCGCGATCCGGCGTCCGGCTATCTGTCGATGCCGTTCGGGACCGACGTCGAGCTGTCCGTGCGCCTCGCCTGATGCCGGAAAGACATGCAAAAAAGTCCATTGCGGCCCAAAGGCAATACTGATTTCCGTATAGTCCCTATGCACCCGCCGCATGTCCTTCCGCTTGACTTCGGGCCTAAGCTTCTAGACTCATAACGACGAGACACCCGACGACGCGTCCACGCGGCGCGCGACGGGCCATAACACAGGAGCAGCCGCATGTCCCAGCCTCAACTCCAGCGCATCGAGCGCGAAGATGCTTTCACCTCCCCGCCTGCCACTGCCGGCAAGATCGACCAGTATTTCCAGATCACCGCGCGCGGCAGCACGCAACGGCGGGAGGTCGTGGCCGGCATCACCACCTTCCTCGCCATGGTGTATTCCGTGTTCGTCGTGCCGGGCATGCTGGGCCAGGCGGGGTTCGACGTCAGCGCCGTCTTCGTCGCCGTGTGCCTGACCGCGGCATTCGGTTCGCTGCTCATGGGCCTGTGGGCGCGGCTGCCGATCGCGGTCGGCTGCGCCATTTCGCTGACCGCGTTCACCGCCTTCGGCCTCGTGTTGGGCAAAGGCCTCACGCCCGCCGTCGCGCTGGGCGCCGTGTTCCTGATGGGCCTGATTTTCACGGCGATTTCCGTGACCGGCGTGCGCTCGTGGATCCTGCAGAACCTGCCGGCCGGCGTGGCGCACGGCACCGGCGTGGGTATCGGCCTGTTCCTGCTGATGATCGCGTCCAGCGACGTCGGCCTGATCGTCAAGAACGCGGGCGCCGGCCTGCCGGTGGCGCTGGGCCATGTGACCGCCTTCCCGGTGGTGATGAGCATCATCGGCCTGGCGGCCATCTTCGGCCTGGAACAGCGCAAGGTGCCGGGCGGGATCCTGCTGGTGGTGATCGCCATTTCGGTCCTCGGCCTGGCGTTCGACCCCAAGGTGCACTTCACCGGCATCTTCTCCTGGCCGCAACTGAGCGCGCCGGGCCACGCATCGCTGATCGGCGCCATGGACATCAAGGGCGCGCTGACCGCGGCCGTGCTGCCCAGCGTGCTGGCGCTCGTGATGACCGCCGTGTTCGACGCCACCGGCACCATCCGCGCCGTCGCCGGCCAGGCGGGCCAGGTCGATGCGCGCGGCTACATCCACAACGGCGGCAAGGCGCTCACGGCCGATTCGCTGAGCTCGATCTTTTCGAGCCTGGTCGGCGGCGCCCCCGCCGCGGCCTACATCGAATCGGGTGTCGGCACCGCGGCCGGCGCCCGCACCGGCCTGACGGCGACCGTCGTCGGCCTGCTGTTCCTCGTGCTGATCTTCTTCTCGCCGCTGGCCGGCCTGGTGCCGTCGTATGCCACCGCGCCGGCGCTGATGTACGTCGGCCTGCTGATGCTGAGCAGCGTCGCGCACATGAACATGGACGACAAGCTGGATGCGCTGTCCGGCCTGGTGTGCGCCGTGTTCATTCTGCTGAGCTGCAATATCGTGACCGGCATCATGCTGGGCTTCTGCACGCTCGTGATCGGCCGCGTGCTGGCCGGCGAATGGCGCAAGCTGAACTTCGGCACCGTCAGCATCGCCGTCGCGCTGGCCGTGTTCTACGCGGGCGGCTGGGCGATCTGAGTCGCGTCAGAACATCCCGTCCCGGTTCGCCATCGGGACGGGCGCCGCCTGGGCGATGTCCCACATCTCGGCGATGCGTCCCTCCTCGAAGCGCAGGATGTGGACGGTCGCCAGCTCCATTCCCCCCTCTTCCATCACGGCACGCGCGTGCACGGCCACCAGCGGGCCCTCGGCGATCGCGCGTTGCACCTCGTACACCATGTGCGGAAAACGCACCGCGTTCTCCTTCATCGCCGCCCGCAAGGTCGCGACGTCCGCCGCGAAATACGGATTGTGGTGCCGGAATCCCGGCGCCGCGTAGCGCGCGAACGCGTCGTCGACTTGCCCGCTGGCCGTCAACCGCAGGAAGGCGGTCGCCGTTTCTTTCAATGTGGTCGTGTCGTTCACGGTGTTCTCCTCGTCGTCATCCGGAAGGGGGCATCGTGCCACCGGCGCGGCGCCCTGACAAGCGGCGGGCCGGCGCGGCCGTATCGTACGCCGCATCTTTCCGGGATTGTGTAATCTAAGTGACAACTTCCTACAGGAGAACTTCATGAAAGCCACCACCATTTCGAGCATCATGCTGGCCGTCGCCGTGCTGGTCACGGGTTGCCACAAGGCCGAGGACAAGAACGGCATGGGTCCGGCCCAGGAAGCGGGCAAGGCCCTCGACGACGCCGGCGCCAAGGCCGCCGCGGAATCGAAGGAGGCCGCCGCCAACGCCAACGCCGCCGCCGTGCAGGCCGGCCAGAACGCGAAGGAAGCGGCCGAGCAGGCCAACGCGAACGTGAAGGCCGCGGCCGACCGCGCCGGCGACCAGATGCAGCAGGCCGGCGCCGAGGTGCGCCAGGACTCGCACGAAGCCGCCCAGAACGTGAAGGAAGGCGCGAAGGATGCGACGGCCGCCACCGGCCGCGGCCTGGAGCGCGCGGGCGAGAAGATGCAGAACGCGGCCGGCAAGTAAGCCGCCGTACCCGGATGCGCGCGGCGGGGCCATGCCGGAAGACGGTATACTCCGGCGATGCGCATCCAGCTCTTCTCCGACCTCCACCTCGAACGCGATCCCGGGTTCCAGCCGACCATCCTTGCCGACACGGACGTCGTCGTCCTCGCCGGTGACATCGGCTCGTACCAGGCCCGTTCGCGCCTCGTCACCGACGACTTCGGCCTCGCCCGGTTCGCACCCGCCCACACGGGCGCCGGCGCGCGCGTGCTGTACGTGCCCGGCAACCACGAATTCGACGGCCTCGATTTCGACGCCACGCAGGCCCGCCTGCGCGCGACGTGCGCCGCGCTCGACATCACGTGGCTCGACCGCGCCACCGTCACGATCGGCGCCGTACGCTTCATCGGCACCACGCTGTGGGCCGACTTCGACGCGCTGGCGTCCGGCGAGACCGACATCACGCGCCAGCTCAAGCAGCGCGAAAAAGCCTTCCGCGCCGCGAATTACTACCTGAGCGGGAACACGACGCTGGTGGACGGCGAGCCGCTGCTGGCCGAGGGCCAGCGCGAACTGGCGTTCGAGTGCCAGGCCTGGCTGCGCGCCGCGCTGGCGACCCCGTTCGACGGCACCACCATCGCCGTCACCCATTACGCCCCGACGCTGCGCAGCGCCGATCCGCGCTACGGCATCTCGCCCGGCACCGCAGGCTTCTGCAACGCGCTGGACGACCTGCTGCCGTTCGCCGACGTGTGGATGCACGGGCACCTGCATTGCGCGAACGATTACGTCGTCGAAGGCACCGGCTGGCGCTGCCGCGTCGTCGCGAATCCGCTCGGCTATGCGAGCAAGGGCGAGCAGGCCGCGTTCCGCCCCGACCTCGTGATCGAGGTCTGACGGTCAGTCGCGCACGCCCTGGTACATCAGGGCGCTGTCGTTCATCCCGAACTTGAACTTGCGGTTCAGCGCGATGATCTCGGCGCCCGCCAGCAGCGTGGGACCGTAGCCGTGCGCCGCCTTCACGCTGGTCGGCCGGTAGGCGTAGAACGCGGGATCGAACGCCATGCCCGTGCCCACGCAGGTGCCGTCGATCTGCCCGTTCGGCCGCACCCGGCTCGCGACGGCGTCCCACGCCAGGTTCGCCATCGGCCCGTAGGCCTGCGCGTCGACATAGCCCCGGTTGACGGCGCGCGCGATGGCGTAGGCGTAGATCGCCGTGGCCGACGTCTCCTCGTAGGTGTCGTCGCGGTCGATCAGCTGGTGCCAGAAGCCGTCCTTGGACTGGTAGCTGGCGAGGCCCTTGATGTGGGCGCGCAGTTGCCCGAGCACGGCCTTGTAGTCCTTGTGGTCCTTCGGCAGCACCTCGAGCACCTCGACCATGGCCATCACGGCCCAGCCGTTCGCGCGCGCCCAGTGCATTTCCGGATGGTCGCGCATGCCCTCGACGTAGCCGTGCATGTAGATGCCGAGGCGCGGATTGAACATGCGCTTCGAGAACTGCAGTACCTGGCGCGCCGCGTCGTCGTAGTAGCGCCGGTCGCCCGTCGCCTTGCCCAGGTAGGCGATGGTCGGCACGCCCATGAACATATCGTCCAGCCAGAGCGTGTCCGGCAGCGGGCGCATCCTGGTTCCGCCGTGGCCGTCCGGGCCGCCCCGCGCCAGGGTGCCGTCCTTCAGCCGGTATTCCTTCTTCGTGACGAAATCGCCGCAGACGCCGATCATCTGCGTGTAATCGACCGGCGACTTTACGCCGCCCTCGCCCAGCTTCGCCTTCAGGAAGCTCTCGCACAAGGCGCCGGCGTCGTCCAGCGCGTGCGGGTTCAGGAAGCTCTTGATCGGGGCCGCCGTGTGCTCGCGGTCCGCCATGACGCCCGGCAGATAGGTTTTCGTCAGCGTGGCCAGCAGCTGGTGCCGCTTGATCGCGTAGTCGGTGTAGCGGCGGTCGCCCGTGGCCGCGCCGGCGGCCAGCATGCCGGAGTACGTCACGCCCCATTCATAGCTCGTCAGGCGGAAGTCGCCCGGCTTCAGCACGGCGTTCGGGTCGGGCCGGCCCAGGTCCGTGATCGGCGCGCCCGTCGTCTTGTCGATGACGTCCGCCGGGGTGACCTTGTCCAGGTAGTCGAACACGCGGTCCAGCACGGCCTTGACCTCGGCCGCGTCCATCGCGCGGTACGGGGTCGGGTAATGCACTTCGAGCGCGTGCAGCATGGCGTCGGCCGCGACCGGGCCTTTTTCCTGCGGGGCCGGGGCCTGCTGGGCGGATGCGTCCAGCGCGACGGCGGCGGCCAGCGCGAGCGCCAGCCTGTGGCGCGGCTTCGATCGGTTCATCAAGCGTCTCCTGCTTATTCGAGTCGTTGTATGGTCAGGTCGTCCACCGTCTGGCGCGACCACGTCGTGCGGAACCCCAGGTAGCCGGCCGTGAGCGGATGCGGGTCGCGGTACGTGAACCAGTCCGCGCCGTCCACGCGCACGCGCGTGCAGCCGTCGTACACCGCGATCTCGATGCGGTAGTCGCGGTTCGGCACGAGCAGGTGCGGGGCATCGACGTATTCGCCGACGAGCTTGCGCGCGCCGTCGCCGTAGCGGCGCAGGCGCGTCGTCTTGTTGCGGTTGCCGCCGATGCCCACGTAGTACATGGCGAGATCGTCGTAGTCCTCGAACTTGCCGCTGCGCGTGAACAGGCCGGCGCGCGCGGGATCGCGCGCCATCCAGAACACGTTCAGGTCGGACAGCCGGTCGTTCTTGCCGCCGGCGACGACGACGCGGCGCGTAAAACCGATCAGCAGGTTGCCGGACAGCGGCCTGTCCAGCCACACGGTGGCGCCGCCGTCGACGTCCATCAGCAGCCGGCCGTCGCGGTTCGCGACGACGTTGCCGGGCTTGCGCGCATACTCGGCCACATAGCCCGCGAGCGGTCCGCTGAAATTGTCACGGACGAGTATCGCGCCCGGCTTGCCCCAGTTCGTGCACGCCGCGGGTGCGGCCGCATCGGCCTGTCCGGTCAGCGCAGCCAATGCCGCCAGCGCGGCGAGCGTGCGCCTCATTGCACCGCCGCCGCGCTGGCGGCAAAATACGGCCCGAGCGGATTGCCCGGCAGCGCCTTCAGCCCGGCCACGACACGCTCCGCGTTGAACGCGGCGCCGGCCGCATTCGTGTGCGTGCGCGCATCGGCGAACAAGGCGTTCACGCGCTCCGCCCCGAGCCGCTTGTAGCCGTCCGCCACGAGCAGCGTGAGGTCGATGAATTGCGCGCCGCCGGCCGCGGCCACCTGGCGGTCCCAGTCGGCGAACGTCGCGAAGTCGCGGCCTTCCTGCCAGCGGTCGCGGTGCGGCACGGGCGCCAGCAGGACCACGGTCGCGCCCTTCGCCTTCGCGTCCGCCACATAGCGCGCCATGTACCAGCCGAAGCTGTGCACCTGTTCCTTGCTGCCGTCCGGCCGCGTGTCTTCCACGGTGTCCGGACCGATGCCCGGCGCCGACGCGCGGTTCTTCATCGCGGGGTCGCCGATGCGGCCGCCGTCGTTGTGGCCGAACTGGATCAGCACGACGTCGCCGCGCTTGAGCTGGTCGCGCACCTTGTCCCAGCGGCCTTCCGTGAAATACGTGCGGCTGCTGCGGCCGCCGATGGCGGCGTTCACCACATTGATCTTGCTGGCGTCGAAGTAGGGCGCGATGCGCTCGCCCCAGCCGATCATGCCGCGCATGCCGCCGCTCTTCACCGTCGAATCGCCGACGAGGTACAAGGTCGGCAGGCTCGCGTCGCGCGGCGCCTCGTCATGCACGGTGCGGGCATCCACGACGGGGCGCTCGTCCTCGCGCACCGGCGGCTGCGGGTTCGCCGGCGGCTGCGGCTTCAGCCACGCGGCGATGCGCGGATCGCCCAGCGCCTCGAGTCCCTGTACGACGACGCCCGCGTTCAACACGGCGCCGGCCCAGTTGGTGTGCGTGTGCTCGTCCGGCACCGTCTGCGGGAACAGCTGCCTGACCGCGTCCATGCCCAGCGCGTCGTAGCGGCGCGCGATGCCCTCGTTCAGGTCGATGAAGCCGACGCCTTCGGCCCTGGCGACGGCCGCGGCCCAGCCGCCGTACGTGTCCTTGTCGCGCTTCGCATGGCCGGCCGCGTCCCACTGCTTGTGCGGGATCGGCGAGCAGATGACGGGCGTGGCGCCCTTCGCGCGGATGTCGGCCACGAATTTGCGCAGATACCAGCCGTAGCTGTGCACCACCTCGTGCTTGTGCGTGAGCAGGTTGTCGATCTCCTGCGCCTCGTCGCCGGTGCCGCGGATCGTGCCGCGCGCGCGACTCGTGTCGTTGACGGGGCCGGCGTCGTTGTGACCGAACTGCATGACGACGATGTCGCCGCGCTTGACGAAGGCCAGCGTGCGCTCCCAGTGGCCGCTCGTGATGTACGTGCGGCTCGACAGCCCGCCGACCGCGCGGTTGACGACGTTGACTTTCGTCGGATCGAACCAGGCGGCGATCGGATTGCCCCAGCCCCACTGGCCGGCCGCGCCCTTGCCCTGGCCGTCGTCGCGGCCGTTGCGGACCGTGGAATCGCCGATCAGGATCAGCGACGGCAGGTGCGGGTTCGCGGGCTCCGGCAGCGTGACCTGGGCCCGCGCCGGATCCGTATTGACGGCGGGCGGCAGGGCCTGGGCGTGGGCGCAGCCGATGGACAGGAGGATGAGCGCGGCGGTGCGCATCAACCGCGAAAACAGCGGGGAAAACATCGGGGAAAGCAGCGGCATGGCGGGGGTCCGGTCTCGTTGTTCTGCGATGCATTCTATGCGAGCGGCGTCGCCCGTCAAAACCGGTCCAGCCAAAGAATCAGGAAAATGATCGGTTGGCGATCACGGCCGCTGCAACAATGGGCGGATCCGAACAAAGGGAGACCACCCATGCGCCCACCCGCGGCGAGCGCCGGCGCCGGCGCGTTACAGGCGCTCGACGCGCAGGTTGCGCAGCTCGTACGGCGTGCCTTCGAGCTGGAAGCCGATGCGGCCCGTCGCCGGCTGCGCGATCGTGACGCTGTTCTGGCGCACGCCGTTGATCGTCACGTCGACGCAGCCGCCGCGCACCAGCACGTCCATGCTGTTCCACTCGCCCGGTGCGCGCTCGCTGTCGGGCGCGGTGTGCGCCTTGATCGCGGGGTAGGCGCCCGGGGCGCTCGTCAGCGGCTCGCTGAACGTGGCGCCGGCCATCGGCAGCAGGTCGCCCGCGGCGCCGTGTTTCGTCTGCACCTGGATGCTGTAGGGCCAGACGCCGTCCTTCGGTCCGGACGCCACGTGCAGCAGCACCCCGCCGTTGCCCGGCTTGCCGGGCCAGCGCCATTCCACGTGCAGGCGATAATCCGTGTACGTGGCGCGCGTGGCGATGAAGCCGGAAGGCTTGCCCGCCACGGCGATGACGCCGCCGTCGCGCGCCTGCCAGACGCCGTCCAGCCGCGCCGCCGGCGTCGTCACGATATCCAGTGCGCCGAGCGCGCCGGCCACCGGCGCCGTCGTCGTCGCACACCCCACCAGGCCCGCGCACAACAGCGCGCCGCCGAACCACCCAAGCTTTACCATGTCAGGACCTCACGATGAATCGTTCGAATGAAAACAGGAGACTTTGCATGAAACTCGTCGCCGGCGCCCTCCTCGCCGGCCCCGTCGACGCGGCCCGCGCCGCGCCGCAAATCCCGGCCACCGCCGTGATCCCGCTGTGGCCCGAGGGCGTACCGGACGCGAAGCCGGGACTCGGCCCCGAACACGTCGAGAACGGCCACATCGCCAACGTCAGCGAACCGACGCTGACCGTGTACGGCCCCGCCGTCGACCGCCCGAACGGCACGGCCGTCATCATCTGCCCGGGCGGCGGCTACGTGCGGCTGTCCACGCAGCGCGAGGGCGAGCAGTACGCGGCGTGGCTCGGCACGCTCGGCATCACGAGCTTCGTGCTCAAATACCGGATGCAGGAATTCGGCCATCCGGCCCCGCTGCGCGACGTGCTGCGCGCGGTACGCATCGTGCGCGCCGAAGCGGCACGGTACCACATCCGCCCCGACCGCATCGGCGTGATGGGCAGCTCCGCCGGCGGCCACCTGGCGGCCAGCGCCGGCACGCTGTTCGACCATCCGCTCGGCCGCACCGGCGCGGAACTCGACAAGGTCAGCGCCCGCCCCGACTTCCTGATGCTGCTATACCCCGTCATCACGATGGATGGCCCGGCCGTCCACGCGGGCTCGCGCAAGGCGCTGCTGGGTGCGCACCCGTCCGCGGCGGACGTCCAGCTGATGTCGGTCGAGAAGCAGGTGACGGCCGCCACGCCGCCCACGCTGCTGATCCACACGCAGGAAGACCGCACGGTCCCCGTCGAGAACAGCATCCTGTTCTACCAGGCGCTCACGCGCGCGAAGGTGCCGGCCGAGATGTATCTGTTCGAGCATGGCGGTCACGGCATGGGGATGCGGGCCGGACTCGGGACCGCGTCGGACTGGCCGATACGGGCGGAGGCCTGGCTGAAGGCGCGGGGGTTGCTCGATCCCGCGAAATAAAACCCCGTCGTTCCCGCGATAACAGCCGTCGTTCCCGCGAAGGCGGGAACCCAGGTTCGTACTGGCGCGCGGCATGAAATTGGGCCCCCGCCTCCGCGGGGGCGACGTTTCAATGCGGCGGGCCAACGCGCCGGCCGGCTCACTCCAGATGAAACACCTGCTTCAACGCCCACTCGCGGGGCCGATTCCCCGGCTCCACTTCCATCAGGGGCGCCATGTGATCCCACCAGCGCCGCATCACCGGATGGTCCGGCAACGCGGCGGCCGTGTGGCCGGGCCGCAGCTTGAGCACGGCGAACAGCTGCAGCGTGTCCTCGTCGAGGAAGATCGAATAGTCGTGGATGCCGGCGGCACGCAGCAGGTCGGCCAGCTCCGGCCAGATATCGTCGTGGCGGCGCTTGTACTCGTCGACGCTGCCGGCCTTGAGCCGCATGACGAACGCACGGGTGTCGACCGGCCCGCTCATCGCGCGCCTCCCGCCGCCATGCGCTTGAGTTCCGCGGCCGCGAGCATGACGCCGCCGACACCGTAGTCATAGCTGGACGTGGGCCGGTAGAACGCCGGCTCGGCGCCGGTCTGCTGGATATTGCCGACGCGGCCGTCCGCATACACGTTCTTGAGGATGCCCGCCCACGCCTTCGCGATCACGGGCCGGAACTTCGCGCCGTCGAGCAGGCCGTGGTTCACGCCGTACGCCATGCCGTACACGAACAGCGCCGAGCCCGAAAGCTCCGGCAGCGGATAGGTCTTCGGATCGAGCAGGCCCGCGTGCCACAGGCCGTTCGCGTCCTGCAGCGAGGCGATCTTGTCCGCCATCTCACGCAGCTGCTGCACATAGAAGCCGCGCTGCGGATCGTCCGCCGGCACATAGTCCAGCACGCGCGCGAGGCCGCCCAGCACCCAGCCTTCGCCGCGCGACCAGAATATCTTCTTGCCGTTCGGCTCGCGCTTGTCCTTGTAGCTGGCGTCGCGCGCATACAGGTGTTCGCCCTTGTCGTACAGCAGGTCGTACGTGCGCTTCCAGTTCACGTGCATGTAGTCGAGGTATTTGCGTTCGCCCGTCGCCTTGTACATCTTGGCCCATACCGGCGGGGCCATGAACAGCGCGTCGCACCACCACCAGGGGATGCGCGCATCGTTCGGCTTGAGCGTCGCCAGCGGCAGCAGGTCGTCCATCTCGGCCTTCGTCAAGGTCAGCATGCCCGGGTTCTTTTCCTGGAAATACAGGTCGAGATAGGTCTGGGCGACCGAGAGATCGTCCGCGTTCGGCAGGCGCGAGCGCTCCTGGAAATCGAAGTGGCGCGCCATCGCGAGCATCGCGTCGCGGTATTTCGGGTCGCCGGTCGCCTCGGACGCCGCCATGAAGCCCGTGTACATCACGCTCTCGGTCCAGATGCGCGAGAACCAAGGTTGGGCGCGCGCCAGCTGCCAGTCCGCCACGCGGCGCAGGACCTTGTCGATGGCGGCCGGCGTCAGCTCGGGCGACAGGTCCGTCGCGAGCGGGCCGGCGTCCAGGGGCGCGTCGCCGAAATGGCGCGCGATGTCCTTGTCGATGATGGCCTGCATGGCCGGCGTCGGCAGCGGATAGGTGGCCGCGGTCTGCGCGCACGCCGGCAGTGCCAGCGTGACGCTCGCGGCCAGCAGGGAAAATCGTCGGATCGTCTTCATGTCGTTCTCGTCCTGTTCTGCGTAGTGATCATTGCCCGCCCTCGCCCAGCAGCCTGACGGGACCCAGCAGGCCCGCCGGCTGCGGCGCGATCAGCGCCGTGTCCTGCGGGACGAAGCGCTGGCCGTAGCGCGCCCACAGCAGCCGGTAGTCCGGCAGTGCATGGCCCGCCAGGGCGTTCAGCGCAAGATTGCCCACCTGGACCTCGATGCGGTTGCGGCCCGGCCGCAGGAATGCGGTGACGTCGACGGCATAGGGCGGATGCCAGACGGCGCCCGCGCGGCGTCCGTTCACGACCACCTGGGCCGCTTCGCGCACCGGGCTCTCGTACATCGCGCGCATCCCGGCGGGGACCTTCGGCGTCGACGCGAGCGGCGTGCCCGGGCCGAAATCGAGCACGATGCGGCGCGACTTCAATTGCGCGGCCGTGAGCTCGACGTCCTTGTCGTAGGTGGCAACGCCCGAGAAGTAGCGGGTCGCATCAATGTCGGTCCACGAGCGCAGCGTGTCCAGGCGCACGGCCTGCGCCCTGCCCGGGAAGCGCAGGGTCCAGCCGCGGCCAAGGTCCGCGATGTCCGTCGTGGCCGCGACGGGCGCGGGCGCCGGCGCGGCCGCAAGCGCATCGGCCAGCACGAGCACGCGCGATTCGTACGGCGCCAGGTCGAGCCGCGCCGGCAGCGTGGCCGCCGTCATGCGGCCGCTGTCCGGATCGATCCACGCGGCCGCCTTGCGCGCCGCCGCGAAGCTCGCCTCCGCATGCACGGGGCGGTTGCTCGTGTTGGCGATGAAGTAGATATCCGCGTCGCGCAGCCGGCGGCGCACGAAGCCGACGTCGGCCGCCTGCGCCGACAGCTTCAGGTCCGGCGCCAGCACGGCCTGCAGCGCGGCGCCGACGGCGTTGTCGTCGGCCACCACGCGCACGTTCGGGCTCGCGAACAGCGCCTTCGCCTTCGCCGCCACGCTTGCCGACACGCGCGCCGCATCCAGATACCCGGGCGCCAGCGCCGGCGCGCCGCCCACGGCCACGATCTTCCCGCCGCCGCGCACGTAGTCGGCCAGCCGGTCGATCACCTCGGGCGCGAGCCGCGTCACATGCGGCATCACGAGCACGGGATGCCTGACGCCCAGCGCGAGGATCGCCTGCGCGTCGATATAGTCGAGGTTCTGGCCCGCGTCGAGGATCTGGGCCGTGAGCGCCGGCGTCACGTATTTGTGCATCTCCGCCGACAGCGACACCTTGCCCGGCACGAGGGCCGCGTACACGTCGTCGTTCGGCAGCAGCACGGCGACCTGGTTCGCGGGCTCGCCCTGGCGCATCAGCCAGCTCATGCGCGTCAGATAGGCCGTCACGTCCGGCATCACGTTCCACCACGGGTTGTGGTCGTTGAACACGGCGGCGGCATAGAACGCGTAGCCCGGTTCGAGCGTGCCGGGCGGCGTGTAAGGCCAGCCGTGGCCCACGAACTGGTTCACGCCCTGGAGCAGCATGCGGTCGGCTTCCGCCTTCATGTCCAGCGGCGTCGCGGCGAACGCGGGCGAGTGCAGCCACGTCCACGTCTCGGCCGAGATCACGGGGCGGCCGTACAAGTGGCCGGCCGACGTCGCGAGGCGCGTGAACGAGAATTCGCGGAACTGCGGCCCCTCGCCTTCCGGCAGCGCGACGAGGCGGTTGCTGGACAGCGAGACGGCCGGCTCGCCGTACGTCTGCGAGCGGAAGCGCGTGCCGTGCCGTTTCGCCCAGGCGTCGATCGGCATCAGATAGCGCTCTTCCACGAGCTCCGTCTGCGTCAGGGCCCAGTCGTGGCGCACGGCCGCCGCGTCCGGCCCCTGGCCCGTGAACACGGCCGGCAGGTGCGGCACGATATCGTAGCCGCGCCGCTTCCTGAATTCGGCCACGAAGTCGTCCGTCCAGTCGGTGCTGTAGACCTCCAGGCTGTCCGAGAACACGGCATACGGCGGCGCGTCGCCGAACGCCTTCATCAGCGGTTCGGCGACGGTGGCGAGATGGTGGTCGATGGCCTTGCGGCTCAAGTGGTCGAGCACGAAGCCCTCCGCGCCCAGCGCCGCGCGCTTGACCTGCTGGCCCGTGCGGCTGGCGATGTAGGCGACGACCTTGCGCGCACCGTTCGCCGGCGCGATCGGCGCCCGGCCGTCGGCGCCGGCCGCGGCGGAAAGCGGCCGCAACGCCGCGGGGTCGACGTCCGCGCCGACGAACGTCGCGACGAGCTTTTCGCCGCTCATCACGGCCGGCAGCGCGAAGCTGGAGGCGCCCGCCGGCACGTCGACGACGGCCTGGCGCAGCCGCGCCGCCGCCTCGTCGACGGTGACGTGCGGCCCGCCGTACGGCCAGCCGCTGGCCAGGGTCATATCGACACGCATGCCGTTGGCGCGGCCCGTGCGGTTGGCGTAACCGACGGCGTCGAGGAATTCGGGGGACAGGTACGGGACGTTATGGATGCCGCGCGCGGCGTCGTCCAGTTCCATCGGATACACGGGCTGGATCTCGAAGCCGCCGATGCCGCCGGCCTTCATCGCGAGGATCTCGCGTTCCAGCTCGGGTTTCGCGACGGCGGGGCCGAACCACCACCAGCGCATCATGGGACGGGCGTCGGGCGGCGGTGCCTGGAGGTGCGCGGCGACGTCGGCGAAGGTGGCGGCCGGGCCGGCGGCGTGCGCGGCGAAGGCGCACGACAGCGCGGCCGCCAGTAAAGCGATGCGCGGGGAGCGCTGGCTCATGCGGGAACTCCTGGGGCGAGTGGGCGAAACGCGCCGGTACGAACGGCGCGTGCAACTGTTCGACTGCTTTGAACGACCGTCGTTCCCGCGCAGGCGGGAACCCAAGTTACCATGCGTGCGCGCAGCACTCGGCCCCCCGCCTGCGCGGGGGCGACGTTTCATCGCGGGGGCGACGTTTCATTCGTAATCGCTGCGCCTCACACGATCCCGCTGCTGCTCGCCCCCGCCTTCGCCGGACGTGCGCCCGCCGCGCGGTCGCGATACCCGCTCGCGCGGTAGCATGCCACCGGGTCGGCCGCGCCGCCCGCGCGCACGCGCGCCATCGCGAGGATGGCCGACACGTCGGTGCGGTACGCCGTCTTGAGCGCCTGCGCCGCCAGCAGCACGTCGTTGGATTCCTGCAGCGCGGCCAGCTCGGTGCGGTCGACGAGCGCGGCCTGCACGTACGCGCGCTGCACTTCCACCGCGCTGTTCATCAGGCTCTCGATGGGGTCGGTCACGTTATGCGACTGGTCCAGCATGTACGCCGGCGCGAACGTCGGGCCTTCGCGCAGGGCGGCGTCGGCCAGCTCGTTGAAGACCAGGAACAGCTGGAACGGGTTGATCGAGCCCGAATCCAGGTCGTCGTCGCCGTACTTGCTGTCGTTGAAGTGGAAGCCGCCCAGCTTGCCGAACTGCGCGAGACGCGCGACGATCATCTCGATGTTCGTGTTCGGCGCGTGGTGGCCCAGGTCGACGAGGCATTTCGCCTTCGGGCCGAGCGTGGTCGCGCACGCGAAGCTCGTGCCCCAGTCGGCGATCGTGGTCGCGTAGAACGCCGGCTCGAACAGCTTGTGTTCGATGAAGACGTTCCAGTCGTCCGGCAGCGCGGCGTAGATGCCGCGCATGCTGTCCAGGTAGCGCTCCAGCGCGCCGCGCAGGTTGCTCTGGCCGGGGAAGTTGGCGCCGTCGCCGACCCACACGGTCAGCGCCCTCGAACCGAGTTCGCGTCCCAGTTCGATGCAGTCGATGTTGTGCTGGACGGCCTGCGCGCGCGTCGCGGCGTTCAGCGACGTGAGGCTGCCGTATTTATACGTGTGTTCCTGGCCCTGCTGGTCCTGGAAGGTGTTCGAGTTGACGGCGTCGAAGGCCAGGCCCAGCGCATCCGCGTGCTGGCGCAGCTCTTTCGCGTCCGTCGGCCTGTCCCACGGGAAGTGCGGCGACACGCTTGGGGTGGCGCGCGTGAGCTGGTTGATCACGCCGCAGTCGTCCAGCTTTTCGAACACGTTGCGCGGCTCGCCGCGGCCCGGGAAGCGCGCGAAGCGGGTGCCGCCCGTGCCCACGCCCCAGCTGGGCACGGCCACGGCGAAGCGCTGCGCGAGCGCCGTCAGTTCTTCGATATC